>CAZONT010000044.1:0-23177 GCA_964581285.1 uncultured Planctomycetaceae bacterium | reverse complement strand
TCGCCCCATGCCCGAGCCGACCCGCCGCGTCGAAATCACGCGCTGCAAGCCCCCCAACACCCAACCCGCTCACGACGCCGTCGTCGTCGAAGAGCCCCTCGAAATCCGCATCGGCAAAGTCTCCGTCGTCGTCACCATGCGAACCCCCGGCCACGACGAAGAACTCGCCGCCGGCTTTCTCTTCACCGAACGCGTCATCCGCTCCGCCGCCGACATCGACCAGATCGCCCCGTGCAACGAAATCGAAAAGCCCGAAGCCCGCGGCAACATCCTCGTCGCCACGCTCGCGCCCTCCGCATCCGTCGATCTCGACAAGCTCAAACGCAACTTCTACGCCACCAGCAGTTGCGGCATCTGCGGCAAGGCCAGCATCGATCAGGTCTGCACCGCCGTCGCGCCCATCCGAAGCGATCTGAAAATTCCCGCCGCAACCCTGCTCGCCCTCCCCGACCGGATGCGTACCCACCAGCCCATCTTCGCCGAAACCGGCGGCCTCCACGCCGCCGCCCTCTTCGACGAATCCGGCCGCCTCCTCTGCCTCCGCGAAGACGTCAGCCGCCACAACGCCGTAGACAAAGTCGTCGGCTGGGCCGTCCTCGATCACCGCCTCCCCCTCGACCGCACCATCCTCCTCGTCTCCGGCCGCACCAGCTTCGAAATCGTCCAGAAATCCCAGGCCGCGAGCATCCCCATCCTCGCCGCCGTCTCCGCCCCCAGCTCGCTCGCGATAGACTTAGCCACGCGCGGCAATCAAACCCTGATCGGCTTCCTCCGCGGCGATGGCTACGTCACATACACCGGCGCTCAGCGAATCATCAACTGACGCGCCCCACATACATCCGCGTCTGATACTCCAGCACAATCCGCCCGCCTTCCGCGTGCCGCGCAAACACGCCCTCAAGCCCCGCAATCATTTCCGCATGTCCCGCCTGCCCCGCCTTCGGCACATAAGACGCCGACATCGTCCGGCCGCGCAGCCCGTCAAAATCAAGCACCTGCCGATTCTCAAACTCCCGCCGCACAAACCCGCCCGCCCCGTAGAACCGCTCGATCGACCCGTCCGACTCCACCCCCTGATGCTTGATCCGCAAATAGTCCGTTCCAAGCCCCTGCAGCAGCGCCTCGTACGCCGCCAGAAACGGCGTGTGCTCCAGCCGGTTGTTCCACACCAGCACCACGCGCCCACCCGGCCTCAAAATCCGCCGAAACTCCGCCCGCGCCCGCACAACATCAAACCAGTGAAACGCCTGCCCCGCCGTCACCCAACCCACGCACGCGTCATCCAGCGTCGTCGCCTCCGCCGTCCCATCGACGCTGCGAAACCGCGGATACCCCGCCAGCAGCCGCTCCGCCGCCGCCCGCATCGGCCCATTCGGCTCCACGCCGATCACCGCGTTGCCATTCTTCAGCATCAACTCGCTGAAGATCCCCGTCCCCGACCCCACATCCGCGATCACCTGCTCCGCCCGCAATCCAAACTCATCGCGCAGACTCTCGACCACCTCCGCCGGATACCCCGGCCGATACCGGACGTAATCATCCACGCGCTCCGAAAACCGCGTCGTCGCATCGTTCGCCGGCCGTCGCTCAACCATCCCCGCGATATTATCTGACGCCGTCTTTCCTCGCGAAAATCGGGATTCCCGCCAACTCCGCGCCATAGAATCGCTGTCACCAGCCCATCGAGGCGGTGCAGGGGGGAACGGGGAAAATGAAGCTCGCTAGCAGTCCGCGCCTGTTTCAGGCCGCGGCCACGACCGTCTTATTCGCAATCGGCTGCGGCTCGAACATCAACGTGCCCGGCTTCGCGCTCAACGGCGGCAACAACCCGCCCATCTTCATCGCGCAGTCTGCGACGCTCACCGGCCCGCAGCAACTCACGCTCTCCGCCGTCGCCTTCGACCCCGACGGCGACGGCCTCACAATCACCTACGCCCAGGTCTCCGGCCCCGACACGATCGAAGACTCAAGCACCCGCATCGGCGGCGCACTCAACGTCAAGCTCTTCATCCCCGCCGACGGCCCCTACGTCTTCCGCGTCGTCGCCAGCGACGGCTTCTTCGAATCCGACGCCATCGTCAGCATCGACGTTAACACACAACCGCCCGCCTTCGACCCGCTCCCGACCACCGGCGGCGCAAGCGTAACCAATCCGTTCATCGGAACCTATGCCGTCAACGTCACCGGCCAGCTCCTCGACGCCACCGGCAACACCTCCTTCTCGCAACCGGCCACGCTCCGCATCGAACCGCGCCCGCTTGTCTACAACGGCACAAACCAGGTAGTCCTGACCCTGACCACCGCCACGCTCCCTACTACCAATCTCAGCTCCCTCGGCGCGATGCACCTCTCGTCCGTCGCCACCCGCGCCGGCCAGCCCTTCGACTCCGTCAACCTCACGATCCAGGGCAGTCACCTCATCATCGTCGGTGGCACTCCCGGCCTCCCACTCGCCGCCGGCCAGGCCGCCATCTTCCGCCCCGGCCCCATCGCCAACGCCCCCGTCCCCGCCGCGACAGTCGAAGCAGCCCTCACCCTCAGCGGCAACGCCCTCTCCGGCACCCTGACCATGAACGACCCCACCGGCCTGATCACCTACACCGCCCAGCTCGCCGGAACCCGCTAGCCGACCATTCCAGAGCGTTCGCGCATCTCGATTGGCTGATTCGCGCCCCGACGATCCGTTCGTCGATCGCACCGCAAAGTAAGCGAATCCGCGCGATCGCTCTCGATTCGCAATCGCGATTACCAGCCATTCAAGTGCGATCACTCCCGTCGAAGGGTTACAATCGCGGGACAACGTAAAGGAGGCGTGCGTGAAAGCCATTGTCGAGCGGTTCGTACTGGTCGCCACGATCGCTCTCGTTTGTGCTTATGCCACTGTCGCGTCAGGGCAAACGTCTCGATCCCCGGCTGGTTCGTGCGATGCTTGCGACGCAAATTGCGATTCGGTGCGCAACGCGGCGGATATTGGGCCATTCGTAGCGCGGCTGGCAGATGGGGTGGTAGGTTGCTCAGGGTGTGGCGGGGACGTTGATGTGAACGACGTGGTGGATGGCCGCGATATCCAGGGGTTCGTCGGGTGCTTGATCGGCGGTCCGGTGGGAGCTTGTTGTTCGAGCGCCGCGTCGTGCGTTGAGACGAGCGAGGGGCAGTGCGGCGGGGCATGGCTGGGGGCCGCGAGTGCGTGCGATGTCGGGGCGTGCGCGTTTGGAAATCTGACAGCGTATCGGCCGCAGCATGGGACGGGATACTTTCCGTTTACGCGAACGGCTGTGGCCGAGGCCGATGAGGAGAGCGACAGACGCGGGCCGGGAATTCGGATCAACGCAACCGGGGATCTCGATCCCGCCGGCGAAGATGATTTGATCGAGGTTGTGGTCGAGACGACGCGGCCAGGAATCGCACTCTCGCTTCAGCGGAGTGACGCGGCGCTGCGGGTCTGGACGACGAGGGACAAGCAGGCGGGGAGCGAGATCGCATTTACCGGGGATCGGACGGGACCGCTGGCATTGGCCGGTGCGAGTTTGACGGTGTGGGTGGAGTGGGCGGCGGCTTCGCAAGGAGTTGCGGAATTGCATCTGGAGCCGACGACCGGGGCATATTCGCTCGACGTGCTGAAATTCCATACCTTTCGCAGCATTGTCATGGCACTCGGCGGCGAGGGGCAGGTGCCGTCGGTTCCGGTGGATGCAAACCACGGAACGTTCGTCGTTGGCATTGCACTGTACGCGCAGGGGTACGACGTACACCTCTACGACGAAGATAATGTCACGGCGAACGGCTCGGGAGCAACACTGAACGAAGTGGTGACGGCAGTGCGCGATCGCGGGGTCGATCAAGTAGCGATCTTTGGATACAGCCACGGCGGGGGATCGACGCACGACCTGGCAGAACGGCTGGACAACGATCGGGCGGGAATCGGCGAGTTCGAAATTGTCGCGACGTCGTACGTGGACGGTGTCGGGAATTCGTCGGACTTTGACATTTCGCAGGAAGTGCGACGGCCGCCGAGCACGGACTACCACGCGAATCAATACCAGGTTGGTTCGTTTGCCGACTTCGGGCTGGATGGCGGACCGGTGCCGGGGTCGGATCCGCCGCCGACGGGCCGAAACGTGGAGACGATTTTGGGAACGGGCGTCACGCACTTTACCGTGGATGACGAGCCAATCGTGCGGACGTTTGTCGAGTCGAATCTTGCGACGCGGGTGACGCCATGAAAACAAGTATGATCATCGCGGTGAGCGCGGCGACGGCGCTGTTCTGGTCGGCTGGAGCGCGGGGTGGCGAGCGGGCGGGGACCGTTGAGCCGGATGAGAGCTACCAGTCGGTTCTGAAGTCAATCGCGCAGGCGGGGGATCGGTCGGAGTTTGAGCGGTTGGTTGAGCGGCTGACGAGCATGGGAGATCGGGATCAGTTGGTCGGGCAGCTCTTGTGGTATTCGGCGCTCGACGCGAAGTCACCAGCAGCACGCGCGGTCGTTGGCAAAGTGTTGGCGCGAATCGATCGGCCGAAAACGCCGGTCGTGCGGGCCCTCCTGCGGCGATTGGATGATCCGGACGTCGCGGTGCGGACAAATGTACGGGAGTTGCTGCGCGGGTATGAGGATCAGTCGGCTACGCGGCCGCCGGATTTTTCGGTGTATCGGGAGGTTATCGAGGAGGATGTGCGGGCTCGGCGAGAGCCTCAGGCGTCGCTCGTGCGACATATGTACGAGACGGATGCGGGGACGGCGTTGTTGACGATGGTCCGGGCGAACGGGCTGCGACGGCCGGCGGAGATTCAGCCGATCTTGTGGGCCGAGCACGTAGTGTCGGACTTGATGTGGCGGCGTCAATTTGGATTTGCGGCGCCGCGCCAGGTGGATGCGGCGGCGATGCGGGAGCTTGAGGCGATGTCGCGGAGCCGGTGGTGGTGGGTACGGCTGTACGTTGCGGAGATCGTCCGTTCAAATCCGGAGCTCGGCGGTGACGTCGTTGTTCAAAGACTGGCGGGGGATGGAAACGGGCTGGTTCGACGGGCCGCGACCCGGCCGTGAACTTGTCCTTCGCATGTGATCGCGTCGTGCGACTAGTCTCTCGGAATCTGCGCCAGCAATTCACGCGTTCGGGAGAGCTTGGCGTGGCCGGCCGGTTCGAAGACGGATTCGGCGCAGCGCAGGTGGTGTTCGGCTTGGGTGAATTGTTTCTCTGTGAGCAGAATGGCTCCGATTTCGAGGTGCGCGGCTGCAAGCTCGGGATCATCCGGCCTCGCGCGCGGGCCGAAGGACTCGACCGTACAGCTCAGTATGGCGAGGGCCTCCGAGGACCGTCCCGACTGCTGCAGGAGCGCTGCAAGGGTCGCCGTCGTCAAGAACAACTCGCTCCAGCTTTCGCTCGCTGAGAAGGCCTGATGCGCCTGGAGTAGAAGTCCGCATGCCTCTTCGAAGCGGCCGGTTGCCGCCCGGAAATTGGAATAGCGCTGCAGGAGCTGAGCGGTGCGGGGATGATTGGCTCCGTACAGCGCGGCTGTTCCGCGGTATGAGTCCACGAAGAGACCTTCTGCTTCGCCGGAGCGGTCGTTCCGGGCGGTCAGGGTATCTGCAAGGGCGGACATCGACAGCAGCGTGTCGACGTGGAGCTTATCGCCATTGAGTTCAAGCGATCGCTGCAGGGCGGCGCGGAGCTGCCTTTCGGCGTCGTCGAAGCGGCGAGCCGAGTGATACGCGATACCGAGATTGATGTAGAGATACGGCATGTTGACGTTGTCGGGACCCCAGATGAGGACGTAACGGCGGATGGCCTCGAGGTACCAGCGCTCGGCCTCGTCGTATTTTCCGAGGCTTCGCTTGATCAGTCCGATGCTGTTGGCGGTCAGCGCGAGATAGCCGCTGTTCTCGGGTTCGGTGTGCGAATAGATGGCCCAGGCGCGTTCGATCACGCCCTCAGCGTCGCGCGGGCGACCAAGAATGCGATAGACGCGCGCGAGGGCGTCGTAGCATTCGGCCACTTGAGCCGACTGCTCGCCGTAGACGGGCTTTCGCAGCTCGATCGCGGCCCGGTAATGGGGCTCGGACAAGGCGTGCAGTCCAAGCTCTCGATAGGTATTCGCGATCGTCATGCGTAACGATGCGTTAACAGCCGGATCGATGGACTGATTTGGCTTGTCGAGTCTTTCCGCCGCTCGGTCAAGCATGTCGCGGACCGATAGGGTCGCGCCGCGCGCAACGGTCTCGTGACCGGCACTCAGGATCATCTGTTGAAGAAAGCTCTGAGTGTTCAGCGCGATGGCTGCTTCGCGCGCCTGCTGGTCGAGGGCGATCTTCGCACGGCGGCTCTCGTCGTCGGCGCGGGCTCGCTCCCGGACCGCTCGGATGTAGAGGACGGTCGTGGTGATAGCGGTCGCGACGAGCAGCAGGATGAACAGTGAGGCGACGGTTACTGCCAGTCGGTTGCGGCGGACGAACTTTCGGACGAGGTAGGCACTGCTCGGCGTGCGCGCGGATACCGGCTTTCCGTCCCGGAAGCGCTCGACGTCGGCGCGGAGTGCGTCGACCGACTGGTAGCGTCCGTCGGCGTCGGGATGAAGGGCCTTGAGGACGATGGCACAAAGGTCTCGATCCAGCGTCGCGTTCAGCGAGGAGAGCGATCGAGGTCCGATCGCCTCAATTTGACGGAGCATGTCTGTCGGGGAGATGCCAGGTTCGACCGGCGGCGAGCCGGTGAGGCAGTGATACAGCAGCGCGCCCAACGCGTAGACGTCGCTCCGGATGTCGACATGGGATGTGTCGCCGCGGAGCTGTTCCGGCGAGGCGTAGGTCGGCGTGCCGACAACCGCGCCGGTTCGGGTAAGAGTAGGATCGGTGGCGTCGTCGGATCTGAACTTCGCCAGGCCGAAGTCGAGGACGTGAGGACGGTTCTCGCCATCAACAAGCACATTCGACGGCTTGAGGTCGCGGTGGATGACGCCTCGCTGATGGGCGTGGTGAATAGCGTCGCAGACCACCGAGAACGCAGCCAGAATCTCGCGCACGTCTCGGCGCGGCCGGCCGGGGGGGCAGGCCCAGCGATCGAACGGCACGCCGTCGATCCGCTGCATGGCCAGCACGAGTTGTTCGTCAATCTCCTCAGTGCCGTATACCGTGACGATGTTGGGATGGTCGAGTGCGGCGGCGGCTTCGACCTCGCGGCGAAAACGGGCGAGCATTTCCGGGGTAGCGAAGGCCCCGGCGCCGAGCCGCTTGAGGGCGATCTCTCGGCCGGTACGCGGCTGGCGGACCTTGTAGATAATGCCCTGGCCGCCGCGGCCCACGACGCCGAGAATCTGGTAAGGGCCGAGGCGGCCAAACGTCGGAGTCGCGGCGACCGTGCGGACGCGGGCGAGCCAGGAGTCGCCGTCCAGGTCGAAGCCGAAGACTTGCTTCAGTGTGCGGCCGTCGGGCGTGAGCGGCGTCTCAACCGGGGGGCGGCTCATCGACGGCGTCCTCGTCGCGGACCTGCTGCGCAATCAGCTCCTCCATGCGGTCGCGAATTCGCTGGCGGACCTTGTGAACCGCCTGCTCGCTCAGGGCGAACTCGCGGGCCAGGTCGACGGGCTTTGTGCCCGCGACGCTGCGGTCGAAGATGGCGATGCTCCGTTCGTCGAAGGAATCGCGGATCGTCTTCATCGCGAGGCGATAGTGATGGGCGACCCATTCCTCTTCCCAGATGCGCGCATCGTGCCCGTTCGCGCCGTCATTGCCGGCGGCGGCACCCGGGTTTGGCTCCCCACTATTGTCTAGTGGTTCCCAGCGACGATTTGGACGCGCCGACCACAAAGAAATTGAATTTCGTACGCAGGTGAAGAGGTAATCCCGGAATCGGCCGCGGTTTTTGTCATAGACGAACTGCGGCAGGGAGCGGGTGAGATTGATGAACACTCCCTGGACGATGTCTTCGGAATCGGTGAGGGGCACGCCGCGCCGGCGACAGAAGTTGATCAGCAGGTCGCGATAGTGGGCGTCCAAGTCGCGCCACGCGTCGTGGTCCTGCTGGTTACGGACACGGGACAGGAGTGCTTGGGGGGTCGATCGCATGGCAGGTCCGAGTCCCTCACCGTAATAGTCCGCCGAGCATGGAGTTGTGACGGACTTGAAGGTGCGGAGTCCATTCTACCGTCAGCCGTCTGAAGACTCGACGAGAATTTTCAGATTCAGCGCGTCCAAAAGTCGCCGGCTGACCACTAGCCCTGAGTAGTTGTGCGAGGTTCCAGGCGTCGATCCGGGAAACCCTTCGCTCGTTTGGGTGATCCGCGGCGGCGGCGGGATGACGGCAACTCGCTCGCGAATCGGCACCCTGCGGCGGGCTGGGCGCGAGGCGTGTGCTCGTCGGTGTTGGGCCTGAGTGTCCGGCGAGCCCGCTCTCGGGTGAGGAGTTAGAGCAGTGTTGCGATTGTACGTCTCGACATCGTGCTTCGTTTGAGACTGCAGTTTGGTCGGATGCGTTTCAGGTTGGGACAGGATGGGCACGTCGCCTGACAAGGAGTTGCAGTGTGACTTCGACATCTCATGCGTCGGCTTGAGTATCAATTAGCTTGAGCGGAACTACGCCGCCGTGCGGGAGCACGGTGGATTTGATCGGTTGCATGCGTTGCGAACACCGTTAATGGCATTGAGGAGAATTCTAATGCACACGAGGAATACAGAAACGGCGTGCCGCGCGCTCGGCTGCGCGCGATCGATCGCTCGACTCGGCGTACACCCGATGCACCGATTCTGGCGCGTTGTTTCGCTTGTCACGATGGCGGCACTAATCCCCCTGATGGGTATGGGCTGCCCACCGGTGATCTACGTGCCGGGACCTGTTTTGTATGTTGTCTCAATGAATCGAAACCGTGCTCTGAACGGTGATCACATCCACATTCAGTGGGAGTTTCAAAATGAACTCGACCAGAACGGCAATTCGAAGATCGAATCCCAGTCGGTTCAATTCATCGCAAGTTCGATTATTCGACTGGATCTGGAGCCCGAGGAACGGCCTCTGGACATTTGCACCCGCGGGATCGATTTCGAATTTCGGGACCCGGTCACGGTGACCTTGAAGGCCGCCCTGGTCGGTGGCGGCCACGTATCGGCCTCAGTCGACGTACTGTGGCAGGAAAACGAGTTCGCCAGGGGACGAGTCTTGACTCAGGACCCAAAGTACCCCCGGCTCGGAGCGCTAGTCGAACAGGAAATAGGATCTCCACCAGTACCCGTGACATTAAGATCGATCATCTTTTCCGAATTCATTGCGATCCACGACAAGGATGACGATGGCGTGATTGACCAACTCGCGACGAGCACCGAACTACGAGATCTCCTGCGTCCGAACGAAGACTTTCGCGCACATTCATTGCATTTAGATCGCCGCACTGCGGAGCCAGTGGAGGGTACCGCATTCCCGGCGTTCGAAATCGTGAATCGCAATACCAACGAGGGCTTCTTTCGCCATTCGCATGGCGTTCGCTTTCCAAGCGTTCCGGAGGACCAGCGCGCGGCGCTGGGTCGCAACCGATGCAACGCCGTCATTTTTGCCGGCGCTTTCATTTGCGGCGGGATTCGCAGCGACCCGCCCAAGCTCGACAACGGCGGCGATGCGCCCCCGGTCATCCAGGCGGCGGTCGACTTCGACCCGGTATTCGTGATGCTCGACGCCGTCGACGACGGTAGAAGGTTCACCGTGACGGACATTCACCTGGGGAACCTGAAACAGGGATTGGTTTGCTCGTGGAGACGCGGACTGGACGATGGGCGCGACCAGGACCGCCGTCATGTTGGTTCGGGAGGAGTATCAGAATTGGTGCGACCAAATGACGTAGACAATCACGTCGGGTTGATTCGCGGACAAATCAAGAATGCGTGGATCGCCGAAACAGTCGTGACGCGCGACGATGTGACAATAACGTCGGAAATCGGCGGCGAGCGAGTTCGCGGCGCCTATGTCGTGTTCGACTTCGACTACCTCATGCCCTACGTGGAGGATGACAACATCATTCCCGCCGGCACGTCTTTTGGCTCGGATCTGCCCGGCGAAATCCTTGAGTCCGCAGGTCCCAATTGCTCATGAATCCATCGGTGGCAATTCCGACCAGACACGGCGACCGGTCCAGCCTTCAAAACGGTCAGCCCTCTCGCACCGAATTATCCCAAAGGAGAACTTTGATGCGCCCATCCAACTTACTCGAAAATCGCACAGTGCAGACGCGAACCAATCCGATTCCGGCGATCGACATCGCATCGAATCGATGCTCAACTCGTGCGCTGAGCCATCCGCGCTTGTGGTCCATGCTCCTGATCAGTCTCTGGCTGATCTCGACGTCGCAATCTCCTGCCCAGGAGACGCCGCTCGGTCCGGCGATCACTTATCAGGGGCAGCTCAACCAGAACGGGGTGCCGGCGACCGGTCCCTTTAGTATGTACTTCGGACTGCACGCCAGTGAATCCGACGCCAGGATTCTGGCGTCGCAGACCATTAACAACGTACCCGTGTCGAACGGGCTGTTTACCGTAGTGCTGAATGCAGCGGGCGAATTCGGGCCCGCCCCGTTTAACGGGAATGAACGCTGGCTGGAGATATGGGTAAACGGCCAACAACTGCTGCCCCGGCAGCAACTGACGGCAGTTCCGTACGCGCACTTCTCGACAAGACCGTGGGCGACGAGCGGAGCAAGTATCTCCAACACGAATTCCGGGAACGTTGGTATCGGCGCGGCCGGCCCGGCCTACAGACTATCGGTGACCGATACGCAACCAGGTCTGATTTCGATTCCGCTTTCCGTCGCAAACTCGAGCTCAACGGCAGGAACATCGACCGCCATCAACTTTTCTGCCAGCGCGACACCCGCCCCCAAGGCGATGTTGGCGCTCGAACGAATCAATACCTTCGGCCGCGGTCGATTTCATTTTCTTCTGGACGCGACAGGTGATGATCTACCAGCGGAGCTGTCGGACTCGAAAATGTCCATCGACTACTTTGGAAATGTCGGCATCGGCACCTCCGCGCCTGCCCGACCGTTGCACATTCGAGGACCGGAGGGCGTGCTGCGCATCGATCGACTCGCCCCAAACGCGGCGAGCATCCTGCTTCATCAATACAACAATAGCGCGGGCGTCGACGAACCATGGAAAACCTTTTCGATCGGCGTCGCTGGCACCGGAGCAGCCGCCGGGACTTTCGCAATAGCGGACCTGGGAACGGCTATTGCAGGAGCCGGTACAAATCGTCTGGTCATCGACAACTCCGGCAACGTGGGGATCGGAACGTCAAGCCCGGCTGCCAAGCTCGACCTGCGCGGCGGCGCCCCGGACATCAGGCTGAACCTGGTTCCGTCCGGAACGGACAACGACGCCGAAATTCGGTTGTATGAGAACGGTGGCGTTCAGTTCGCCTCAATCTTGCGCCACGATGGCGGCTCGAATCAATTTCGGATTCTTGGGTTGAATACGAATGGGGAAGTCGGACCGCACTTCGTGGTCGGCCGCGATAGCGGCAACGTAGGCATCGGAACGACAACACCGAGTTACAAACTCGATGTCGCGGGTGCAATCCGCGCCGTCGGCCTGCGGACCGAGGCGACCAGCTCCGACCCGAACATCATCGGAGGCTCCGGACTAAACTCGGTACTCGCCGGTGTCGTGGGTGCCACGATCGCGGGCGGCGGCCCCGGGGGCAGCGAGTTTGGGAACAAGGTGAACGACGACTGGGGAACCGTCGGCGGCGGCCGCTCGAACACCGCAGAGGGTTTCTCTGCGACGGTCGCCGGTGGACTCGGCAATCAGGCGCTCTCGTCATACGCGACCGTTGGAGGCGGAATTGGCTGCGAGGCCGGTGGCGGATCCGGGCCGCTCGGGGGCAGCAGCGCGACCGTGAGTGGCGGCAACCAAAACACCGCTGAAGGCGACTATTCAACAATCGCAGGTGGCACTGAGAATCTTGTGGTCGGGGATTACGCGACGGTCAGCGGTGGACGAAATAATCAGGCAGGTGGGGACTACGGCACGGTCGGCGGCGGCTGGGACAACGGGGCGGCTGGCATGCTCTCAACCGTTCCAGGCGGCTATGGTTGCTGGGCGAACGGGATCTTCAGTTTCGCCGCCGGACGCGAGGCGCGGGCCGAACACGATGGGGCGTTCGTGTGGGGTGACTCGACCGACGCGATTGTCTCTTCGACGGTGAGCAACCAGTTCGTCGCCCGATCGTCGGGAGGCGTCAGGTTCTTCACGAACGCGGCCATGACGACGGGCGTTCAAGTCGCGGCCGGTGGGGGCTCATGGAGTTCAGTCAGCGATCGCGACCTGAAGGAGAACATCAGGACGGTCGACGGCTGTGAAGTGCTGAATCGTCTATCTGGAATTCCGATCTCGACGTGGAATTACAAAAGTCAGGATACGTCGATCCGCCACATCGGCCCAATGGCCCAGGATATTCATGCCGCGTTCGGAGTCGGCGAGGATGATCGGCACATCACGACGGTCGACGCCGATGGAGTCGCCCTGGCCGCCATACAGGGGCTGCATCAACTCTTGCGAGAGAGAGAGGCACAGCTCGCAGACCAGCAGAAGCAAATCGAAAAATTGATGGCGCGCCTGGCACGTGTCGAGCAGACTGTCCAACTCACTGACACGGCTACGAAGGGTGGTGGGCGATGAGCGGTAAATGGGGCATTAGCGTGATCACAGCGGTCGTTGCGTTGAGCAACGCGGGCGCGCCGGCGCAGTATGGCAGCGACTGGCACAGGGTCGGCGGTGGTGGCGGCACGAGCTCGGGCGGAGCGTTCGTGCTGTCGGGAACGATTGGTCAGCATGACGCTGGCCCCATGCCGACGATGGCAGGTGGCGGCTTCGGGCTGACGGGCGGCTTCTGGCCGGTGACGTTCGTTTGTCCATGCCTGGCCGACATGAACAGCGACGGCAAGAAGAACGGGGCCGATGTTCAGAAGTTCGTGCAGTGCCTTATCGCCGGGCAAGGCGTTTGCATTTGCGCTGACGTGAATGCAGCCAACGGTGTGAGCGTAGCTGACGTGCCGGTGTTTGTGAACACGCTGCTAACGCAGTCGGCGTGCCCGTGAACAAGCGGCAACCGTCAAAGCAAGGCAACGGCAATGGTGGCCTACACCGCTTGCGAGGCGGCGGCGCTGCCGAAGCCACGGGGGACCAAAACGCTGGCGAGCTGCGCGCCGGCCGCGGCTTGGATAGCGCAGCCGCGCGCGGAGAGGCGGTCGTTGCCGATCGGCCAGTGCTGATTTGTCGCCCGGACCGGCGTACTGCGGATGTGATTTCACGGGAGACGGCCAGGTGACGGCGGCGGATTGGACGGGGTTTCTGGCCACGCTGCTTGCGCCATGAGAACGGCCGTGGGCGGCGCAGCGAGCATAGCGCCTTGCGAATCGTTTTTGTGAAAAACGTGTCGAGAAATGTGGAGCCATGGCATGAGACTATTGCTGTCAGTCGTTTTGATCGTTGCTGGACTGGGAGGATGCGGCACGAACGGCGATCCTCGCCTGGAGGTTTCGGACGCGGTGCGCGAGGCGTGCGGGGATTGGTTCGGTGGAGAGGAAAATCTGCAGGAACTGCTGGCGGAGATCGAATCGGACCGGCTCGGCGGTATCTCGTATGACGAGGAAATCAATTACTTCGTCTACGGTGAAGGGTGTTGCTACCTCGTGAGCGGGAGTTCCTGCGGCAAATGCTCGACGTGCATGGAGGCGATCATTGATCAGATCTACGGCAAGTAGAACTCCGGCGAAGGCGCGCGAGAGCTGCGTCAAAGCAGGGCAACGACGATGATGTCGTAAACCGCGTGCGAGCCCACCGCGATGCCAAATCCGCGGGTGACAAATACCCCGGCGAGATAGGCGCCCGCTGTGGCACGAAAAGCGAAGTCGCGCGGAGAGAAGGGGTCGTTGCCGATCGGCTGGTAGTGGTGGGCCGCAAAGGCGAGCGATGACACGACCACCGCGAGGGCGACGGCCACGCTTTCGCGCATTCCGCCAATATCCTTCAGCAGCAACATCAGCATCGAAATGAGCATGAGTCGGAAAACCAGCTCCTCGTAGAGACCTGCGCCGATGCTGAGGAGCAAGTCGGCGGACATCGAACTCCTTGCCGCGGTTACGCCGGCGAGCGCGGAAGTGCTGAGCAGGCGATTCATCATGAGCAGAGGGATCGCAAGCAGTACGCTCTCGGCCAACATGCCCGCGAGGACCACCGGCTCGACCTTCCAGGGCAGGCGCGCGAAGACGTGCCATGCGAGCAGGACGGCGACGAGGGCGAAGCCGGGCAAGTAATAGCCGGTGGCGCCAAAGAGACTGAAGAACCATTGCAGGAGCAGTTGGGCGGCGAGATCGGGGCGCTGCGTCGTCTGCTGGCCGTTGTGGAGGAGTGCGAGTCCGAGTTCGTAAATGATGATCAGCGGGGCAAGGAAAGCGAGGCACTGCAGCGGGCGCTGGGCGGCTTCGTAGTAGCCGGGGTTGGCGGATGGAATCGGGCGCTGCGGGTTTGCGGGCGAGCGAAGCACGTCCGCGCGGATATGCCGTCTCGCCGAGCGTCGAGTCATGGAGGTAGAATGTACGAGTTGTACGGCGAATCGCAAACGATGGAGCGGTGAATGGGCGGGTGGACGACAGCGGAGCGGCTACGGGAGTTCTACGAGACGTTGCTGGAAGCATACGGGCCGCAGAATTGGTGGCCGGGGGAGACGCCGACCGAGGTCGCGATTGGGGCGATCCTGACGCAGAACACAAGTTGGAGGAATGTCGAGCAGGCGATTGCGAACCTGCGAGCGGCTGGGGCGCTGGACTTCGAGCGATTGAACGAGATGGCGATCGAACGGATCGCCGAACTGATCCGGCCCGCGGGATATTACAACATCAAGGCGCGGCGGCTGAAGAACTTTGTCGAGTGGTTGCATCGCGAGCATGGGGGCGACCTGCATGCGCTTGCGGCGATGTCGGTCGCCGATGCGCGGCAGACGCTGCTGTCGGTGAGCGGCGTCGGGCGCGAGACGGCGGATGCGATCTTGTTGTACGCGCTGCAGATGCCGACCTTTGTGGTCGACACGTACACCGGGCGTGTGATGCGGCGGCACGGCCTGATCGACGAGGAGGCGGATTATGAGCGAATCAAGGAATTGATGGAGGACGGACTCCCGCGCGAGGAGCGGCTATTCAATGAGTATCACGCGTTGCTGGTCGAAGTGGGGAAGCGGCATTGCAAGCCGAGGGCACAATGCGCGGGCTGCCCGCTCGAGCGGTTCGACCACGACGTCGAGACGTAAGCGGCTGGGTGACCGGACTCGACGCGACGCGCAGCGCGGGTCAGCGTTCGTGTCGAGGTCAGGATTGCTTGTTCTTTACCACCTTGTACACGACGACAATTGCAATCAGCACCAGGACAAGGATTCCGTTTCGAAGGTTGAAGATCGCGCTATCCTCGGCCAGCATCAGAAGAGATTGCGTCATGGTCAAATGCTCCTCGAATCGAACGAATGGTACGGTTCGGGGGGCCGGTCCGTTGGGTCGGCCCCGGTGGGCGGTGTGGTATCGGGGGGCGCAAAACATGTCAAGGGTTCATAGAGACTCGCGCGGTGCGTCGCGGGCGGCGCGGCAATATGATGGCGGCCATGAACGCCAACCCATCAACTGACGGCCCAGCCGATGTGACGATTTCGACCGAGCCGCTGCGGCTGGAATCGTTCGGGGAGACGCTGGGGCGCCGGCTGCGGGTGACGCTTGCGCCGGCGGCGATCGATCGGGTGCGGGCAAGCCGGCAGCTCCTGGAGCGGATGGCGGCGGGCTCGGCGGCGGTCTATGGGGTCAACACGGGTTTTGGCTCGCTGTGCCGACAGCGGATACCCGCGGATCGGCTGGCGCAGCTTCAGGAGAATTTGATCATCTCGCACGCGGTCGGCGTCGGGCCGGCGATGCCGGACGAGATCGTGCGCTGGATGATATTGCTGAAAGTGCAGGCGCTGGCTCAGGGTCACAGCGGCGTGCAGCCAAGCGTGGTCGAGTGCCTGGTCGCGATGTTGAACGTGGATGTGCTGCCGGTTGTGCCGACGCGGGGGTCGCTCGGGGCGAGCGGCGATCTCGCGCCGCTGTCGCATCTGGTGATGCCGATGATCGGGCGCGGGAACGTGCGGGTCGGCGGGGAGATCGTGGCGGCCGACGTTGCGTTCAAGCGGGCAGGCATCTCGCACGTCAAACTCGGGGCGAAGGACGGCCTGGGGCTGATCAACGGAACGCAGTTCATGCTGGCGTATGCGGCGGCGATCGCGACGCGGGCGGCGCGGCTGGCGAAGCTCGCGGACATCGTGGCGACGATGTCGCTCGAGGCGCTGAGAGGGAGTCTGCGGCCGTTTGACGAGCGGCTGATCGCGCTGCGTCCGCACCGAGGTGCGGTGGAGACGGGAGTGAACGTCAACCGGTTGATGGCGGGTAGTGAGATTCTGCCGAGCCATGCGGATTGCGGCAAGGTGCAGGACCCGTATTCGCTGCGGTGCGTGCCGCAGGTGCACGGGGCGTGCCGTGATGCACTGCGGCACTTTGCAGCGACGATCCAGACGGAGTTGAACGCCGTGACGGACAACCCGATCTTGATCGACGGCGAGGCGATATCGGGCGGAAACTTTCACGGCGAGCCACTGGCCCTGGCGACGGACTACGCGGCCATGGCGCTGACCGAGTGGGCGAACATTTCGGAGCGGCGGACCTACCTGCTGCTGAGCGGGAGCGATGGGCTGCCGGAGTTGCTGGTTCGAGACGGCGGGATTAATAGCGGACTGATGATTCCGCAGTACACGGCTGCGGCGCTGGTGAACGAATGCAAGGTGCTCAGCCACCCGGCCTGCACGGACTCGATTCCTACGTCGCTCGGTCAGGAAGACCACGTAAGCATGGGGGCGACGTCGGTCCTGAAGTGCTGGCAGATTCTCGAGAACGTCGAGACGGTCCTGGCGATCGAGCTGTTGACGGCGGCGCAAGGGCTGGATTTCCGGCAGCCGCTCAAGGCCGGGCGCGGGCCCGTGGCTGCGCACGCGGCGGTGCGGGGCGAGATTCCATTTGCCGAGCGCGACCGGGCGTTTGGGGACGATATTGCAGCGGCGATTCGATTGCTGCGGAGCGGAGCGGTGTTGGCGGCTGTTGAGGGGACTGTGGGCGGACTTATTTGATCTGCGACACCCGTAAGCGGCTCCCGATCGATCGCGGTGCCAGGGGCTCACAGTTCGGCAAAATCCACCGCCCGACTTCCCCGCCCGCCATCATTTCCTGCTTGCCACGCCCCCGATGTTCGGTTATACTTTGGTACTGAACAAAACGCGAACCGCCAGGTCGGCCCCACGGATGGGCCCGCGGTCGCGCGTAGCACGGATGCTCGAGGGCGGCACATGGATCGTGCCCGTTTGATCGGCCACCCCACGGCCGAGTCGCCGGTTTGCCTCTTCGGCCCCGGCGGAGATTTTCGCTCCGCCTGGCCGCCGAACTCACCGGCCATCTCGCCCGACCTCGCCCCCATTCGCGCGCCGGCCTTTGTGCAGGTTGCGCCGCTCGCGCTCGTTGCGCCGCTCTCGGCGGATGACGACGCCGTGCTTCCGCCGATCATCCTCGGCCCCGAGGGCCTCAGCGGCTCGCCGTGGCCCGCCGCCCCGCTACTCAAGGAGACTCCTCATGTCCAAGCGTCGCCGTTCCTCAACCACCCGGACTCCGCGAACCCCGCGCCAGGCCGAAATTCTCACTTACGTCCGCGACTACCAGGCCAGATTTGGCTATTCCCCGACCTTGCAGGAGATCGGAGACTTCCTCGGCATCAGCAAAGTCACCGTCTTCGAACATCTCACCGCCCTCGAAAAGCGCGGCCTCATCCAGCGCGGAAAGCACAAGGCCCGCTCCCTCGAAGTCGGAGATCATGTGCGGTTGCCGGCTGATCGCTCCACCGTCCTCCCGCTCGTCGGCCGCGTCGCCGCCGGCTCGCCCATCGAAGCGATCGAGAACCCCGAGTCGATCGACCTCGAGACCATGTTCGCCTCCCGCCAGAAGACCTTCGTCTTGGAGGTAAAGGGCGACAGCATGATCGAAGACTCAATCTGCGACGGCGACTACGTCGTCTGCGAAAAGCGCGAAACAGCCGACAACGGCCAGACGGTCGTCGCCCTGCTCGATTCGGGCGAAGCCACCCTCAAGCGCTTCTACCGCGAGCGCGGCCGCTATCGACTCCAGCCCGCCAATCCCAAGTACAACCCCATTTACACCGACAAAGTTGACATCCAGGGCATCGTCGTCGGTATCATCCGCCGCCTCTGAAACTACGGCGACCGCTGCCCTTTATCAGCTCGGATGTGCTTGGTGTAGTACGCGCGCAAGTGAAAAATGAGCTCCGCTTCCGACGCGTCGTCGAGCCCAAACCGCTCGTGCAACTCGGCAATCGCCTGCTCATCCGTCCATCCGCAGTGCTTCATCCGATACGCCGCCGTCGCCGCATTCGACCGCTGCTTCCCCGCCGAGCAGTGCAGGTAAACCGCCCCGTTCTTCATCTCCTCGGCGATCTTGTCGGCCGCCGCGTCAAGCATCTCAAAATCCGCCCGCCCATCCCCCGGCATCGGGAACTCGCTTAGCCGCAACCCAAGTCCCGCCGCAGCCCGCTCCTCTTCAGCAGATCGACCGCCCGCCCCGCCTTCGTGCATCAGGCTCACAACCGACCGCACGCCGACGCTGTTCGCCAGCCACCGCAACTCCGACTCGTTCGGATATCCCCCGCGATACAGCCGCCCCGCCTCGACATCCGCAAACCGCCGCGGAGCCCGATCCAGCGTCCCCGGAAGCAGCACAACGCAAGTCATCGCCCCGGCCGACGCCAGAGCGAATGCGCAAGCCCACCAGGCAGCCCGAGCGTGTGGCTCTCGATTCATGAGGATGGGTGCCGCAATCTAGCGCCGCGCGCCCGCCGTTTCCGCCATCGCCGGCCGCGCCCCGGGTCCAAGATCGTGACCGTTGATCAAATCGACAATCTGCCGCATCCGGCCGTGACTTCGCCGGTTGAATCGCATTGCGATTCGAGGCAATTGCGGCACATCATCCGCTTCCTCGCTGAACGCCGAGACCGCCTCGATCTTCCCGCCCTCGAGAATTTCGTGAAACTCGTCGTTCATTCGCTGAATCACCGCTGCTGGCAGCGGTTCGAGCATCCGCAGCACAAGCTGGTCGCGAACGTACCGCTGCGAGTGATACCGCCGGTAAAACCGCACGACTTCTTGAACCGCTGTCTCAACGTCATCCGTCAACCGGAACAGGTTCATGTCTTCCGGGCTGATCATGTTCGTCCGCAGCAGCTCCGCCTGCACGTAAGTCCGCCAGTGCTGCCAGTACGTCCCGCCCGGCGCATCGACCATGACGATCGGGATCAAATCGGCCTTGCCGGTCTGCACCAGCGTCATCGCCTCGAATCCCTCGTCCTGCGTTCCGAACCCGCCCGGGAACAGCGCCACCGCCGACGCCTCCTTGAGGAACATCAGCTTTCGCGTAAAGAAGTATTTGAAGTTCACCAGTTTCGGATCGTCGGCGATAATGGTGTTCGTCTTCTGCTCGAATGGCAGCCGGATCGCCACGCCGAAGCTTGCCTCGCGGCCAGCCCCGCCGTGCCCCGCCTTCATGATCCCGTCGCCCGCCCCGGTGATCACCATCCAGTTTTCCTGGCGAATCCGTTCAGCAAACTTCACCGCCTGCACGTACTCCGGATGGTGCTCGGCCGTTCGACTCGATCCGAAAATGCTTACCTTTCGCGTATTGCGAAATGGTCCGAAGATCTTGAACGCGTACCGCAGCTCGCCCAGCGCCTGGTTCAGCAGCTTCAACTCACCCCGATTCGCCCCATCCCGCGCGAGTCGGCACACAGTGGTGATCATCGACCCCATCAGGTCCGCATTGGCGCCCGGCGCGAATCGCTCGACAAACTCGATAATCGCGGCGTCACGCTCGGCGCGACGTACATCCTCATCCATGTTGCAAGTCCAATCCGGTCGGAATGAAAAGTCCTGACAATGTGCGGGCCGGACGACCGGTCCGGCCCTGTCCACAGCCCGGCAGTATAAGCGATCGGGCCCTGGCGGCGTTATGCGGCCGCCGTGCGGCTCGAAATGCTATTCCTTATCCGGCGCATCCGATTCGCGCTCGTCCTTCTCGCCCGCCGGCAGCTTCTCTTCCTTGTCCGATGCCTTTACCACCGTCACCGGCGCAATCTTCTCCAGGTCGGCCTTGAGCTTGTCCGCCTCGCCGACGATCACGATCGTCAACTTGTCGCGCTGGATCAGCTTGTTCGCGGTGTCCAGCACGTCGTCTCCGCTGGTCTTGCGAACCCCATCGAGGTACTTCGAAAGGTAATCCTTCGGAAGCTTGCATTGCTCGATCAGCCACAGGTCGCTGATGGTGCCCTGCGGCGTCTCTCGGTCGCCGGCGAATTTGCCGACCAGGTACGACCGCGAATCGTCTACCTCCTGCGGCTCAGCCGGCGACGCCTTGATCTTGTCAATCTCATTCAACAGCGTCTTGAGCGCCTCGACGGTGCTCGGCGTCTTGGTAAACGTGCTGACGGCGAACCGCCCCGCGAATCGGTCCGCGCTCAGCCCGCCTCGCGCGCCGTACGTCAGTCCCTTCTCGATCCGAATCGCCTTGTTCAGTCGGCTGTTGAATCCGCCGCCAAGAATCTGCGAAAGCACCAGGCTCTTGAAGTAATCCGGATTGTCCCGCGTGATGCCGACGTGCCCGACCCGGATCTGGCTCTGCACCGATCCCGGCCGATCGACGAGGAATATCTCCGTCCCCTTCGGCGCCGGAATTGCGGCCATCTTGCTCTCGGGCCGCGACCCACTCGCTTTCCAATCGCCGAAGTTCGCCTTGGCAACCTCAAACGCCTTGGCCGGATCGACATCGCCCGCGATATACAAGATGCAACCATCGGGCCGCACGTGGGCCTTCCACCACGCCGCGCAGTCATCGGGCTTTAGCGATCGAACATCCTCCATTTCGCCCGTCGCCGTTCGCGAATACGGATGCGACCCGAACAGCCGCTGGCGGAACTCCCGCTCCGCAAGATACTCCGGCTGCTTCGTCGAAATCATCAAGCCCAGCGACGTCTGCTTCTGCAGAACGTCGAACTCGTCCTTGACGAACTTCGGCGTCCGCACAACCTCGGCCATCAGCTTCATCGCCAGCGAAAATTTGTCGCTGACGCACGACGCATTCACGGTCGCGTTATCCAGTGAGGCGTTGCCGCCGAGACTGATGGCGTTGAACTCCAGCTCTTCCGCCATCTGCTCGGCCGTGTGCGCTTCCGATCCCTTGGTGATCAGTCCCGCCGCCATCGACGCCGTTCCGGGGTGCTGTTCCGTCCACGCCCCGTCGAGCACGCCGAGCGTCATGGAGACGAACGGCACTTCGTAGTTCGGAATGACCACGACCTTCAATCCGTTTTCGAGAACCTTCTCCTCGAACACCGCCTGTGGAATGGCGTCCAGCAGCTTCGCGATCGGTGGTTTCGCCGCCACGCCGCTCGGCCGCTTCAGGTCCGCCCGTACCCCGCCGCGCTTGGCGACGCGGTTCTCCGCCGGCTTCGTGGCCGGCGCAGCCCCCTCATCGACATCGCCTTCCTTCGACCCGCCCCCGACCAGCGAGCCGAGCACGCTTCCGAATTGCGGCTCAATTCGAACCTCCGTTTCGTTCTCCTTGGTCAGGTACTTCTTCGCCACGCGAAGCAGATCGCCCGGCGTCACCGCCCGAATCTCATCCAGGTGTTTGTTCGCCTTCTCCGCATCGCCTTCAATGGCCTGGTACTCGCCCAGCAACCGCGCCTTGCTCGCCACCGACAGCGCCTGCGTTACCTCCTGCCGCATGAGTTGGTTCTTCACCTTTTCCAGCTCGCGCGCCGTCACCGGCTCTTTCTTGACCCGCTCGATGTGCTCGCGAATCGTCTTCAGTACCTTCTTCTGATTCCCCCACGGCATCAGCACGGCCCCCGCGCCGCACAGCCCGTCATCTTCAAAATTGAACAGCCCCGCCACCCCGGCCTGCGCCGTTTTCTGCTTCTTGACGAGATCGTCGTAAATGCGGCTGGACTCACCCCCACCCAAGATATTCATCAACATATCCAGCGCCAACTCGTCCTTGTCGCCCTTCGGCACAGCGCGATAGACGTATCCCACGATGGGCACCGGCCCCTTCTTTTCCGGAATCTTCAGCTTCCGCGACGCGGTCTGCGGCGGCTCCTTCACCGTGATCCGCGGCGGTGCCGGCGCTTTCGGAATCCAGCCGAAACACTTCTCGGCAAGTTTCTGCGCCTCGTCGTTCTTGATGTCCCCGGCAATCACCAGCGTCGCATTGTTCGGGACGTAAAACTTGTCCCAAAATGCCTGCAACTCATCGATCGTCGCAGCCCGCAGGTGCGGAATCGACCCGATCGGCGACCACCGGTACGGATGCTTCGAAAACTCGGACGCCAGCAGCTTCTCCGGCACCATTCCGTACGGCGCGTTCAGCGACCGCAGCCGTCGCTCTTCCTCGACGACCGCTCGTTCCTTGTAGAAGCTCTCATCGTCGATCTTCAGAAACGCCATTCGCTCCGCTTCAAGCCACAGCGCCATCTCCAATTGGTTCGACGGCAGCTCATTGATGTACGTCGTGTTGTCGAACGCCGTGAACGCATTGCAATCCCCGCCCGTTCGCCGGATGTATGTAAAATGCTCCTCCGGACCCAGCGCATCCGTGCCGCGAAACATCATGTGCTCAAACATGTGTGCGAAACCCTGCCGGTTCGGATCTTCGTCCTTCGATCCGACGTGGTACCAAACCTGCACCGCCACCACGGGACACGAGTGATCCTCCAGCGTGATCACCGTCAGGCCGTTCGGCAGGACCTTCTTTTCGAATTCGTATCGCCGTTCCGCCGCCGAAACATCGGTTGCAAGCACGAGCCCGAGAGTCAGAGACGCCAATGTCATCCACGATTTCATGAATTACTCCTCGATTGCAAACCGCATAGATTAACCGCGTTCGGCACTAAGACATAACGGCCGCGCCGGGCTGCTCCTTCGGAACAACCCCGCCCGGCCCTGCAAGAAATCGACAAAAAGCGGGCTATCCGCGGCAGCCGCGAAACCAAAACCCGAGACCCCCCCCCCCCACCCGAAGCGTCG
>CAZONT010000043.1:0-23469 GCA_964581285.1 uncultured Planctomycetaceae bacterium | reverse complement strand
CCGCAGACATGCCACGAAATGATGGCGCGCCGAATTAAGGTTCCGACAATCGTCGCGATCAGCATCGCGTACAACCCCAAGCCCGTCGTCTTGAAGAGCACGGCTGCAATGATTCCATCGAGCAGGATGGTTGAGAGATTAACGAATCCGAGAAAGCGCACCCGTGCCAGGCCAATGAGCATTGCATGTGTGGCCCCGCGCGTCAGTTCAAGAATCGTTGCCCCCAGGATGCCGGCCATGAGGGGCGCCAGCGATTCCATCTCGGGCGTTCGCCACAGCCAGGTCTTAAGCAGGGGCGCGGCGAACGCGGCGATCGGCGCGGCCAGCAGTCCGGCCATTATTACGGCGTACCGACTACCGCGAATCATGAGTTGTCGAAGGACAGCAAAATTCGCGGTTGCCTGATATCGCGCAGCAACTGGAACCATGGTGTTTGTAAAGTGCATCACGGAATTTTCCGGGATTTCCTTGAACTGGCTGGCGAACGCATATCGCGTGACGAACGAAGGGCCGCCGAGAAATCCCAGCAAGAGCCGGTGCATGAACTGATTGATGGTGTACCCAATCTGTGCGACGAAAGTGGCAAGCGAGAAGCCGAGAATCTCCCGGAGCCGCTCCCAGCGGATGGCGCGGCGGTCAAATCGCGCCCAGCGGCACGTTGCGTGGACGACGAGGCACAATCCGAGGTTACAACCGACGATAGCTCCCGCCGTGGCGGCCAGGACCCACGTGACGTCCTGCGTCCAGTACTTGAGAAGTACAACGATCGCCACCGCACGGAACACCTCGGCGGTGATCTCGAAGAGCGAAATGGCAAAGTGACGCTGAAGACCCATCAATACGCCGCGATAGGCATTCGCCGGGAATTCGAGTGCGACCATTGCGGCCGCGATCAGAAGCAGTCGTGTGGCCGTCGTGCGGAGCGTCGCGTCGTGCGTCAAAGTCGAAGCGATCCACGGCGCACCGGCCCCGAACACGAGCAGCACGATTGCGAAAGGTATGATGTAGGCCGTCAGCGACGTGAGCCAGATTTCGCGACAGGCCTGATCATCGTGCAACGTACTTTCGCGGGCGACGTAGCGCGTCACCGCGGCGCTGAGCCCGGCGTCCAGAACGGTCGTGAGCGAAACAAGCGCGATAACTTCGAGATACAGCCCGTTCGCCACCAAACCGATGCGACTCAATACGTACGGAGCGAGCGCCAGCGAGACGATCATCCGGACCGCGAGTCGCGAATAGCTGGCGGCGGTGTTGACTGCGATGCGGAGTTTCTGGTCCATGTACGATCCGGATCGGAAGCGTCGACCTCACCGATGCCCGAGAGGCCGCGACTATCCCCGAATGAGCGGGATGCTTCAAGGATTACGAACGTCGAACCTGATCGGATCGACGCGGCATGACAAGTTGGATGGCGCGTGCGTGTTTTCGGGCGGCGAGGACGTTCACGTCGCAATTTCCCTCGGCGCGCGGCGTCTCGCGCATCATGAACCTGACCGAGCGCCGGATCGTCCCGGCGTTACCCGAACTCGACCGGCTGACCGTCCGCTGCGATGACGGTCGCGCGTTCGACGTTTCTGTTCATGACCCGGCGGCTTTCAACCTGATGATGCTGGGCGGGCGCGACCCGCTGGAGAGCGCCTGGGTGCGCCGGCTGGTACGACCGGGCGATGTCATGTTCGACATCGGTGCGAATTTTGGTTGGTACACGACGCTTGCGGCGAAGCTCGTCGGCCCAAACGGTCGAGTCCATGCCTTCGAACCGGTCCCCGGCACCTTTCAAGTCCTGAAGCAGAATTGCGAAGTTAACGATTGCGTGCGGTTCGCGACGCTCAATAATTTCGGCCTTGGTGAGTCCGAGGGCACATTTACGATCTTCGTTCCAAAGCAGCACGGTGGCGCTTCACTACGGCCGTCGGACCTCGGCCCGATGGATGAGGTTCAGTGTCGGGTCCGAACGCTGGACTCCTACTGCCAGGATCAGGGCGTCTCGGCCGTGCGTTTTGCGAAGTGCGACGTCGAAGGGGCCGAACTCGGCGTTCTTCGCGGCGCCGAGCGCCTTCTGCGCGGCGAGTCGCGCCCCATCTGGCTCCTCGAGCTGAACCGCGAAACGTCCTCACGATTCGGGCATGATCCGCAGGCGCTTTTGTCTCACCTCGCGACGTTCGAATATTCGTTCCATCGAATCGTCAACGCCACGTCAGGGGGCCTGAAACCCATCCGAGATGCGTCAGAAGTGCCGGACGGCGAAAACGTGATCTGCTCCGTCCCGCGCATTCACGGCCCGCTTGCGTGATGACTATCAGCGAACTATTTTTCGATCCCCTGACCGTGCAAGCCGGAGCATGTCTTTCGGGACTGTTCGAACGCGACCCCGATGCCGATGCCAGTCTTCCATTGACTGACGCTATGGGCGATGGCAAATGGCTCGGCGACGTTCCCGTCCCGGCTTGGCCTGCCGCTCTCGGTGTCGAGACGCTTGACGCATTCGCGGCGGTCGGACTCCTCGATCGCGTCGCGCCCAATCGTTATCGCCAGTCGAAATTGGGCGCCGAGGTGATTCCGGCGTTTCGACTGTACAACTATTGCGACCGGGAGGCGCTGGCTAATCGCTTTCCGCAACTTGTGACCGGCATCCGAGGACGGCGTGTTCTTGATGCAGGTTGCGGCTACGGGGCCTACGCATGGTATCTGGCGGCGCAAGGCGCGCGTTCGGTCGTCGCCGTTGACTACAGCACCGATCGTCTGGCGGTTGCCCGTCTGATCTCTGGGTCGAAGCCCGGCGTTTGCCTGCTTCGCGGGTCCATCGAAGGGCTGTCACTGGCGGACGCCAGCGTGGATTTTGTTTTCTGTCGAGTGGTTCTGTCGTTTGTCCATCACGCCCGCACGGTTGCCGAGTTCGCCCGCGTCCTGGCGCCGGGAGGTTCGGCCTGCCTTATGGTCCACTCCCCAACCTACTACTGGCAAGTCATCGGGCGCGTGCTGCGAGGCCGGTCGGAGTGGAAGGATCTTCCCCGCGCCGCACTGGCGCTCGCGCGCGGTGCAAGCTTCGATCTGTTCCATATCGAGCCCCGGCTGCGCGTGCATGGTAGCGACTTCAAGATGTCATACGAGCGCGAAGGTTCGCTTCGCTGGCTTCTCCAACAGCATGGCCTCGAACTCGAGAGCTGGGAGCGCGGAGCGGTTAAGCCGTATGTGTGGATCCGCAAACCGGATCGAAGCCTCCACCCGCGGTCAAGACGCGCGGGCCATTCGAACATGATCGGGGCCGAATGAGGAAAGTCCTTTTCGTTTCCGTGTGCTTCCCCCCTCTGGCCGAAATCGGCTCGCAGCGACCGGCGCGCCTCTGTCGGCACCTACCCGATCACGGGTGGCAACCGACGGTGCTGACTGTTTCAGAGCGTTGCGCGTTTCCATACGACCCGACGCTGATGGATCTTGTGCCGGCCGGCCTCCCGGTCTTTCGTTGCCCCTGCTGGTCGTGGCTGGCGCACACCTACGATTATCGCCGTCGGGTTTCTTCGAAATGGAAACGACTCATCCGATTGCCAGCCCATGTCATTGCGTATGCAAAGGAACGTCACGCCGAGCCGGATGCGTATCGCTGGTGGCGCAGCGGCGCCGTCCGACTCGGGGTCGAGCTGCATGACCGATTTCGCTTCGACCTCGTTGCCGGAACGCTGAATCCGTGGACCGTCGGGCTCGTCGTCCACGATATTGCAAAACGTTGCAATCTGCCGTTCGTGCTCGACTACCGCGATCCGTGGAGCCTGCAGACCGAGCACGACAAGTTTACGTCTCCCGTTCGCAAGGCCCGCGAACGGGAGGTCGAGCGGCGCCTGCTTGCCGACGCCGCCGCCGTGACTGCGGTGACACCCGGCATCCGGGATTTGTACGAGCAGGGCTTTCCCGATGAGACGGCCGGCAAGCTTCACGTCGTGACCAACAGTTTCGATCCTGCCGAGTGGACGGACGTCGAGCCTCAGCCGTTCGATCGCTTCACGATTCTTCATGGCGGCAATATCCACGCGACCCGCAGCCTGAAACCAATGATGCAGGGGCTCGCTGAACTCGCGCGGCGCGGCACGGTCTCACCGGACCAACTTCAACTGGTGTCCTACGGCGCGATCTCGGACGACGAGCGCGGCTTCGCCACGCGTCTCGGGATCGGCGGCTGGGTACGATTCGAAAGGATGATTCCCCGGCAGCGCTTCGTGCGCCTGCTTCGCGGAGCGCAAATTCTGCTGGTGACCGAGCGTTGGCCATTCGTTGTCCCGGGTAAGACGCTCGACTACCTGGCCGCCAACAACCCCATCCTCGCCATCACGCCCCGGGCATCGCAGATCGCCGCGCTCATCCGCGACTCTCAGGGCGGCGTCGTTTTCGAGGAGGCAGAAAGCGGCCAGATTGCTGATTTTCTCGAACAGGCGCTAGTGAACTTTCGGGCCGGCCGGCCGATCCTCACGGTGACCGATCCGCTCGCCCGAATGCAATTCTCGACTCCCTACACCTCACGCCGGATGGCAGCCGTATTTGACAGCGTTGTGCGCGTGCCCACCGCTCCCGCGGCCCGCCCCGAGCCGGTCCCGATGAGCCATTGTTCGGCCGCTCCTGCCGATATGGATAATAATAAGACGTACGCGCCACGACACGGGACGATGAATGACGAATAGCCCGTCTTACGAACTGGATTACGGTCGCGGCTTTGCCGCCGACGACCTACGACCTCATCCGCAAGACCTGTTTGATGCGGTCGATTCCCAGTCTCCCCGAGCGCCGTTGCTGGTTGTGATGCTCATCGGCCTCTTCGCCTTCACTGTCCTCACGATGGGGAGCACGATCCTCTTCCGGATTCCCTATTACCTCGGAATTCTCAGCGCCCTTCTGGCCATCCTGGTCTATTTTCAGTACTCGCTGCCAATCCCGCTGCCGGTCATCCTTTACGTTTCCTGGATCGCGTGGTCGCTTGTGACGGCCCTCGGCGCCGAGATGGGCGAGGCCATTTATCTCGCAATGCAAACCGTTGCGCAAATCATGGTCATGTTTGCCATTTTTGCGACGATTTGCCAGGACGGACGGTCCGTTTGGATCGTTGGCGCCGCGCTTGTTCTGGGGGCACTTGCCAATGTCGCATCGGCCAGCCTCTTCGGTTTGAACGTCGCCGGCGGCCGTTCCGCGGGTTTGATGTCCAATCCCAACGGCGCCGCACTCATCTACGGCATCGCCGTCTGCGTTCTCCTCCCAGCGATCGCTGCCGTTCGTTCCCTCGCCGTTCGGGTCGTAGCTGTCGTGCTTCTGATCGTCATGCTCTACGGCGCCGTCAGCACGGCCTCGCGCGGCGGGGCGTTGGGTTGCGTTGCCCCGATGCTCTATTTCGCGTGGTCCTACCGTGGGACAATTGCCCGCAAGCCACTGCTGCTACTGTTCCTGCTCGCGCTCGTTGCGGCCGGCGCCGTGCTTCTACCGGCGCGGCTAGCGAAAACGGAGCTGGGCCGACGCTGGACGGCCGCTGTTGGGGCCCTTTCGGGTGAATCCTCACAGGGCGAGAGTAGCGTCGAGCATCGCGTTTCACTCAAGTACAAGGCGCTTCGTGTCGCCGTTGAGCATCCTTTCGCCGGTGTTGGCATTGGTAACTTCACGCCCTATGTCTTTCGAACCCAGGGCGAGTCCCAAAGCACACACGACAATTACCTCGACGTGCTGGTCGGCACCGGTCTGCCTGGGTTTGTCCTGTACTACAGCATTTTTGTCTGGCTCTGGGTCATCGCGGGGAAACTCCGAAAGTCGCCGTTCGTCAGCGACGGCGAAATTGCCTTGCTCGCGATGACGAGGATGTTCGTCGTGTTCCGTGCCACCTGGGACCTGTTCGATAATACCGGCTGGTCTTTCAAGCCGAACTGGATCGTGATCGCGATCCTGGCGGGCTACCTAACGGGCCTGCGAATCAGAGTCCAGCAGCGCAGCGCCATTTCGGCGTCATACGGGCTGGTCTGACGCGGCAAGCCGCGACGCACCCTTCCGAATATGTGTGGAATCTGTGGAATCATCCGACGCGGTTCGACCGCGGATGTTGACATCAGCGCCGCCGTGGGTGCGATGGCTGATCGGCTTGCCCATCGCGGTCCCGACGATGCCGGCGTTCACGTACGTCACTACTCGGCGCCCGACACCACCATCGGCCTCGGCCATCGGCGGCTGAGCATCATCGACTTGTCACCGGGCGGGCATCAGCCCATGCAGAGCAGCGCCGGTCGCGATATCTGGATCAGCTTCAACGGCGAAATCTACAACTTCCTCGAACTCCGCCCGAAGCTGGAGGCCGCCGGCCATAAGTTCCGCTCCAACAGTGATACCGAGGTCATCCTTGCTGCCTACGAACAGTGGGGCACTGGCTGCGCCGAACACCTGAGCGGGATGTTTGCGTTGGCGATCTGGGACGGCGAAAAACGGCAGATGTACCTCGCGCGGGATCGCCTTGGAAAAAAGCCGCTCGCTTACACCGAGGCAGGCGGCAATCTCGCGTTCGCATCCGAGCTGACGGCCCTGCGTTCGCTCCCCGATCTGCCGCTCGAATTCGACGAACAGGCGCTCGCCGCCTATTTCTCGCTCGGATTCGTGCCGGGCGAACGCTCGATTCTCTCGTCCGTGCGCAAGCTGCCGCCCGCTCATTGGGCGGTCTGGCGCGACGGGCACATGACGACTCAGCGATATTGGAATCCGATCGCATCCCTATCGCAAATAACCGCGCCCGATGCCACCGAATCCCAGCTGCTCGAAGAGCTGGACGAACGCCTGCGGCGCGCGACCCAGCACCGAATGATCAGCGACGTGCCGCTCGGCGCATGGCTCTCCGGCGGAATCGACTCGTCGCTCGTCGTTGCCGAGATGTGCCGCCTTCAGAGCGGCCGCGTTCGCACCTTTACGATTGGCTTCGAAGACTCCGAGCGCGACGAATCCGCGATGGCTCGCGCCGTCGCCCGACACCTTGGCACCGAGCACGAGGAATTCCGCGTCACGTCAGCCGAGATGCTCGCCGCCGTCCCCGAGGCCGCCGCCATCTACGACGAACCCTTCGCCGATGAAGCCGGCATTCCGACCTATCTCGTTTCTCGCATGTCGCGCCGACGCGTCACCGTCGTGCTGTGTGGCGATGGCGGCGACGAGGGCTTCATGGGCTACGGCCACTATCACCGCGGTCGATTACTCGCGGCCGCCAGACGCATTCCCGACTGGCTTAGGCGGTCGGCCGCGCGAATGGCCGGCGTGGTCGGCGGACAATTGTGGCGGCAGCGGATGCGAACGCTTGCGTTCGAGGATTGGGCCGACGCCTATGTCGCCATCACGTCCACTTTGCGAACCGAAACCGCCGGTCGTGTCGTGGCCGCGCCATTCGTGCTGGACGGCACGATCTATCGAGAGATTTCCCGGCAGCTCAACGGCTGCGAGCCCGAAACGATGCTTTCAATCTTCGACACCATGACCACGCTTCCCGACAAGTTCCTCGTGAAAGTCGACCGCGCGTCGATGCGCGTTGCGCTCGAGGTCCGCGCCCCGTTTCTCGACCACTCGCTTGTCGAGTGGGCCCTTGCATTGCCTCGCCGCTACAAGCTGCGTGGCGCGACGACTAAGTATCTCCTGCGGGAGTTGCTCTATCGAAAGGTTCCGCGCGCGCTCGTCGACCGTCCGAAGATGGGCTTTCGACCGCCGGTGGAGCGCTGGCTGCGCACCGATCTCGCGGGGTGGGTCCGCGATGTCCTTTCACCGCGCCGCGTCCGCGAAACCGGTGTGCTCGACGAACCGACCGTTTCACGGCTGGTCGATCGACACTTGTCGGCTCAGGGCGAGTTTGGTCCCGCCCTCTGGACGCTCATCTGCTTCATGGTCTGGAACGATCGCTTCCGTCAATCGCCGAGTCTAGCAACACCCGTTTCCGTGCGTCAGCCCGCATGAGTTTCTGGGCCCGATGTAGACTCTTGGGCGGCGCTGCCGCGATCCGCGCCGTCGGCTTGCCCGAGTGGTCGATCCGGCACTACGGCTGGCTGCCGACGGTCCTGACCTATCACGGCGTTCACGACGGCAGCCTGCCGCGGGAGCACGACATTTACAGCACCAAGCACGTCGACGTCCGTGAGTTCAGACGCCAGCTGAATTGGCTGAAGCGCCGATACGATGTAGTCTCGCTGGCCGAAGTCGAGACAGCCATTCGTACCGGCGATCGGACACGACGGCGGGCCGCCATCACCTTCGATGACGGCTACGAAAACAACCTCACCGTCGCATGGCCTGTGCTGAAAGAGCTCGGCCTCCCAGCCACGTTGTTCGTAACGGTCGACGTCGTCGAGAATCAGCGACCCTACGATCACGACCGCGTCGAACTCGCACTCCGCTGCTCCGATCGAAGAAACATCTTGCTCGCTTCCGACGGCCGCCGCGAAGAGTATTCGCTCGACTCCCCGCAGGCCCGCAGTCGCGCGATATACGACTTCAAGGCCTGGCTATCGCGACTTCCGCACGGCGAAGCCCATGCCTTGCGGGAACAGCTCCTCGGCCAATGCTGGAACGATCGCTTCGTCACCGAAAACCGCATCGCCTATCAGCCGCTGACCTGGACGCAGGTCGGTCGCCTCGCCGACGAAGGCATGGAGATCGCGAGCCATACGCTCTCGCATCCACATCTCGCGCGAGCGCCCGATGATCATGTCCGCGTCGAACTCGCCGAGAGTCGCAGGCGTCTCGAGGCCCGCACCGGCAAGCCCGTGACGCGCCTCAGCTATCCCCACGGGAGCTTCGACGGCCGCGTCGCGCGCATCGCCGAGCAGACCGGTTACACGTCGGCGTATACATCGAACCAGTGGTTCGCCGGCGAACGGCCCGACCTCTTTACCGTGCCGCGTGTCAGCGTCGGCTCGGCCGCGTCGTTCGGCCTTTTCGTCGTCACAACGACCCGCGCGCTGATGGCCGTCGGTCGGGGCGATTCGACGTCGAACGCGGCGGAGGCGTGACGACGATTGTCTCCTTCGGCCGATCGTCCGCTTCACGTTGTCCACATTTTCGGAACGTTGTTGCCGGGCGGCGCGGAGCGACAGGCGCTTGCGCTCGTTCGTAACAGCAACCCGATGGCCGTGCGTTTCTCGGCAATTAATTGCTGTGCCGCCGAACACCTCTTGGCCCCCGAGTTTGCCGCAGCCGGCTGCCCCGTCACACTGCTCGACAAGTTTTCCATGAGCTACCCCGCTTTTCTGTGGAAACTTCGGAGAATGCTCCGCGAGTTCAAGCCCGATGTCGTCCACACCTGGCTGTATGCGCCGTGCTTCTGGGGGCGGTTCGCTGCCATCACGGCCGGCGTCCCCGGCATCGTCGCATCCACACGCACCGGCAGCGTCTACTCGCGTTGGTACGAGTCGTTCATAGATCGCGCCCTCTCCCGCCGTACCGCCGTGAGAATCGCTAACTCCGAGGGCGTCCGTGATTCACTCGTGCAGCGAGTGGGACTTCGGCCGGGGTCGATTCGCGTCATTTACAACGGCGTCGATGCCGAGCGACTCGCGCCAACCGCCGACCGCGACACACTCCGCCGCCGTTTCGGCTGGCCGAAAGACGCACCTGTGCTGCTCTCAGTCGGGCGCCTCGTCCGCGAGAAAAACTATCCGATGCTCCTGCGTGTAATCGCCTCGCTTCGGAAGGGCATTCCCGCGCTGCGAGCTGCCATCGCCGGCTGGGGTGCGGCCGAGCAATCGCTGCACGATCTCCGAGCAGAAATGAAGCTCACCGACGCCGTAGAGTTCCTCGGTCGCCGCGAAGACGTTGCCGACCTGATGGCTGCCGCCGACATATTTGTCATGCCATCGATTTCCGAGGGCTTCTCGAACGCGCTGCTCGAAGCTATGTGGGTCGGAATGCCGGTCGTCGCCACACGCGTCAACGGTGCCGTCGAAATTATCCGCGACGGCGAAAACGGCCTGCTCGTGGATGTTGGCGACGAACAAGCGTTTGCCGCTGCGGTTGTCGATTTACTCGCCGACCAGCCCCGGCGCGATCGCGTTGGACGGCAGGCATCAACGGACGTCCGCCGCCGATTTTCCATCGACCGTATGGTCGCCGAGCACCTTGAGTCCTACCGCGTTGCCGCCGCCGGACGCACATGAACTCGACCGCCGCGCAACCTGTGACCTCGTCCGTTATTCGCCGTTGGATCGGCCGGCTCACCCTCGCCGCCGCCACGCTTGTGGTTGCACTGTTACTGACTGAAGCCGCCCTCTGGATTTTCGCGCCGCAGCCGTTCGACGAGTGGCTTGTTTACATTCCTGACGGCCGCATCCGCGCCCGCGCCGAGCCCAACCAAGTTGTCCGCAAGGCAAACGGTACCGACGTTCGTATCAATCGCCTCGGGTTCCGCGGCCCCGATTACGAATGGAACCCCGCGCCAGGCACTCTTCGAATTCTCGCTTTTGGCGGCTCGTCCACCTTCTGCTGGCAGAACAGCACCGAGGACGCCACCTGGCCGCAGCGCTTGCAAGCCGACTTGGCCGAAGCCCTCAAGATGCCCGTCGAAGTTGTCAATCTCGGAATGGCCGGCTACGACGCCACTCAGTCAAAGTCCAACTACATGTTTCTCGGCCGCGCCCTCCACCCGCAGGTCGTCATCGAGTACGACGGCTGGAACGATATCAAGTTCTTCCGCAATCTCGAAACGGCTCCAGACACCTTCACAATCTGGGTGCCTAACAAACCATGGTGGCAGAAGATCATGCGGGCTACGCAAATCGGCCGCCGCGCGCGTAACGCCTATTGGGAATACACACGCAGAAAACTCGAGTTCCGCCTTCCCGCACTCGAAAAACAAGGTGCCAGCGAAAACGAGCCGGTCGCCGCCTATCCATTCGAATGGGCGCGGCGCAATTTCACTGATTTTTCACGGCTGGCCGCCGCAGACGGTGTCTTACCTGTTTTGATCAGTCAGGCGAATCTCCTCGACCCCGCCAACCGCGCCAAGCCCGGCTACGAAAATGAATTTGCAGACTCCGCCAACTCTTTCGGAATGTCATTCCCCGTGCTCTATGACTCGGCCATGAAGGTCAACGCCATCATCGCCGAGGTCGCGGGCTCTACCGGCGCAATCTTTGTCGACGGCTACAACAGCGTTCCGCGCGACTTCGATCATTTTGTTGACGGCGTGCATTTCACAGACAAGGGGTCGGACCGCTTTGCGCGCGCCGTCGCCGAAGTGCTGCTGAAGGACCCGCGCTTTCTCGCTGTCGTCGAACGCATTCGGCGGACAGCCCCGACTCAGCCGGCCGCCCCCGCGTTGTGAACCCGAGTCCATGCGAATCCTGATGATATCCCACAGCATCCTGACGTGGACCGCCGACTACGCGAGCCACCTCGCCTCCCGCGGCGACGAAGTTCGCGTCGTCAGTTTCTCGCCCGACGCCGTGCCGGGCGTCCCGACGGATTTTGTCGGCTCGCTCCCATTCAACAAGTATGGAAACAAGCAGCAGTTCGTCACTCGCGTTCCGTGCGTCCGCCGCATCATCGCCGACTTTCAACCCGACGTGGTTTTCGCGACCTATCTCATTTCCAACGGCCTCACCGCGGCCATGTCCTGGTCCGGGCCGCTCGTGCTCGACGCCGTTGGCGGCGATGTTCGCGACATGCACGCCAACGGCGACTGGCGAAACGCCGCGCGCCGCTTCGTCATCCGTTGTGTCTGCGAGCGCGCGACCGCCGTGCACGCCTGGTCCGGGGAACTGGCGGATCGACTCATCGAGATCGGAGTCAGCGTCTCAAAGGTGGTCGAGTGGCCGATGGGGGTCGACATCAACCGCTTCCGGCCGCCGTCGCCGCTGGCGCCACCCGATCGGATCATCTGCATTCGCAAGCACGAGCCGATCTACGACATTCCGACCATCATCGATGCGCTTGCCCGACTTCGAGCCACGGGACGCGCCTTCTTCTGCACGTTCGTCGGCGGCGGTCATCTGCTCGACGCCCATCGCGATCTTGCCGCTGGTAAGGGTCTTGTCGACTGCGTCCGCTTTACGGGCTCCGTGCCGCGCGATGAGATTCCACCGCTTCTTGCCGACGCCGGAACATATGTCTCTGCCTCGCATGCCGACGGCACGAGTTCGTCTCTGCTTGAGGCGATGGCGGGGGGGCTGCTGCCCGTCGTGACTCGAATCTCCGCCAATACCCCCTGGATCGACGACGGCCGCACGGGGCTGCTTTTCGACGCTGGGCGTTCGGATCAACTTGCGACGGCGCTCGCTTGCGCGTTGACCGACGCCGATCTCAGGCGGCGAGCGATTCAGGCTAACCGTGAACGAGTGATTTGCGATGGGGATCTGCATCACAACCTCGACCGAATGCGTGAGCTGCTCGCCAGCGCCTGCGGACGGAGCGCCGCATGAAGATCACAATCCTCGGCATGGGTTACGTCGGCGTCGTCAGCGCCGCCTGCCTGACGCGCGACGGCCACTCTGTGACCGGCGTCGATCCAGTCGCCTCCAAAGTCGACGACCTCGCCCGCGGGCGCAGTCCTGTCCAAGAGCCGGGCGTTCCCGAATTGCTCGCCTCAGCCCACACGGCCGGTCGGCTTCGGGCGACGACCGATGTCGCCGCCGGCCTTCGCGATTGCGAAATGATCTGGATCTGCGTCGGCACGCCGTCGCAACCCGACGGCTCGATCCAATTCGCCGCGGTGGAAACCGCGGCACGCCAGATCGGCGGATATCTCAAGGCCTCCCTGCCGCGCCCGCTCGTCGTTCTTCGTAGCACCGTGCTCCCCGGCACAACGCGCTCCCGTCTGATCTCGATCATCGAGAAGTCGAGCGGCTTGCGGGTGGGACGAGACCTAAACGTCGTCTTCCATCCGGAGTTTTTGCGAGAGGGCTCAGCAATCGACGACTTCGATCGTCCCCCCAAGATTGTGGTCGGAGAGTCAATGGCAGGTGCTGCCGATCCGCTGCTCGCTATCTACGACCGCTACCAGGCCCCGCGCTTCCGCCTCACATTCGAGGAAGCCGAGTTCGTGAAATACTGCGACAACCTGTTCCACGCCGTGAAGGTCACGTTTGCCAACGAGGTCGGCGCGATTGCCCGCGCTGTCGGCGTCGACGCCCGCCGCGTCGCAGAGGTCTTCTGCGCCGATACCAAACTCAACATCAGTCCGCGATACCTCCGCCCCGGCTTTGCCTTCGGCGGTTCCTGTCTGCCGAAGGATTTGCGGGCCATCCTTCGCGAGGCCCAGAACCTCGGCGTACCCGTGCCGTTTCTCTCGGCCGTCACCGCCAGCAACACCGCGCGGATCGACTCACTCGTTGAGCGCGTGCTCGCTCATCGCCCGCGTTGCATCGGCTTCGTCGGCCTCGCCTTCAAGCCAAATACGGACGACATGCGCGAGAGCCCTTACGTGATTGTTGCCCGTCGCACCCTCGCCGCCGGCGTTGGCGTCCGCATCTTTGATCCGTGCGTCCACACCGAACGGCTCATCGGCAGCAACAAGGAACTCGTCCAGCGCGCCCTCGATCATCTCGAGCAGTTGCTTGTCCGTACTCCGGGCGACCTGGACGCGTGCGATTTGCTTCTCGTCAATCATCCAATCGTTGACCGCGATTTCGTCAATCGCGCACTCGCTCGCGGCGCAAGCGTCATCGATCTGGTCGGAATCGACGGCGTCCCGCGCGACGCGGCCGGCTACGAAGGAATCTGCTGGTAACGACCTTGCACGTCCTTTACCTTCATCAATACTTTGCAACCCGTGCCGGCGTCACCGGCACGCGCTCGTACGAATTCTCCAAATACCTGCTCTCACGCGGCCACCAGGTAACGATGATCACGTCCGGTCGCCGCAACGTCCCTGAGATGACCGTCCCACCGGGCCGCGACTCCATCGAAGTTGACGTTGAAGGCATTCACGTCGTTCCCATCGCCGCCGCTTACAACAACCCGCTCGAAGGCACGGGAATGAGTGGCTTGCAGCGCATGGGCCAGTTCTCGGCGTTTGCCCGCCTGGCCACAAAAGTGGGGCGCAAGCTCCCTCGCCCCGATATCGTCTTCGCCACGCACACCCCGCTGACGATCGGCCTGCCCGGCATGAAGCTCGCGCGACACTTCGGAGTGCCGTTCGTTTTCGAAGTCCGCGACGTCTGGCCCGACGCGCTTATCAACATTGGGGCGCTGACCAACCCCATCGCCATTTGGTGGATGCGCCGCCTCGCCAAGCGAATCTATGCCGCCGCCGATCACATCGTCGCCCTCTCGCCCGGCATGATGGAGGGCGTCGTCAGCGCCGGCGTCGAACCCGAGAAGGTCACAGTCATCCCCAATGGCTGCGATCTTCAGCTCTTCCGCCCCGACGTGGATGGAGCCGCGGCCCGACGCCGCCTCGGCCTCGGCCAGCGCTTCACGGCCCTTTACTTTGGTGCCATGGGCCGCGCCAACGGCCTCGATTATGTCCTTGATGCCGCTCACATCTTGAAGGGCCGCGGCCAGACGAACATCGCCATCGTCCTCCACGGTGACGGCGGCGAACGGGCGCGCTTGAAGGAGCGAGTCGCCGCTGAGAAGCTCGACAGCGTTGTCTTCAGTGACATTGTCCCAGACAAGGCCGCCGTCGCCGAGATTGTCGCCGCCGCCGAGGTCTGCATGACGATCTATGCCAAGACCACGTTCGAGACCGGCTGGTCGCCCAACAAAATGTTCGACGCGCTCGCGGCCGGGCGGCCAGTGCTCATCAACGTCCCGGGCTGGCTCCGCGATACGATCGAAGGGAATGGCTGCGGCCGATTCGTTGATCCTCAGCGGCCTGAGTCGCTGGCGAACGAAATCACTGGCCTTGCAAACGACGCGTCGGCCCGCGCCGAAATGGGTCGGCAAGCCCGAGCCCTCGCCGAACGCGAGTTTGCACGGGATATTCTCGCGGCAAGGCTCGAACAGATTTTTCTCGCAAGCATTGCCGCTCGCCGCGCAGCTTGATTAGCAAGACTTCCGGTTTCACTATGCAATTCGGTCCCGAAAACTTCGAGTCGTGGTCGGTCGACGAGTACGCCCGGCGCATGCTGGCCCGTAAGCATCCCGTCCATCGGCATGGCGGTATCTGGTGGTTGCAAGTTCGACGGCGCTTCTGCTGGCCCCTCGATCCGTTTGTCACATTGCCGCCGCACGGTTGCAGACCTGCGTGGCATTGCGCCGTCGCCGGCTATCATTTCCTTGTCGAGAAGCCGGCCGACGCCAATTCCTGGTTCAACCCGATGTTGCTTGAAGATGTCTCCGGTTACGGCCTGGAGCGCATGGACTCCAAGCGCCGCAACCTGGTCCGCAAGGGCCTCAAGAGCTGTGTCGTTCGCCCTCTCATGCAGCCCGATGAGATGACGCGCGATGGGTGGACGGTCGAATCCGAGTTTTTCGAGCGCACTCAGTGGCACTCGCCTCCGGCCCGCGACCAGTGGCAGGCGCACATCGTCCGTGCGTTCGAGAATCCCGTCATCGACCACAAGCTTGGCGCCTTCGTCAACGACCGCATGGTGGGCTACCTCTGCTGGTGCGGCATCGGCCGCACGGCCCACCTGACTCACATCGCGACGAGTCACGAAGGCCTTAAGGCCTGCGCCAACGATGCACTACTCTTCGAATGGGTCGACATGCTCCGTGCTGGCGGGCAGTACGACCGTGCCGCCTACGCCGTCCGTTCTTTCAAGGCCTCTCTCGATGCGTTTAAGGACGAGCATTTGTTTCGATTGCGCTCTCTTCCGGCGCGGCTGGTGCTCAATCCGCTGTTGCGCGTCGGCCTCAAGCGCTTCAAACCCGATTTCCTGGGCCGACTTGAAGGACTCGATGATGCCGCCGCCCGCGATTGGCTGATCTCGGGCCGCACGGCGGGCAAGCCCACGAAGCCGGCCGCCAAAGAGCAAGCGCCGGCGGCCGAATCGTGACGATCATGCATTGGCTCTTCTGGATCTCCACCGCGCTCGTCGCGTACACGTTGCTCGGCTATCCGCTGATTGCCTTGCTGCTCGCCGGCCTCGGCCGCCGCGGCGCCCGGTCTGCCGATTTCACCCCGTCGGTGAGTTTCATTATCGCGGCCTACAACGAAGAAGTGGTTCTCGCCGAAAAGATCCGCCAGACCCTCGCGCTTGACTATCCGGCCGCGAAGCTAGAAATCTTGGTCGCCTCCGATGGCTCGACCGACCGAACCGATGAGATCGCAAGTTCATTTTCCAACCGTGGAGTCAAGCTTTTTCGAAGCAACGATCGTCGCGGCAAGACACACACGCTGAACGGCGCTGTGGCGGCCGCTACCGGGGAAATCATCGTCTTCTCCGACGCGACGGGCGTGTTCAGTTCCAACGCGATCCGGTTGCTCGTGTCGCACTTCGCCGACCCCGCTGTCGGGTGCGTCGGCGGGCGCGTCACATATCGCTACGGCGCCGATGCGACGTCGAAGGGCTTCAGCTTCTATCAGCGCTTTGCAGTCGCCGTGCGTTCGGCCGAAAGCGCATGGGGCTCCGAGACGTCCGTCAGCGGGTCGATCCATGCCATCCGCCGCGAACTCTATCGTTCTTCTGATCCGGCCTTTTCGCTCGATGTCATTGATCCGGTTCACACCGTAGCGGCCGGGCGTCGTGTACTCTACGAGCGCGACGCGATCTCGCTCGAGGAATCGCGCACCCGCCCGCGAGATGAGTTTCGCGCACGCGTCCGAATCGCGGTGCGCGGCATCAGCATGGTTCCCTACATTCTTCGGATGCTGCTCTGGCCGCTGCGGCCGGTGTATCTGTTCCAGATGATCAGTCACAAATTTTTCCGCTGGTGGCTCTGGTTGTTCTTGACTGTGCTGTTCGTCTCAAGCGCGCTGCTGGCCCCTCGCGGGGGCTTCTACATGTGGGCCTTCGTGATTCAGTCAACCGCGTATGCCTGCGGCGTCATCGCGCTGCTCTCGGCTTTCGCCGGCATTCGGCTGCCAGGCCTCTCGACGCTCAGTCTCTTCGTGCTTGGCAATACGGCCATGGCCGTAGGTGCGATCAAGGCCCTGTTCGGACATCGCATGCCCAAGTGGGAGCCGGTCCGTTGATGTCATTGCTTACGACCGCCGTCGCGTTCGTCGTGCTCGCGCAACCGGCGGGCAGCGCCGAGGCGCGCACGGCCGGTCCGGCCTGGTTCGTTACAAGCGAGCGCGAACTCCAGGCGGCAGCCGATGCCTCGCAGCGCGGTGACGTTACGATTTTCATCGATCGCAGGATCGAACTATCGCGAATGCTCTCGTTCCCCGACAGCCGTTCGACCGTGCGATTGATCGGCGTCGGCGAGCAGGCCGCCTTGCACTTGAATCGGTCGTTCCATGGGTCGGCCGAGCGAATTCAGGAGTCGATCGCGAATGGGATCGAATTCAGATGTCGCCAGGCGTATGTCGCCAACCTTGAAGTCTTCGGCTTTGAGATGCAGGGATCGGCGATCAAGTCCTATACCGACGAATTGCTCTCGGTCGTCAACTGCCAATTTCACGACATCGGCATGAAGGAGTATCCCTACCGCGGGGGCAAAGCCCGCAGTGCCGAGGACAGCGTCTATACCCAGTGCGTCGGCGCCCATCAACTGCGGCGCTGCCGCATAGAAATCATCGGATGCAAGTTCGTCCGGTGCTGCGCGAACACCTGGCAGTGGTCGCACTGCCTGTACCTTTCGGCCCGCTCCATCCTCGTGGCTGATTGCACTTTCAGCGACTGCGGGAATCCGTTCGGCGTCGGCGAACGCGAAGTGCGCGGCGAAATCATGATCATCGGCAACCGCATTGAGAAGCCCCGCTCCGCGAGGGATCCGAACGGTCGCGTACTCCAGGCGTTTCTCTGCAGCATTGTCGGGACCGACTCCTTTGTCTTCACTCGAAACACCGTCTCCGGCGACTGGCTTTGTGGCTGGACGGGCAGCCCGGATCCAAAGAACAACGTCATCGACAAAAACGACTATGGTGGTATGAACTACAGTTCGGCGTGGGCCGCAAATACCTCGGTTGGCAAATACATCGAGTGGAACGAGTGGTTGGCCATCGGATTTGATACGCATTCCAAGCCGCCCGTTCGCCGGTCGGCAACACCGGGCAAACAACGATGATGTGGTTCGGCTACATCGCATTTGTACTCATTCCGGCGTTGCTGGTCTTCGAGGTTCTCCGCTGTCTCTACCTCGAACTTCGCCGTGACCGCATTCCCATCCTCCTGTATCACCGCCTCATCTCCCGCCAGGCCGTCCTCGAAGGCCGTGTCCCCGACAACGAGCCGATTTACGCATCGTACGATGATGTGTTCGCGTCGCAGTCCCAGTACCTCAAGGACGCGGGATACACAACGCTGAATTTCGATGACTTCCTCGCCATCCGCGCCGGCCGCATGCCACTTCCACAGCGGTCTGTGATCATTACTCTCGACGACGGGTATGAGAGTAACTTCCTCTACGCCTACCCCGCACTTAAGCGGCACGGCCAGAAGGCCACCATTTTCGTCGCCCCCGAGCCCAACGAGTACACGCTTGGCATCGTTCACGGAATCGATCGCTTTCTCTCACCGGAGCAGATGCGCGAACTCGACGCCAACGGCGTTTCGATCGAGTCCCACACGCTCACACATTGCGTTCTCAGTGATCTTTCGGACGAAAAGGCCCGCTACGAACTCGAGGAATCGCGCCGCCGCCTTTCCGAAATCCTCTGTCGCCCCGTCCGACATATCGCTATCCCACGCGCCGGCTACAGCCGTCGCATCGAACGCCTCGTCCGCGAGTGCGGCTACCAGACCGCCTGTTGCAACAACAAGGGCAGCAGTACAGGCCTTTCTGACCCCTGGGCGCTGCCGAGAATCGTCATCGAGCGCGACATGTCGCTCGCCGACTTCCAGCGCCTCCTCCGCCCGCGTGCCGCCCTCTTGCTCCGACTCGTCGGCAACTTCAAGCGAATCCCGGAGCGGCTCTTCGGCCCGCACGGGGCCGACGCCTTCCGCAAATGGCTGCTTCGTTCACCCCTCGGCCCACTCCTCGTCACTCGCCGCCTCAAGCGCGCCCTGGCCGTCGTCGCGCTCCTCTACCTGGCGGCGGGCGTTATCTTTTTCCGATTCGTTTTGACGTGAAACTCGGCACTGCACGCGTGATCGTCATTGTTAGTGTGATTCTTCTCGCCGGTGTGGTCGCGGTTGCGGCGACTTTCGGTTGGATGTGGATCGAGGAAGCGCGCACGCCCAACCTCGCTTGCCTGATGTACCACCGGTTCGTCACTCCCGAGCAATACGCATCGCTCCGTGGCACCGAGCGAATCTACTCGCTTCCCGTTGATCGCTTCGAAACGCAGCTCCGCTGGCTCCGCGACCGCGGCTACCACGCCGTCACCATGGACGATGCCGTCGCCTTCGCCGCGGGCAAGCGCGACCTGCCACAGCCGGCCGTCCTCGTCACCATCGACGACGGCTGTCGCAGCGTTCTGACGCATGCCGCGCCACTCCTGGAAGCGTACGACATGCGGGCCGCACTCTTCGTCACTACCGATCCCAGAGCACATGTCTTTGATGTCAGTCGCACCGATCAGTCTCGTTTATCCGACGACGAGCTGCGTTCCCTGAATCCCAGCCGCATCGAAATTGCCGCCCACGGCGTCACCCATCGCCCGTTGACCGACCTATCCGATGCAGACCTTGACGCAGAACTAGGGGGCGCTCGTACGGCGTTGGAGCGCGTGATCAACCGGCCCGTGCGTTTTTTCGCCTGCCCCGGGGGCTGGTACGACGACCGCGTCATCCGAGCTGCTAGCAACGCCGGCTACATCGGCGGCTGCGTCTCCGACACCGGCGCGGTTCGCCCTGGTGCCGATCCCATGCGTCTCCGCCGAATCAACATTGCCGGAACGGTCGATGCCCAGCGCCTCGAATCGCTTCTTTCGCCTTACGGCATCGCCCGAATCCGTTTCAAGAAGGCCTGCAAGCAGATTCCAGGTCGCCTCCTCGGCCCGCGCCTCTGGATGCCAATCCGTCGCGTCCTTCGCGGCGCTGGCACGCACGTGACGCCGGTTCTGATGTTCATCGCGGTGTTCGTGGTCGGCGCCGTCATCGCGCGCGCGAACTCCTCGCGCTGGAGCGGTGGTTCGTCGTGAAGCCGACCGTCCGCCCTCAAGTGTTGATTTTTGAGGCCGAAGCCAAGTCCGCGCTACCGGTTGCCGCCTCCTTCGCCGCTCGCGGCTTTCGTGTCGTTGCTGCGTCGAGCCGCAAGTACTGCTCCACGTTTTATTACCGCAAGGTTCACGAGCGGATTCGCATGCCCAGCGAAGCCCTCGAGGCCGATGCCTGCCTCGACTTTCTCCTCGACCTCGTTCGCCGTCGCCGCTTCGACATGATGATTCCGCTCGGGGATACCGTCTGCGAGCTCATTGGCCGTCGTCGCGACGACTTCTTGCGACATACTCGACTCGTGCTCGTCCCACCGGAGACTTTCCAGATCGGCCGCGACAAAGTCGAGACGATGAAAGCCGCCCAGAGAGCCGGAGTCCCGATCCCGCGAACGTGGTACCCCGAAGAACAAGACCTCGCGGAAGTTGCGCGAGAAACGGACTACCCCGTCCTGATCAAGCCCGCCGTCGCCAGCGGAGCCCGCGGGATCGAGTTCATCCACCGCCCAGGCGAGCTCGCCCCCGCGTATCACCAATCCGTTCAGAAGTTCGGCCGAACGTACGTTCAGGAGTTCATTCCGCCGCCGGGCATGCAATACAAGGCCGATCTCATCCTCGACTACGACGGCACACTTCTCGCCGGCGTCGTCTACAGCAAGATTCGCTACTACCCACCGAGCGCCGGATCCAGCGTCCTTAACGAGTCCGTCGAGTACCCCCAGATCCTCGACTACGCCACGCGCCTCGCGCGGAGCATCGGCTGGTTCGGCCTCTGCGACTTCGACTTCATCGTCGACTCCCGCGACAATGTCCCCAAGCTGATGGAGATCAACCCCCGCTTCCCCGAAAGTTTCCGAATGTGCGCCGCCGCGGGCGTCGACTTCCCCGCCATCCTTTACGACATGGCCTGCGGCCAGAAACCCGCGCCGCGGCTCGGGTACAAGACCGGCCGCTACCTGCGTTTTCTGCCGGGCGACTTGATGTGGTTCCTGACCGCGCGCGGCTCACGCCGCACTCAGCCAGGATTCTTTCAATTCCTCGACGGCAAGACGACCTACCAGCTCCTCCACCCCGCCGACGCCGGCCCGATGCTGGGCTATCTGCTCGAAAACCTGATGGTTATGCTCGACCCACGAGAGCGCGAGTTCCGCCTCCGCCTCAGCAGCGCCCGAGGGAACGGTCGACCATGAGCGCCGTCGCCGGCAACGGTTCGCCGCTGCTCAACGCCCTCACGGTCGACGTTGAGGACTACTACAACCAGCTCGCGATTGACTTTTGCGACCGCGTGGAACCGCCACGGGAGCAGTCCGCCCGCGACACAGAGCGGATGCTCGACCTGTTCGCTGAGTTCGGCGTCAAGACCACCTGCTTCATCCTCGGCGAGATGGCGGAGTATTTCCCTGCCCTCATCCGCCGCATCGCCGACGAAGGACACCAGCTCGGCGTCCACGCCTACTACCATCATCAAATCTGGCGACATACCCCGGACGAGTTCCGCCGCGTCACCGGCCGCGCGATCAAGGCGATCGAAGATGTCGCCGGTCGGAAGCTCGACGCTCACCGCGCTGTCGCCTTCTCACTCACCGACCGGACGCTCTGGGCCCTCCCGATCCTCGCCGATCTCGGCATCCAATACGACTCGAGCATCTTCCCGTTCAAAGGCCGTCGCTACGGTATCCCCAACGCCCCGCGCGGACCGCATCGCATCGCATTGCCCGACGGGCGGTCGTTGTGGGAGTTTCCACTGAGCACGGTCGACGCGTTCGGGCGGCGGTGGCCCGTCTGCGGGGGCGGCTATCTGCGGCACTTTCCCCTTGCATACACGAACTGGGGACTTCGCCGCCTCCATGCCGAGCATATTCCCGCAAACATCTATCTTCACCCGTACGAAATTGAAGTTGCGCCGCACGTCGAATTGATCGACGGCCTGACGACCCTGAAAGAGCGAATGCAGTTCCGCTTTTTCAATTATCACCAGCTCCGCAAGCGCGGCGGGACGGTCACCAAGCTGCGGGCGCTCTTGGCCACCTACCGCTTCGCACCCATCGACCGCGTGATCGACGAATGGTCCCATTCAACGGGCGATGCGGCCGTGCTGCACATCGAACCTGAACGACTGGTTCCAGACCTCGCGAAAACTAACGGATGACGATTTGCACGCCGTCGCACTCGAAACGCATCCTCTTCAAGGTCGATTCCGCCTCGCGCGCATGCGATATGATGTGCCGACGCGTTGCCAACCCCGGCAACTGCCGAATGGCATGCTTCCGTGGTTGATATGAAAGCGTTCAATGTCGTTGAATCCTGATCCGCCGGTCAGAAATATTGACGTCGCGACGGACAACCGCGGCCGCTTTGCGACCTCAGAGTTCGACCATTGGGCAAACAACGTTGGACTTAACGACGAAGAACGCTTTCTCGTTGAAGAGTATCTCAGGCCAAACGGTGCGACGCTCGAAGCCGGTACCGCTGGAGGTCGAATCCTTCTGGAACTCAAGAAGCGCGGGTTCCAGTCGCTTCGCGGCTTTGATATTGTTGAAGCGATGATCGACACCGCACGCCGCCGGGATCCGAGCGGGACCATCGATTTCGATTGTGCCGATGCCACGCGCCTCACTTATGCCGACCAGAGCTTCGATCAGCTCATTTATCTCCAGCAGGTGCTCTGCTTCATCGAGGACGAATCCGGGCGATGCTCGGCCATGGCGGAGGCCTTTCGGGTACTTCGATCGGGCGGCGTCGCGCTTTTTTCGCTCCTGGCTTATGAAGCGCGAGCTCGGTTTTCCCGCTATTCGCCGTTTCTCATCTATCTCGGGCTACGCCGATGGCTCGGGCGATCAGGCCGCTCGATCCAGTTGCTCCCATGGTTTCGAACCGCCGAGCGTTTCAACTGGGGCGTGCTCTCCGACCGCGGACCGTATGTCTATTGGTATCGCGCCGCCGAAGCCTTCGAGCAGTTCCGCGCCGCTGGTTTCGATGTCGTCGGCATGGGCTCGAAGCATCAGATTTGCAGCGACGGCCGGCTCGTCGGTTCAATCGCCGGATACGGCGCATCGCCCATCGACGGGATGCACTACTTTGTCTGTCGTAAACCCTGACGTGCACCCAGTCGGATTGCTTGCGATGACCGAACGCCACCGCTAGATTCTGTCGCAAGGTTTTCGCCGCTCGCCCCGCGCTTGTGGCGCCCAGTTCCGGAGTTCTCCATGACCGTCCTGCAGCAGCCCCGTCCGCTCGACCTCGTCCGCGACGAGTTGGACGGAAACCGCTGGGTTCTCAATTTCGGCCCTCAGCACCCGGCCACTCACACCACGCTGCGCCTCGTCCTCGAACTCGAC
>CAZONT010000042.1:0-23555 GCA_964581285.1 uncultured Planctomycetaceae bacterium | reverse complement strand
CAGTAGGCGCCGCTGCGCTTGCCCTTGGTTTCGTAGACATCGATCCAGCGGGAGTCGAAGCCCTTGGTCATGGCGGAGATGTAGTCCGGGCCGAGGACGTTGAGCGAGGTAAGGATCGTTTTCACCGCGTCGTCGTAGGGGACTTTCTTGCTGCTTTCGGAGATGAGCGGCACGTAGAGGTCGTAGGGGTGGAGCTCGTCGATCTTGAGGATCTTCTTTCGCAGCTGCGTGTAGCGGTGCATTAACGGGAGGGCGTCGTTGACGGCCTTGATGAGGTTTTCGTAGACCGAGACCGGGATGTTGTCCGGGAAGAGGGCGGCCTCGAGGCAGGACTTGTAGCCGCGGGCGCGGGCGTAGAACCAGTCGCGCTTGATCTGGAAGGCGAGGAGCGAGCCGACGGTGTTCTCGTAGTTTTCGTAGGTCTTGTGCATGCCGAGGAAGGCGTCGCGGCGGACGCGGACATTCGGCGACGTCAGGAACGCCATGAGCCGGCCGGGGCTGAGCTGGACGTCCTTGTCCTGGTCGTCCTTCATGGTCGGGAACTTCATGTCGGCGTTGGTGAAGAGCGAGAACGTGCGGGACATGCCGTCGGACATGTCGCCGGACATGGCGAGCAATTCTTCCTCGCGCGGCGAGAGGGTGTGGGCCTTCATGCGCTGGATGTCTTCGAGGGCGTGGCGGTAGACGGCGAGGTCTTTGTTCTTGTCCATCCAGGACGAGAGCGACTCAGGCGGAATCGTGAGGACCTCGGGCGAGAACCAGGACATGCTTTCGCTGAAGCGGTTGTAGAGGTCCATCGCGCGGCCGTAACGGGCCTGGTTGGGCTTGTTGTCGAGATCCTGGTCCTGCATGAGCGAGGCGTAGACGGCGAGGCGGTCGACGACGAGGTAGGTCTGGTCGCGGTGCTTGAGGACTCCGAGGAGTTCGGCGGGGCCCTTCGCGGCGGAGCCCTTGAGCTCCTTGCAGCGTTTTACCATCGGGTCGGCCTTGGCGTAGTCGGCGTCCCAGGCGGCGTCGTCTTTGTAGAGGTCGGAGAGATTCCACTTGTCCTTTTCGGGGATCTCGGCGCGGGTCGGGACGGCCTTGCCGCCGCCGCCTTCGGCTGCGAGAGACTGGTTTGCTGCGAACGCGCCGAACAGGACGGACATGGCGATCACTCCCGAGAAACGTCGTGATGAAATTGAAACGTGCATATTCAGAACCTCCACGGCGGCATTTGAGCGGGGAGGTGCGGAGCGGGTCAAGCGGCGTTCGGAATGGCGACTCCGCATTCGGGGCAGATGCCGCTGACGTTGAGATTCAGGTTGTAGCCGCACTTGGGGCAGTGGCCGGTGGGGACGCGGCGGTCGCGACGCCAGAGGTAGATGGTGGGGGCGGCGACGAGGAGGACGGGAATCCAGAGCGGGATGGTGAGCGATTGGTAGGTTATGGTCGGGTAGTTGAGGGTGTAGGCGTAGCTTCGGAATGCGGGGAGCGCGAGGCCGCAGCGGGCAGAGATCGGAGGCGGGAGGTAAATCGTGATCCGGCGAAAGACGTGCCAGCCGGGTCGGTAGAAGGCGATGACGCTCTGAACAAATTGAGTCCGCTGCGGCTGCGGGCCGGTGTAGCGCTGGGCGTGGAGTTCGCCCCAAAGGACGGTGACCTCCGAGCCGTCGCGGCCGGTGTAGCCGAAACTGTAGGTTGTGCTCAGCAACCAGAGTGCGGCGACGGCAAGGGAGACGAGGAGCCCCGTCCAAGTGGCGAAGCGGCGCAGGCGAACGGCGAGCGGCATACGAACAGTTTATGGCTGCGAGCGCGAGTTGGCGTGATTATTTCTTCGCCAGTTCGATGTCCTTGACGACCGTTTCACCGTCTTTGACTTCGATGTCGAACTCGGTCGGCTTCGTTGACCATTCTTCGTGCCAGACGGCGAGCTTGTATTTGCCCGCGGGGACGTTTTTGATTTCGTAGGTACCGCCCTTTTGTGTGACGTTGAAGAACGGATGGGGCAAGACGCCGACGTATGCACTCATCCAGGGATGGACATCGCACTTGACCTGGACCATGACTTCCGGGTTCTTGAACGTCCGTCCGTTGTCGATCATGCCCTTTTTGGGCTGGCCGAAGTTAAAGCCATTATTCTTCGTCGGCAACGCGTGGATGTTGTGATTGACGGCATCGCTGTTGACGATTTGCAGCGACTGGCCGCAAATCATTCCGGCGACGTGCGGCGAATACATACAACCCGTCTGGTCGATCTTCAGGGGCTTTTCAGGCGGAGCGTACTTGTCTTTGATTCCTTCCTTGATGAAAACGAACGCATAGGGAAGCGATCCGTCGGAAAAAATGATCTTGCCCTGCGGCATCACCGGTTTGGTGTGGGCCGCCGCGCAGACCGGATCGGCTGCCATGCCGATCGGACGCACGACCGGTTGGGTGGCGGGGACGGTGATCTTGCCCTTGATGGTGGCGGTGCCGAGTTTGCCGTCGGCCCATGTCGGGAGCGCGCAAATAAGTAGTATGAGGGAACACCGAGCGATGTGTGGGTGTGCATTCATGTCTTTGCTCCTTGTTGGTTGACTGTAGATTGGAGAGAGTGTTGAGGAGTCGGCGACTCCTTGCTTTCCGGCGACGTTTGAGGTGCAGCGGCTGTGCGGCGTATTGTGCGCCCGCACTCCGGGCAGATGCCGCTCTGGTTTCCGGTGAGATTGTAACCGCAGCGGCGGCAGTGCCCCGGGGGGATGTATCGAAGACTGTGTCGTAACAGGAGCGCGGAGGCGGCCGCGGTGGACAGTACGAGGCACCAGATGGGGACCAGGAAGCCGCCGGCCGGGACGAGGGTGGATTGCACGAGAGGCGCGGTGGCGATGGGGGCATACTGGATCGATTGCAGCCGGGAGAAGTTTCGAATTCCGAGCCGTTGCCGCCACGGCTTGGGCACCAGCGGCGGGTCGGGCGAGATCAGGACGTGAAAGTGTTCCGGAAGAAAGACGCGACGGGCTTTGCCCGACAGCGATCCGGATGGTGGAGACGAGCCAAGGTACAGCTCAACGCATCCGTCGCGCAGCATGACGACGGCGTCGGCGTCATCGTTTGCAACTTCGACCACACGCACCACGCTCAGTATCCAGAGGCCGAGCAGGGCCGGAAGCGCGGTGAGGACGAGCGCGGTTGCGACATCGCGAAGGGCTCGGCCGCGGCGAAGTAACCAACATGCGATGCTACCGGCCATCGGCGCGAGGACGAGGATCCAGAGCGGGAAGGTCGCCTCTCCCCAGCGCCCGCCGCGGCCCATCGTTACGCTCGGTCCGTTGAAGCCGAGTTGTGCGAACCACGATCGATCCGGCTTGCAGTAGTCTCCGATCGAGTAGATGGTCCGATCGTCGGAGCGCTCAAGACCGTGGCGCATGCCCCATTCCATTTCCACGTTGCCGGCCCAGATCCTGGCGAAGCCCGATCCGGAACGGACTCGCATGTGGTGGCACGTACTGGCAGCCCAGATCGCGAGAACGGCGACGAGCGACAAGGCCGCAACGAGTGCGCACAGGGTGCTCGACCATCGAATCAGCCGGGCGACGAACGTCACCTGGGCGGGTGCGGAATCCTCGACGGGCGGAGATCCCGGCACGGAACCGTCGTTACGGGAGGCGAGCTCAGGCAGTGTGTCTGTCATGTCACGCGACGCAGCAGAATAAGGAGACCATGCCTTCAATGCCGCCGTATGGCACGCACCGTCGTGCCGTATATCCGGAATACGGTCGTGCGAACCGTCTCCGCGCAACGCAAATTCGTGAAAGTTTTTTTGGCGAATGGGCGTGCGCGTCGGTCGCGGAGCAAGGGATTCTTATAACTGCTGCTTTCGCACGGGTTAAGGGGTCGAGGGCGAGCGGTCAGGGTTTGGACGATTTCCAGCGGAGCAGGATGCGGGCATTAAAGAGGTCAGTCGAACCGGCCCTGCGCCAAAAGGTGAGACTCTCGATGTGCTCGGAGACGGCGATGAGGGCTTTGACGGTCGCCACGGGGTCGAAATCGACTGCGTCGGGGACCGGGGCGGGCGGCAGCGGAATTTGCACCGATTGCCTGGCTCCGTCGCGGCGGATGTCGAGTGCGAACGGCGCACCGCCCGAAAGCTCGCGGAAGCGCTGGGCGACCTCGCGGGCCGGTTGGGTCGTCGTCAGCGGACGGCCGGATGCGGTGATGATTTCGTCGCCGACACGCAGATATGCGGCGGCAGGCGAGTCGGGTGCAATTTCAATGACGACGGCCTCGTTCGGGTTGTCGGAAGATGAGCGGAGCCCGACGCCGAGGCGGCGCTGCTGCTCCAGCCGCTGGGCGGCCCAGCTTGTCCAGAACTGGGCTTCCATGGCTTCGGGCCGCTGGCGGGCGACGTAGTCGAGCCAGCTCTGCAGCATGCGGGCGAGCGGCTCGCCGCGGACGAAGAACCAATCGACGTCGCGCGGGGTCTGCGGCATGAGCGGGGCGAGACCACTTGAATCGCGCAGTCGCCTGGACTGGCCGCGAATGGCGCCGATGACGTGCGAGAGCTGGGCCTTCGACGTGGAGACGATGAAGCGGCCGTCGGCGGCGGTCCAGCTCAGCTCGAGTCGTTCAAAGAAGGGGCATTTCGTGCGCCGCGCGAGCAGCGAACCGATCGGCACGGTGCGAATTCGCAGATTGCCTTCCTCGGATGGCCGAAGATCGGGGGTGTTCTCGGATCCGCCGGCCGCGCCGTGTTCGGAGAGCCAGTTCCACAGGAGCATGACCATCGCGTCCATCGCGAGGGCCATATCGTCGGGTCTGCGCGTATCGATGAGGCAGGTCAGGGTCGGCTGCTCGTAGTCGTCGGGAGAGACCGGAGCCAGGCGACCGAGGACGAGCGTGGCGCTGCCGAACAGCGAGTGAAGGATATTGGCGCCGCGATCTTTCAGTCCGGCGAAGGCCCAACGGAGCACATCGGCCGGGTCGCCCTGAGCGGACGGCTCGGCGGCCTGGGGCGCGGCGATGAGTCCGGCTAGGTCGCGCGTTCCGCTCCAGACCGCAAGGGAGTCCGCGGGCAGGAGCGGCGCGACGGGTTGGGTGGTCGCGACGTCGGCAGCGCCGACGGGTGACGGCCGGGCGTGGACGTCGAGCGAAAGCTCTCCGGCGGAGACATCGAGCGCGGCAACGAGGATCGGCTCGACGCCGGGCTTCAGCGGAAGCGGCATTGCGCGGGCGACCTGCGGCCCGGCGAGATAGACAAGCCCATCGCAATCGGCGGGCATGGCGCCGGACAGTTCGCGAAAAGCGGCATTCCTGGAGAGCGATGGACCGCCGCGGCCGGCGATGAGCAGCACGGCGCGACTCCAGAGGCCGTCGTCGTCGGTGTCGGGGCCGAAGAGCAGCACGCGGTCTCGCTGGGCGAGCAGGAGGCCGGTCGGTAAGCGATAGCGGGAAACAGGACCGATGGGCTCGAGCGGCACGGCTTGCCAGCGGCGGAGCAGGGGTTGGACGAGCGCGACGTCGCCGAGCTCCGCAAGGACCAGGCCACGATCCCAGCGGAGTGGATCGATTGCCAGGAGCGCCGTCCGCAGACCGAGGACGCGCGTGATGGCTTCCTCGGTCGACATGCCGAGGAGCTGCGAGGTGCGTTCCTGCCACGGCTGAGTCGAGGCATCGGGCGTGCCGAGGCGACCGAATTCGCGGACGGTTTCCCAGAGGCCGGCGCGGCGGAGGTGGTGGCGCGTGACCGAGAGATCGCGGAATTCGACATAGAGGTGAACATCGCCGGGGACGAATCGGGTCCAGTCGTCGCGCTGCGGGGCGGTGGTCTGCGCGCGAAGCAGCGGCGGCGCGAGGAACGTGATGAGCGTCATCAGGAGGCCCGCGAGCAGCGGGCGTCTATCAGAAGCGAACGACATCGTCCGAAGTTTCGTCGGTGACGTCGGCTGTCTGCGGTTGCAGGACGCTGAGCAGCGGGTGCAACAACTCCATCATCAGGGCGCCGTTTTCGGCCTGGGGCGGCTGAGCGACAGCCGGGGGCCGGGCCTCAAGCTGGGCGCGGGCCTGATCGAGCGTCATTCGAGCGAGGCCGCCGAGATTTCCGGCGGCGCGGTTCGTGTCGTTCAGGGTTGAGAGCGTCGGATCGATGAGCGAGCGGACGCCGAGTGCATCGACCGGCTGGCGCTGCTCGGATTCGCCGAGGACGCGATGGGTCTCTGAATCCGGGCGGGTGGCGGGAAGAATCAGAGCAAAGAGGGCGATGGTCGCGGCGATGGCCGGAAGCGCGCCGGCCGTGATCCGCTCGATGAGGATTCGGCGTCGCTGGCGTCGTGTCAGGATGAAGGTCGGCTGAACCGCGGGGGCCTGCTTTGGCAGTGAAGCGAGGACGCGCATGGCGAAGTCGGGCGCGGGCGTGGGTTCGCTGCGATCGCGGGCGACGACGTTGCCGCAGACGCGGAGCAGCTCCATCTGCCGCTGGCACTCGGGGCATTGCAGGAGGTGGGCGTCGACCTCGGCCGTCATGGACGCCGGGAGGTCCGCGTCCAAATACGCGTCCTGCATGTGTTGTACGTTTCGACAGGTCAGGGCCATTTCTCGGCTCCCGGCGGCGCTGCGTGCGCCGCGCATCAAGGTCAGCCCGCTTCGGCGTTGAAGCGGATGTCCGACCAACCCTCGGCCAAGCGACCGGAGAGCGTTTCGCGCAGCCGCGCCCGCGCCCGATGAAGATGGCTCTTCACGGTCGCGGCGGGCATCTCCAGTATCTTGCCGATCTGCTGACAACTCAGTTGCTCGCGATAGAACAGAAGCACCGCGGCCCGTTGCTGCGGCGCGAGATCCTCGACGGCGTCCCAGATGGTGTCCTTGAGGCGGCGTGCCTCGTCGGAATTCGCGACGGCTTCGCTGACCGTTTCATTCGGTCGGTCGTCGGTTGGCCGCGCGGAGCTGACGGTTGCGAAGTCGAACGCGGTTCCGCCGACGTCGCGCCGCCGGCGCATGGTGTTGAGGCAAAGGCGGTAGGCGATCGTGAAGAGCCAGGTGCTGAAGCGGTAGTTGAAGTCGAAGCCGGCGAGGGCCGAGAACGCGCGGAGGAAGGCATCCTGGCACACCTCGTCGGAGTCGTGGTCGTCCCGCAACATCCGCCAGACGAAAGCATGGAGTCGATCCTGGTGGGCCGTGATCAGACGATGGGCGCTCACCGTGCAGCCCTGCTGCGCGGCTTGGATCAGCCGGCGCTCATCCATGATCTCCAGCCGTCCGTCGGTAGTTTCAACGGACTGGTTCATACGGCCACCTGATTATACGATAGCATGCCTGGCGCAGTTGCACGGTACAGTCCCACGGTCGGCGGTCCAGAAAAATGTCCAAATCTCGCCCCCATACCGGCAAACGCATTGTGAACAAGCGCGCTTCGTTCGAGTATGAATTGCTGGAGCGAGTCGAGGCGGGGATTGCACTTAAAGGCAGTGAAGTCAAGAGTTTGCGTGAAGGAACTGCTTCGCTGGCGGAGGCCTACGCCCGTGTGCAGGGCGGGATCATTGAACTTATCGGATGTCAGATCGAGCCGTATAGCCATGGGACGATCTTCAACCATGAGCCCAAGCGGGCGCGACAACTGTTACTACATCGTCGGGAGATCCGGAAGCTTGCGAGCAAAGTGCAGATTCGCGGGCTGACGATCATTCCGACCAGCATCTACTTCAACGACAAGGGGCGAGCGAAGGTTGAGTTGGCCGTGGCGCGGGGAAAGAGCCATCGCGACAAGCGGCAGGATTTGCGGGCCAAGGAAGACCGGCGTGACATGCGCCGGGCGCACCAAAAGTGGAAATAGTGCCCAATCGCGAGGGGCGCGTTTGGGGAGAATCGCCCAGAACAAAGGTGGACTCGCGGCGAATACGGCCCTTTTGATACTGAGAAGGCGGGCGTATCGTTTTCGGAATTTGCGCCGCGACGGCACGGAACTTGTCCATTAGGGGGCGGCGCGTCGCTGCGCGGCGACCGGTGCGGTACATCATCCAGTCGAAGGGAACGGGCTCATGTTCTTCTCGCTTTTCATCGAGAATCTGGCCATTGCGTTCATTTCTCGAACCAAGATCCCAGGGTTCGCGGACTTTATCGTCACGGTCTTGAATCCCATCTACGAGTTTTTCGTCAACTTCGGGTTGTAAGTCCCTTTCGGCATTCGTTCCCGGGCAGAGCCCCGGAATTCCCACCCACGCTCCGCGCACACTTGCCGCCTCCATCCACGCCCGTTCTAATCGCCTTCGCGCTTTGCGCGCGGCGCTGACATGATCGATCAAGCCACTATCATCGGCGACGGCCAAATGGCCACGGTCTGCGGCCTCATGCTGGCCGAGAAGAACGTTCCCTGCCGCCTGTGGAGCGTGTTTCCCGAGAGCATTGAGGCCCTGCGCTCGACGCGGGAAAACAAGCGCTACCTGCCCGGCGTCAAGCTGCCTTCGAGCATTTCATTCACGACCGATGCGCGGCAGGCGTTTGCCGGGTCGAACCTGGTCATCTCTGCCGTGCCGTGTCAGTTCATCCGCTCGGTGTGGAAGCAGCTTGCGCCGCTCGCACCGCGCGACGTGCCGATAGTCAGCGTCTCGAAAGGAATCGAGAACGACACGCTGCAGCGGCCGACGCAGATACTGTCAAATGTCCTCGGTGACGCGGTGACGGTGGCGCTGTCGGGGCCGACGATTGCGTCGGAGCTGGCGAAGCGGTTGCCGGCGACGGCAGTCGCGGCGAGCAGCGACGGGGCGGCGGCGGCGGAAGTACAGCGGACGTTCTCGACGCAGTGGTTCCGCGTCTATACGAACTCGGACGTGCTGGGGGTCGAGCTGGCCGGCGCGATGAAGAACGTGATTGCGCTGGCGGCGGGGATCATTGACGGGTTGAAGGCGGGCGACAACGCGAAGGCGGCGTTGCTGACGCGGGGGCTGGTAGAGATTACGCGGCTGGGCACGGCGATGGGGGCGCGGCGCGAGACGTTTGCGGGGCTGGCGGGGCTGGGGGACCTGGTGACGACGTGCATCTCGCCGCTGGGGCGCAATCGGTCGGCGGGCGAGGCGCTGGGGCGCGGCGAGACATTGGACTCGGTCGTGGCGGCGACGCCGTCTGTAATCGAGGGCATTCCCACGACGCGGAGCGTCTATCAGCTTGCGAAGCGATTGAGCGTGCCGATGCCGATCACGGAGGCCGTGCATGCGGTGCTGTTTGACGGCAAGGATCCGATCATGGCGCTGACGGAACTCATGTCGCGCGACCTCAAGGGCGAGGAGTAGGCGGCCGTGCGGCCGATCGGGTGGGGCATCGTCGGCTGCGGGCGGGTGGCCGAGAATCGCGTAGCGCCGGCCATCAAGCGATCTTCCAACGCATCCCTGGTTGCATTTTGTTCGCGGTCCCAAGAACGGGCCGACGAGTTTGCGCGGCGGCTGGAAGCGGCGGCGGCGTATGGCGATCTGGCCGAGATGTCGCGCGATGAACGCATTGACGCGGTCTACATCGCGACGCCGAACCATCTCCATGCGGAACAGGCGATTGCGTGCATGAGCGCCGGCAAACACGTGCTGACGGATAAGCCGATGGCGCTGGGCGTGGCGGATTGCCTGCGGATGCGCGATGCGGCGAAGAAACATGGGCGCGTGCTCGGAGTGTGTCATCAGCAGCGGTTTCATCCCGCGCATGAAGACTGCTTGCGGCTGGTTCGGGCGGGGGCGCTCGGGAAGATCACGATTATTCGGGAGGACATGGGGTTTCTGTTTCAGCCGGCCGCGGTGTGGCGGCAGCAGGCGGCGCTGGCGGGCGGCGGGCCGGGAATGGATCTGGCGCCGCATGCGATCGACATCTTGTTGAAGGCGGCGGGGTCCGTTACGGGCGTCAGCGGGTCGATTGCGAACGCACGATTCGACTACGGTGTTGAGGATTTCTTCCTTGCGCAGATGGAATTCGCGGCGGGCGGCGTCGGCGTGGTCGAGGTGAACTACTGTGCGCACTCGTATGGCGGGCGGCTCGAAGTCCGCGGGGACGAGGCGACGTTCATCGCCGAGGGATCGCTGATGGCGGCTGATCGCTATCGCACGTGGCTGCTGCGCGGGTCGTCGCGGACGGCGGTGGAGTCGCATGATGGAGAGTTTCGCGATTGTTTTCTGCGGGCGATCGAGGATTTTTCGGCGGCGGTTCGCGAGCGGCGTGCGCCGGCGGTGTCGGCGGATGATGGGATCGCGGTGATGAATGTCGTCGAGGCGGCGTACGCGGACGCCAGGAAGCGGCGGGCGTCGCGTGGCAAGTAGCAGCCGAACCATACACGTCGCGGCGTTGCAGCCCCCGCTCGTCACCCTCGACGCGGAGGCGAACTTTCGCGAGATTCGTGAGATGGCGACGAAGCTGTGCGATGGCGGCCCGCTCAATCTGCTGGTGTTGCCGGAGCTCTTCGACGGCTGGCCGGCGGCGCGGGAGCATGATGAGGCGGCCAGCCGGCGGTTTGTGTCGGAGCTGGCGCGGGAGATGCGGGCGGCGGTGGTCGGGGGGAGCATTGGGTGGAGCGATGAGGGCGGGGCGCGGAAGAATGTCTGCTTTGTGGCGGATCGGGACGGGCGCGAGGTGGGGACATACGCAAAGCAGGTGCCGTTTGGGTTGGAGCAGGGGCGGATCTTGCCGGGCGATGCGGAGGGGGTGTTTGATATCGGCGGGGTGCGAGTCGGGGTGATGATCTGCGGGGATTTGTGGCGTGCGTCGCTGACGGCGGCGTGCGCGGGGCGCGTCGATTTGCTGTGCGTGCCGGCGCGGACGGGCGTGCCGACCGAGGGCCACACCGCGTATGCGCGGACGCTGTGGTGGAACCTGGCGCTGACGCGGGCGATGGAGAATGGCGTTGCGGTGGCCGTGGCGGACTGGCCGCTGGCGCGGCAGGAGCTGCCGGATCATCCGCATTGGACGAGCGGCGGGGCGAGTGTTGTTGATCCGTCGGCGCGGCCGGATGTGGTGCGGTTGCAGCGGCGGATTGAGGACGGCGCGGCGGGGGCGATTTTGGCGGCGATCGATCTGGATGCGGTGGCGAAGTTTCGGGCGTATCGACAAGGCGTTGGGTTGCTCTCGCGTGATCGCGACATGGAGTGAGTAGTGAATTCCCGATCGGAGATTCTTTGGCTGTTGGCTCCGGTGCTTGGCATTGGTCTTTTTCTTGGGATCTGCGCGCTCCTTGCGTTCTGGGCCTGGCGGTCGGGGAAGCGGGCGGCTTGGCGGCGGTTCGCGCAGAGCAGCCCTCGATGCGGGAAGTGCGGTTACAGCATGCGCGGATTGCGGGAGCTGACGTGCCCGGAATGTGGGACGGAGTACACGGTTGAGCAACTTTGGCTTGCACAGCGGGACGTGTCTGAGCCGTGAGCTGCGGCCGCGGGGGGAGCTGAATTACGAGGCCGATTCGCCGGTGTAGGCGCGATCGAGCAGCTCGATCGGGTGTGAAACTTCGACGCGCGACTCTGCGGCAGCGCGGAGTTGGAGGATGCAACCGGCGTTGCCGGTGGCGACGATGGCTGCTCCGGTGCGATCGATGCAGGCCAGTTTGCGGGCGGCGAGTTCGGCGGACATTTCGGGTTGGGTGAGGTTGTAGGTGCCGGCGGCGCCGCAGCACATCTCGGATTCGGGGAGGTCGACGAGTTCGAGGCCGGGGATGGCGCGGAGAAGGTCGCGCGGCTGGCGGCGGATGCCCTGCGCGTGGCAGAGGTGGCAGGGGTCGTGGTAGGTGACGCGGGCGCGGAGTTCGTGAGTGGGTGGGGTCAGCGGGAGATCAACGAGGTACTCGGAGATGTCGCGGACGCGGCTAGTGAACGCGGCGGCTTTTGCGGCGTATTGCGGGTCGTCGGCGAGGAGTTCGGCGTAGTGTTTCAGCATGGCGCCGCAGCCGGCGATGTTGGTGACGATGGGGTCGTTGCCGGTGAGTGCTTCGATGTTCTTCCGCGCGAGGGTGCGGGCATCTTCGGTGCGGCCGGCGTGGGCGTGTATGGCGCCGCAGCAGACTTGTGAATCCGGGCACTCGACGGTTACGCCGTTGGCGTTGAGGACGCGGAGGGTGGCGCGGTTGGTTTGCGCGAACATGGCTTCGCCGATGCAGCCGATGAAGAATGACCCATGGGCGCGCGGGGCGGCGGCAGGGTAGATGTCGCAGAGCGGTTCGGCGGGGTCTTCGTTGGGCGGGAGCATTCGCAGAAGTTTGGCGAGCCAGGCCGGCAGCATGTCCAGGAGGCCGGTTTGCTCGATGGCGCGGTCGAGGCCGATTGCGCGGGCCGCGCGGCCGAGCGTGAGCCAGCTCGCGAGGCGACGGCGGTTGGGGAAGACATTGAACAGCAAGTAGTCGAGCAGGCGCTGCGAGAGCGTCGGCTTGCGGGTCGCGCGGTCGGCGTCGCGGAAGCGTTCGAGCAGTGCGCCGTAGCGGACGCCGGACGGACAGGCTGTCTCGCAGGCGCGACAGCCGAGGCAGAGGTCGAGGTGATTGCGGACGGCGGCGGTCGGCTCGATGCGGCCGTCGAGGATGCCGTGCATGAGGAGGATGCGGCCGCGCGGAGCAGCCATTTCGACGCCGAGCTGGACGTATGTCGGGCAGTGTTCCAGGCAAAGGCCGCAGTGGACGCAGGCGCGGAAGAGCTGTTCAGACGTGACGGCTGTTGCGCTCATGCGGGTTGCTCCGTTCGCATGGCAGAGCGCAGGCCGGCGCGGAGGACGGCGTGGTCGTCGGCGGCGAGGTGGCGCGGGGCGATGATGTGGCCGGCGAACTCAGTGATGAGAGGGGCGAGCGCGGCGGCGTCGCGGGAGCGGGCGAGGAGCGTGCCGGAGGGGGCGTGGGCGAGGAGTTGCGCGTTCGACTCTGCGGCGGCGGTGAAGATGCGGTGGAGCGATGTGCTCGGCATGGCGGCTCTGATGTCGGCTGATGCGCCCCACTCACGCAGTTCGCGATAGATGCGTTTCGATGTTTCGTCATCGAGTGCGCGAACTTGGTTACGGAATCGAGCTAGTTCGCGAAGCTGCCAGTCGACGGCCTCAGTGCAGTCTTCGTAGCCAACGACGATGGCGAGACCGTCCATGCCTACTTGTGATCCGGGTTGGAGCCACTCGACAAAGGTGGGACGGCTTGGACCGCTGAGCAGATCGGCGGTGAAAGACTCGGCGTCGTTCGCGTTGCGGGCGGCGAACGCCGCGAGTCGGAGAGACTCGGGACGGGGACGGAGTTTGAACGTTGCGTTCGCGATCAGGCCAAGCGTGCCCCAGCTGCCGCAGAGCAAGCGATGAAGTGCGTAGCCGGCGACGTTTTTGACGACGCGGCCGCCGGCGCGGATGAGGGTGCTGTCGCCGAGAATGATCGACATGCCGAGGACGTTGTCGCGTGGCGAGCCGTATGCGAAGCGGAGCGGGCCGCTGTCATTGGTCGCCAGCACGCCGCCGACTGTGGCGCGACCGCTGTAGGCGGGCGGATCGAGGGGCAGCCGCAGATTGTTCTTCAAAACCAGCGCGTCGATCGAGTCAATCGAGACGCCGGCCTCGACGGTGATCGTCATGTCTTCGGGGGAATAGTCGATGACGCGCGAGAGCTTTCGCGTCGAGACGGCATCGGCGGCGATCGGTATGTCGCTGCACTTCGATCCGCCTCCGACGAGGCGGAGTTCGCTGCCGGCCGCGCCGGGCCTTCGCATGACGACGGCGAACGCGGCACGGGCTTCGTCGATCGTTTGCGGCTCGATCAATGCTCGATCTCCGCAAAGTTGCGGGGCGGGCGGAGTAGTTCGAGGCAGCCGCCGCCGGTGGCGAAGAGCTTGCGCGGGTTCATGCGGTGGTCGGGGTCGTAGACGCGGCGGACGCGGTGCATCGTTGCGAGGGATTCGGCGTCGAACATCCGTTCGAGCGGGGCGACCTTTTCGATGCCGACGCCGTGTTCACCGGTGATCGTGCCGCCGAGTTCGACGCACTTCACGAGGATGTCGTAACCGGCTTCGACGACGGCGCGGACCTGGAGCGGGTCGCGCTCGTCGTACATCAGCAGCGGATGGATGTTGCCGTCGCCGGCGTGGATAACGTTGGCGATGCGGATGTTCCGCCGCTGGGCGACGTCGGCGACGAAGCGCATGACTTCCGGAATCTTTGAGCGGGGTACGACGCCGTCCTGGGTGAAGAAGTTCATGCCGTAGCGGCCCATCGCGCCGAAGGATTTTTTGCGAGCCATCCAGAGAGTCGCGCGCTCGGCGGCGGAATGGGCGATCCGCACTTCTTTGCATTGGTGCTCGTGGCAGATCGCGACGACGCGTTCGACCTGGCGATCGAGGCCGGGCTCGAGGCCATCGAGCTCGATGATGAGCACGGCGCCGGCATCGCGCGGGAAGCCGAGGTGCAGCCAATCTTCGACGGCGGCGACGGTGAGCTTGTCCATGAGTTCGAGGGCGGCGGGGAGGATTCCGGCGGCGATGATGGCGCTGATGGCCCGTGCGGCCTGATCGATTGACTCGAAGACGACGAGCTGGGTGCGGACGGCAGTGGGAAGGCGCGTCAGGCGAACGATGACTTCGGTGACGATCCCGAGCGTTCCTTCGCTACCAATGAAGAGGCCGAGCAGGTCGCTGCCGGGGGCGTCGTCGAATTCGCCGCCGAGCCGAACGATGCGGCCGTCGTGGAGAACGATCGTTGCGCCGAGTACGTGATTGGCCGTGACGCCCATTTTTAACGTATGCGGGCCACCGGAATTAGTGGCGACGTTGCCGCCGATGGTGCAGACCATCTGGCTCGACGGGTCGGGGGCGTACTGGTAGCCGGCGTCCTTGACCGCGTTGGTGATGGCGAGATTGACGACGCCAGCGTCGACGTGGGCGAAGCGGTTTCGCAGGTCGAGTTTATGGATGCGTCGCATGCGCGAGAGACAGATGCAGACGCCGCCGTCGACCGCGATGGTTCCGCCGGCCAGACTCGTTCCCGCGCCGCGCGGGACGATGGCAACGCCGCGGGCGGCAGCGGCTTTCATCACGCGAGCGGTTTCTTCGGTGGTGCGCGGAAAGGTGACGATGTCCGGGCGGCTGCGAACCAGTGTGAAAGCGTCGGATTCGAACGTGGCGAGTTCGCCGGGGTCGGCGGCAATGCCGCCTTCGCCGCAAATGCTCCGAAGCTCGTCGATCAACTCCATCGCGGCGGATGGTAGCCGCGCGGTGGTGTCGTGAGAATTGCCGCGGGCGCGGCGGTTACTCTTCGACGGCGATCGGCTGCTTGCGGCGCTTCACTTCGCGGCGGACTTCGGGCTTCGACGACATGCTCTGCTCGATCGCGGCCGTCGCCATCGGGCGGAAGGTCTGAATGAGTTGATTCAGGTCGGGGAGGCCGGTCACGCCGATGCGCAGCGACATCTGAGAGGCGGACTGGCCGAGGCCGAACCAGACGACGGTGTCCTTGGCCACGCTCGCGCCGATATTGAGCGGCATGGCCTCGCCCATCGAGGCCTGCGACGCGGCGATGGCGGCGCAGCGGCCGCCGTTCACGACCAACAGCAGACTGGAGTCGGACGGCACGCGCTTCAATGCGGCCTGCATGACCGCGTCGTCTTCGATCGTGTTTTTCTTCTTGTGGGCCTGGATCGACAGGCGGACAGCGGCCTTGGTTGTTCCGACGATGAGGCAGCCGTCGAGTTCGGCGAGGTAGACGGTGCCCACTTCGGGAATTTCGTATCCGCGAGCAGGTGTTCCGGAGATGTCGATTGATTTCGGCTCGGCCGGCGCGCCGCCTTCGGCCATTGCCGGCAGCGAGAGGATCCGGGACCACAAGGCATTTGATTTGCGGATGTCGTTGGATGCGATGACGAGGGCCGCGTCGGGGATGTGCTCGGAGGAGTCGCGCCGGTTCTTCTTGGACGGCGTCATGCCGCTGCCGGGGACGACGAAGGCCGAGACTTCCTGAATGTTGCCGAAGAACTCGCGGAGGATGTCGAGGCCGCTGATGCGGACGTGATCGGAGTCTTTGTCGCCTTCATCGCGCGCAGCGGAAGGGGCCGTGACGGGGTTGAGTCCGAGGCCGAATACGCCGGCACAGTCGGCCGGAACGAAGCCGAACGTGCGGCGGTTCATGGACGGCAGGCGGAGCAGATCGAAGACGAGATTGCGGTGGTCGTCGGCCATGCGAATGGTGAGGTCGGCGGAGATCGTCTTGTCGCGGACGCCGAAGGCGAAGGTGGCCCAGCGGAAGTGATCGAAGTCGAGAACGGCGTCGGCCTGGGCGAACTCGCGGCGGTCGCCGTCGCTCTTCATGTGCTTGCGGGCGTGCTCGATGCAGGCGCGGCCGTCGACGTAGGCGAAGAGGGTTGCGCCGGCGCGGCGGGCGTTTACATCCTTGAGATCATCGCGCGAGGCGAGCGAGATTCCTTCGCGGCCTTCGAGGCGGGCGACGGCTTCTTCGACAAGGTTGCGCGAGGTGCCGACGATCAGCAGTGCTTCGGTGAGGACACCGACGGCCTTGTCCTGAAAGCCGAATGTCGGCAGGTCAGCGATCTTGCGGGCGGTCGGGGCGAATTGAAATCCTGTTTCGAGAACGCCCTTGAGCAGCAGGTCGTTGCCGTGATGGACGATGACAAGGCCGCTCGGCTGATTCGGGTTGTCCATGCCGGTGATCGCGACGGCCGCTCCGCCGAAGCTGCTGAGGACTTCGACGAGCGAAGGACTGAGGGTGATCTGTTTTGGGAGGGTGAAAGGCATCGTCGCGTCGGCGTCGGGGCGTTCGGCGAGGAGATCGCGGATGTCCTTGCCGGCGAGTCCGAAGGCCTCGGCGAGCGACGAGATGAGGGCGAGGGGCTTTCGCAGCTCGACGTAGCCGAGAACGTTGGGCGGGACGAGGGACGCGAGATTGTCGGCGGCGAGTTCGTCGCGGCAACGGTCGGCGCGGAGGCGGGCCTGCTTGCGGACGGACTCGTCGGCGCCCGAGTCGGCGAGGATGCGGTCGTAGAGGGTCTTGGCGGCGGCGTAGTCGCGGGCCGAGTTTTCGAGGTAGAAGGCGCGGTAGAGGTCGGCAGGCGGTTCGGCGTAAGTGGTGACCTGACAAAAGGCCAGAATGAGCGAAACAACGATGTATCCGATAACGCGATTAAACAGGATTCCCGGCACGATCCACCTTCCTTTCCAACAGCCGCCCAACTGGGCGCAACGACCCCGTAAAGATCAATTGTCGCGAATCGATGGAATATTCCATATGGCGCGCGGGAAAATCCCGATTGGTCGGCGGCCGGCCAATCCACGGCAAATGGTCGTTAGAATCGCCGTTCGATGGACGAGAACAATTCGACCTATTCCCCGCGCCGTACAGCAGTTGCCGTCGTAATGCTCGTTCTGGCCGTGGCCCATGTCGGCCTGACCCGCTGGAGCTGGCGGGAGATTCCGCTTCAAACGGACGCGGGGATCTGGTCGTACATCGGCTGGCGGCTGGGCGAAGGGCGGCGGCTCTACAGCGACCTGTGGGAGAGCAAGCCGCCGGGGATCTACTGGGCTTTCGCGGCGTGCGTTCGGGCGGGCGGCGCGGGATCGGACCGAGCGGCGTTCTGGCTGGATGCGGCGGTGAGTCTCGCGCTCGTGGCGGTCGCGTGGAGACTGGCGCGGAGGTTTGCGGAGCCGCTGCCGGCGGCGTGCGCGGCGCTGGCGGCGAGTCTGGTTTGCTGTCATCGCATCCTCGCGGATTGGGGCTGCAACACGGAGAAGTTTGTCGCGCTGTTCGAGGGGCTTGCGCTGCTTGCGGCGCTTGGGGCTATCGATCGGCGATCGGTTGGCGGCTGGGCGGTATCGGGGGTGTGCGCGGGTGTCGCGGGTTGCTTCAAGCAGACGGCGATCCTTTATCCGATCGCGGCGGTGCTGTACCTGGTGCTGGGGCGGACGATCTCGGGAGAGACTCGCCGTTCGCGCGGGAAGTGCGCCGTTGCGCTGTTGCTCGGCGCGGCGGCTGTCTGGATTCCGATCATTGCGTGGCTGGCCTCGCGCGGCGAAGTCGCGGGGTTCTGGCGGCTGGCCGTGTTGTATGACGTTCGTCGTGCGACGCCGGATGGCGAGGCGTCACGCCTGTTTTCGATGGATCACTGGTCAGACGTCGGCCGGCAGCTCCGCAATGCGTGCATTCTGCTGTTGCCGGCGGTGATCGGCGTTCGCGGCTGGCGGCAGCTCGATGTCGCCGAGCGGGCGCGGATTCCGCGCGGGATGGGTCTGCTATTGCTGACCGGCGGATTGCAGATGTTGACGTTTCTCGTCGCGCCATATGGCTACGGGCATTACCTCCTGCAACTGATCCCGGTTGCGACGGTGCTTGCGGCGCTGGCCGTGCAGTTTGTGTTCTCGGAGGCGGCGACGCCGCAGGGTCGGCGGTTTGCGTGGCTGTTTGCGGGCGGAATGGCGGCGGCGGGGTTGACGCTGGCGGATCACGTCCGGTTTACGCTTGATCCGAACTGTCCCGCGCGTCGGGCCTACGCACTTCAGCGCGAGGCGGTCGATGCGTGGCGGACTCGGCTCGACGCGGAGACGAAGCCGGGCGAAAGCGTGATGATCTGGCCGCCGGATTACCCCTTGAGCTACTACGCGCAGCGGCCGACACCGCTGGAGATATCGAACGCGGATGTCATTCTTCAGGGAAAGGCCTATCGGCTCGATCCGCCGTTCGAGACTGTCTTTGCACACATTCGAGCGGACGAACCGCGGTTGATCGTCGATCGGACGCGATTGCAAATCAAGCCGACCGCGGATGGTGCGTGGGATATTGCCGTGATCGAGGGTGGCATCAGTCTGGACCCGAGCTTGTCCGAGGCCCGGATGGCCCGAGCGTCGCTGGTGTCACCGTTGCTGGAATGGATTCGCAGCGGATACGGCGGCCAAGCCCTCGGGCCCGACGGGGCGTGTCTCTACCGGGGCCGGCCGTGGCGCGGGATGGTGGAGATGCTGCGCCAGTCGATGATCCGCTCGCCGGCGCCGACGGGAAATCATTGATCGGCGACTGAAAGTAAGCGTCATCCCGGACGCGGACCGAGTGGTTCTGCGGTGGCGCCGGCTCAGGGGGCTGCCGGCAGCGTGGTGGCGGGATCGCGGAGGGCCGCGAGCATCTGGGCGGCCTCGACGTCTTCCGGGTTGAACTGGACGGCTCGCTGCGCATATTCGATCGCGTCGCTTCGCCGGCCAAGCAGTGCGTAGAGACTGGCGATCGACTTGAGGATGACGGGCTCGCCGGGGCGCAGGCGCGACGCGGCGAGGTATTGTTCGATGGCAGCGGCGTTGTTGCCGCGCGCTGCGTAGAGCTTGCCCAGCAGGGCTCGCGGCTCGGCGTCTTCGGGGTCAATGCGTATGACTTCGCGAAGCTGCTGTTCGGCTTCGTCCATCTTGTTGAAGGCGAGCAGCAGGTCGGCCAGACTCATTCGGGCAAGGACGTAGTCGGGGGCGCGTTCGATCGCGCTGCGGTAGCTCTCGAATGCCTTCGTGAATTCGCCGATTTGCACGCTGGCCTGGCCGAGATTGACGTAGGCCTCGGCGACGTTGGGGTCTGTGGTTCGGACGGCCCGCTCGCAGATTTGGATTGCGCGGGGGAAGTTGCGGCGCTTCATCTCGATGGTCGCCCAGTTACTCAGGGCCAGCGCGAACTGGGGGTTCAGGCGATGGGCCTCCTCGAAGTGCGGCTGGGCCTCGTCGAGATTTCCCGCATCCAGCAGGAGCTTTCCGAGATTGTTGTGGGCCATCCACGACTCCGGGTTTTTTTCGAGCGTATCGGCCCAGAGCGTCCGCTCGTCGCGGTAGGCGCGGGCTTGCTGAAGCGTGAGTACACAGAAGAGCAGGACAACTGCCGCCGCCAGGATTCGTCCCAGCGGTTGATTGCTGGAGAGGTAGCGCCAGGCAAGACCGACCAGCGCCGCGATCGGAACGGCCGCGGCGAGATACTGGAAGTGGTCGGCGACCCAGGAATAACGGAATGGATAGACGTCGATGAAGCCCAGCGCCGGCACCAGCATGATGACGTACAGAAGCAGGGCCGCGAGGGGTGCTTTGCCGATTCGACGCCGTGCGAGCCAGAGTGTGATGATCACGAGCAGCAGTCCGAGCGGGGCGAAGAACTGCATCGGCTTCTGCGATGAGATCGTCCATTTCTCGTAGCTGAACGTCAGGCCGAACGGCAGCAGGATTTTTCCGAAGTAGAACCAGACGGCTCGGCCGGCGAGCAGAATGCGCTCGAGCGGCAACAGGCCGAGCTGCAGGTCTTTCGTGCGGACGTGGTGGTGCTCGACCCAGACGGTGACGGCCGCCATGGCGAAGCCGATGGCGAACATCGGCAGGAGCGGGACAATGTCGGCAAGGCGAAGGCGATCGCGCTTCCACCAGAGGAGAATGAGAATCACGGCCGGTAGCGAGCAGGTGACTGATTTGCTGAACAATGCGGCGAGGAACAACAGGAGGGCGAGCGCGTAGCACCCCCAGCGGCGCTGCAGCGGCGAATCCGGCAAGGCGAATCGGAGGTAGGACAGCAGGGCCGCGAAGAAGAGCACTCCGGAGAGCACGTTCTTTCGCTCGGTGACCCACGCGACGGACTCGACTTGCACCGGATGGACGGCGAAGAGCAGCGCGCCCAGCCATGCGCCGGGCACATTCAGGCGTCGCAGGATGCTCCACAGCAGACAGGCGCCGGCTGCATGAAGCAGGATGTTGACCGCGTGGTAGCCGGCGGGGTGAAGTCCCCAGAGTCGGTACTCGATCCAGAAGGACGTGAAGACGAGCGGGTAATACTGCGGGTTTGCGGTGGGCTCGACCCATGTCCGAAGCAGCCCGTCGGGCGTGCGGATGACCCGGTTGTTGGTGAGGTAGAAGTCGTCGTCCCATATGTAGCCGGACCGGATGGCCGGGACGTAGGCGATCAGCGTCAGCGCGATGATCGCGAGGCAGCCGAGAAGCACGCTCCGGGGGAAGTTCGCGTCTGCCGGAGGGCGGTCGTTCAGGTCTCGGCGGGTCGGGCGATCTTGCATGGACGATTCGCGCTGCTCAACGGATGTGCGACGACTACCGCGCCGGTGCGGTCGCGGTCGTCAGTGACGGCTGGCTCAGTTCCGACATGAGGGCAAGCGCCTCCTTGTGGCCGGGTGATATTTGAAGCGCCTCGCGGCAGCGGCGTGCGGCTTCAGCGCGCCGGCCGGCGGCGGACAGGGCGAGCGCCAGGTCGACACGGATGTCGGCGCTGTCCGGTTCGAGTTCGGCGGCGAGCGTCAGTTCGGCGATGCTTTCATCGAAATGGCGGTTTTCCATCAGCACCGTTCCCAGGAGATGGTGAGCCCTTCCAAACCGGGGTTGGGCGGCGACCAGGCGACGCGCGAGCTGCTCGGCGTCCGACGAGCGGCCAACGGCCTGGTACGTCAGGACGAGATTGTACGCGTACCGCAAATCGTCGGGGTGTTGCTGGACCATTTCTTCGAGCAGGGGAAGCGCGTCGGCGACGGCGCCGCCGGCGATCAGCAACTCGACCAGCTTGGTCCGGGCGTGCGGATTCTGCGGGTCGATCCGCAGGACTTCACGATATTCGCCGATGGCCGCCTGGCGGTCGTTCATGCGGGTGAGCGTCTCGGCGAGCATGAGGTGCCCGAGTGCGAAGTCAGGCCTGGCCAGCAAGACCAGTTTGAACTCATCGCGCGCCTCGAGCCACCGGCCCATCTGCATCCGGGCCATGCCGAGCGGGAACCGGATCGAATAGCCGTCGACCCCGCTCGCAATTGCATCATTGCAAATGGAGACCACCTGCTCGTGCCGGCCGCGGCGGAGCAAGTCCATCGCGGTCTGCGAGACGGCCGTGTCGTCCCGAGGATCGAGGGCCAGTGCGCGGGCCGTATGCACACGAGCCTCGTCCGGGCAATTGAGGTTCAGAAACTCGGCCGCCAGATTCGTGTGTGCGATGACCGAAGTCGGATTGCGTTCCGCAACGCTTTGCCAGAGCGTCATGCGATCGGCGTACAACTGAGATTGTCGGCGAGTCAGCAAGACCAGCAGCGCCAGCAGCGGCACGGCGGCCCACCGCGCGGAAGGCGCGCGGGCGACGGCCCGCGCTCCCAGTGCAGCCAGCGCGGCCAGCACGACCGCGGCCGCGAGATACTGAAAGTGATCGGCCACCCACGAAAACCGAAATGGATAGATGTCGACGAATCCCAGGGCCGGCCCCAGTATGACGACGTAGAGCATGGCGGCGGCAAGCGGCGCCTTCCCGATCCGGCGTCGGGCCGACCATAGGAGGACGATCGCCACCAGCACGCCGATCGTCGCCAGCCATTGCCAGGGATTACCAGAAGATACCTCCCACTTTGCATAACTGAACGTGAGCGAAACCGGAAGCACCAGTTTTCCGAAGTAGAACCAAACCACCTGCCCGGCCAGCAGAATGCGATCAAGTGCCGAGAGGCCCAACTGCATGTTCTTCGTGCCAACGTGGTGGTGTTCGACCCAGACCGTGATTGCGGCCATGCCGGCCCCCATGACGAACATCGGCAGTAGCGGGATGACGTCCGCGGCGCGAACACGATCGCGCTTCCACCAAAGCAGAATCAGGATCACGACGGGCAGTGAACAGGTGATGGACTTGCTGAGCAGGGCCGCCGCGAATAGCAACAGGCCGAACACGTAGTAGCGCCATCGGGTGGGTTGCGGCGCGGCCGGAAACGCGAACCGCAGATAGGCGAGCAGCGCCGCGAAGAAAAACAGCCCCGACAGGACGTTCTTGCGCTCGGTGATCCAGGCGACCGATTCCACCTGGACCGGATGCACCGCGAAGAGCATCGCGCCGAGCCAGGCGCCGGGCACGGACAGGGATCGAAGAATGCGCCAGAGCAGGCATGCGGCGGCGGCATGCAGGCAGATGTTCACGAGGTGGTAGCCGGCGGGTTTGAGGCCCCAGAGTCGATACTCCAGCCAGAACGACGTGAACACCATCGGGTAATACTGCGGCGTGCTCGTTGTTGTGAACCAGATCTGCTTGAGGCCCCCCGGGTCGCGGAGCGGAAGACAACCTTCGACGTACGACTCATCGTCCCAAATGAAACCGGCACGAAAGGCCGGTGCATACGCGATCAAGGTCATCGCAATAATCGCGACCGTACCGGCGAGCGTGCTCCAGGTGAGGATGGAGGCGATTTCGCGCGACGGGCGGGTGTCGAGGCCCAAGGTCATGGATGCGTTCCCGAACTATTTGAATCGTTTGATTACATCGGGCGAAGCAACAATCGTCACGTCAATTGCTGTGAAAATTGGTGAGCGGGCAGCCCTCGTCATCGCGATGGGTTTGCGGAAGCGCGTTGCGGTCAGTGCGAGCGTGATTGTGTAACACATTGTTGTAAATATGCTTACAACTTGTTCGGGGCGCGGCACGGATTGCGGGCAGAGGTCAGATTGGCGGTCTAGAATGGCCTCGCCGCCCGGCAAGAATCGCGTCGACGGCGGCTCAAATTGGAATTGACAGTGCGTCGAGACGCGATATACTCGACGACCCGTCGTAGAGGTAAACCAGCGGTTACAACCGTGGCGAACCGAAACGAACGGATGCTCTTTGACAAGTGAACAGGGATCGCCGCAGAGATGTGAGCGCGTCGGGAAAAT
>CAZONT010000041.1:0-24059 GCA_964581285.1 uncultured Planctomycetaceae bacterium | reverse complement strand
GCGAGGAATACCTCTACGGCTGCGACCTCTACAACCACGGCTACTGGTGGGAAGCGCACGAATCCTGGGAAGCCCTCTGGCAAGTCTGCGACAAGCGCGGCCCGCAGGGCCACTTCCTCCAGACGCTCATCCAGGTCGCGGCTTGCCACATGAAACTCCACGAAGGAAAGCTCGAAGGCGTCCGCGCGCTTCTAGCCTCCAGCCGCAGCCACGCAAACTTCGTGCTGACCCGACTCGCCCCCGGCCAACGTTTTATGGGCTTGGAATTCGCGCCCTGGTGCGACGCCGTCCAACGCTACTACCGTGACGTGAGCCAATCAAACGAGCTGATTCATGACCCGGCCGAATACCCCTACGTTGCATTGATGGACAAGCGGTGAACCCGTCGGAGCCCTCCCGACACCCGCGCCAATCAGAATGGATACAACTCCACCGCCAGGTACAGAAGCCAAACAATTCCCGTCAGTGCAATCGCCGCCGCATCAGCCAGTCTCGGATATCGCCGAACCCAAAGCATGATCGACCGAGCTTAGCGCGCAGCCCCCGACTCGCCGCTGCTCACCGCCTCATCGCTCATCACCACCAGCAACCCCAATATCCCCAGATCCGCAAACAACCCCGGTGCAAACACCGGCGCCAGCGCCCGCATCCGCTCCAAACTCATCGCCCCCGTATCCGCCAGGTCTTTGCTCAAGTGAAACGCCAGCCCCGCCACCCCCACCACGATGCTCATGACCATCGTCCACAGGTACGCCACCGTGTCCCCATCGCTCGGCCGCCGCACGATCGCCCGGCCCATCACCACCAGCGTCGCGAACAACCCCGCCCCCACCGGAATCCACTCCGCCCAGACGTAGCCATACTGCCCGTGATCGACAAAGCTCGTGACCGCCGCCCCGGCGAACCCCAGCGCCACGAACCACAGCAGGTGCTGCGTCTTGCTCATCGGGGCCCGAACGCGAAACACCCCCGGCAATCCCAGCACGCCCGAGCCCGCCGGCTCCTCGCGCATCGCCGCCCACAGCCCAACCAGCCCGACCCCCGCAAATGAAAGCGGCGCCAGCACCGGCGCCCCGAAGCACACCCACGCCCAGCTCCATCCGCGGCCGGACGGAATCACCGCCGCCAGGTGAAACACCGTCCCCATCACACCGACCGCGATGTTGATCAGCATCGCCGCCAGGTGCAGCAGCCGTGACAGCCCGCCCGCCTGCCGCCGAAACGCCAGCCACAGCGACGTCAGCACTCCCGGCCACGGCCCGAAGATCGGTATCCACTCGTACACCGGCCGGAACGCGTTCACCGAGTGAGCCACCCCCACGTCCAGCACCAATAACGCCAGGTTGAACGCGACGAATAGCAGCAGAAGCTGATCGCGGTCCACGCGCACCCGAACCTGGACGACGCCCGGAACCGACAACTCGTGCATCGACTCGTTCATCCGGCCGTCGCCCGCTTGCCATGCTCCTTGCGAAGCTGCGCCGCCTCCGCCTTGATCTCCTCCAGGTCGCGCCGCATTTCCGCCCACCCATACCAGTGCAGGTAGTCCGGGTTCATGTGGAACGCCCCCTGGAACGTCCGCATCCGATGCTCGAGAAACATCGTGTACAGCTTCTGCTCGATCGGGTTCGGTACCTCGTAAAACTGCAGCAGGTCCGCCGTCGGCGGCCGGTCCGTCGGCTTCGCGAGGATGCCATCCTTGTAAAGCCCGTTCACCACGCTCACTGCCTCCGCCATCAACCCGTCCGCCTCCTTCACGATCCGGTCGGCCTGCGCGAATTGCTCCTTCACAAACGCCGGCGCATGACACTGCGTGCACTGCTTGATCTCGCGGTCGCGCGTTTTGTCCCACTCCTCCTGCGTCATCCGCGCCACCGACCCCGCGACAACGACCTTGAACCGCTCGGTGGGCTGTCCCTTGTCGTCAATCACTCCCAATCCCTCGAAGATCGTATTGCGGAACTTCTGCCACTCCGGGTCTTTCTCAGCCAGCCGCACCGCCAGGAATCCCCACGCCGTCTTGACCGTGTGGTCGCCGTTCGGCATGTGACAGTACGCGCACGTCGGCGACCGCGGCACGCGCGGGTCCGACCGATACTTGTCCGAAAACCAGTCACCCAGCTTGATGTTCCAGTCCCACTGGTTCCCCTCCATCGCGTAGATCGCCCCGTGCTTGCTCGTCGAATACATCTCCCATTGCGGATGATCGAACCCCATGTGACATGTCATGCACGCCTGTGGCCGCCGCGCCTCCGCCGCCGAGAACACATGCCGCGTGTGGCAACTGTCGCACTTTCCCCCGTCCAGCCCGATGTTGTGACACGCCCCACACCCTCGCGCCAGGATGTCTTTCGGCATCTTGTGCGTCATCGGCATCGCGTTCATCGCCACCCACGCCGCCGCGTGCTTGCTGTTGTCGAACTGGTTCACCTGCGTCGCGTGGCAATCCTTGCAATTCGCCGCCGACACCTTCCGCCGCACCCGCTTGTCCTCGCACGCGCTCGCTGAATCCTTCACCGGCTGCGGCGCATCCGCCGCCGGCAGGTGACACTTCTCGCACCCCACCTCTGTCTCCGCGTGCTTCGACCGCTTCCAGTCGCGGATCGCGCTCGCCGTCAGATGCTTGCTCTGATGGCACTCCAAACATGCTCGCGTCTCTCCGCCGATCCGAACCGACCGTGTCCCATCCGCAACCGTCTGGATCGGCACGCCGCTCGTCGTCACCACGGTCGCTGGTCGCCGCACCAGCGCCCCGATTACCACCAGCGCAACGAGCAGCAACACCATCATGCCGCCCAGCATCCACGATGGCTTCGAATCGTTCGTCATGACTCGGCTCCTGTCCTATTTCGCACCGGCTGCGCCGCGCCCCGCGCCCGCGCTTCCGGCCCGCATCTGCCCCGCCATGCTCTTGATTTCGCTCATCTCGCGCAGCATCGGGTAATACCCATGCCACTGCGAATAATCCGGCCCCTGCATCCACGCCCCGAACTTCGCCGTTCGCCCGTAGAAGTGCCACAAATCGTACGCCCTGAACTTGAACGGCGCGTCGAACGGCGCATCGCTCAACAACCCGTCCGCAATCAGCCCGTCATTGATCGCCTTCGCCTCGCCCACGACCTTGTTCACCGCCTCCGTAAACGCATCCCCCTTGCGGTACTCCTCCTCGATGAACTTCGGGCTGTGACACGCCGCGCAAACCTCGCGCATCCGCTGCCGGTTCTCGTTCCACGCCGGCCGCTTCGTGCTGATCTCAGCGAACAGGTACCAGCTCAGCCGGTCGCCCACGTCGTGCGTCGTGCCCTGGCGGCCAAACCCGCTCATGTGGCACACCTGGCACGTCGGCGCCGGAAAATCCGCCACGCTCAGCCGCCCCGGCTGCTGCTTCCAATTCCACTCGTGCCCCTTCGTGTGGTAGAGAATGCCGTGCGACGACTCCTCGTAAATCTCCCACTGCGGGTGGTCCGGCCCGATGTGACAGTGATTACAAGTCTCCGGTTTCCGCGCCTGTTCCAGCGAATACTCGTGCCGCAAGTGGCATGCCGTGCAGTTCCCGACGCTCCCGTCCGCGTTCGGCCGGCCGATCTGATGACAGCCGACGCACGTCATCTGCGCCACGGCATCCCCTTCGATGTGAAACAGCGCGTTCCGCGTAGCCCCCACGAACCCGCTGGGCACTTCCCCGCCGCGCGGGTCGTGCCGCACCTCCTCGATCACATCGAACAGTTGTTTGTGCTCCGCCGAGAGCCCCTCGTACCCCACCAGCGCTGTCCACGCCGGCAAACTGTGCCGCGAACGGTTGAACTCTTTCACCTCTTCCGGATGGCACCGCTGGCAAGTCGCTGAAGTGATCTGCGGCGAGACGTAAGTCCCGAAATGCTCTTTCGCCCCCGCCGCCGTCTTTGTCGTCTCGTGACACTCGCTGCACGTCACGCCTTTCGGCGCGTGCGTCGACCGCGTCCACTGCTCAACAATGCTCGGCGTCTCGCGCTGGTGGCACGTCACGCACTTGTCCGCCGGCAGAGCAACGCGAAGCGTGCTCACAGAACGCGCCGGCGTCGTCGACAGCAAGCTCCAGCGGCGTGTGGCTGAAATCGCAACGGCCATCACGACGGCCGTCGTCAGGAAAGCCAGGATCGCGATTCGACCTCGGATCATTGCCGCGCCCGAAAATGAGACAACTAGAGCATACCCCCCAGCGCAGTACCGTCAACGTAGGTTTCTCAATCCCGGATCGGCAATACCACCAGCGGCTCTCGGCGCGGATCGGACCACTGAAATACCACGCCAATCGCCGGTGGCGCGCGCAGTAGCCGCCTCATTCGAACGGGTCGTGGCGGCCCAGATCCCCGCCTTGGAGTGGCCGCTGGAATTGCCCTAGATCGCGCCAGTACACAGGTATAATGGCGACCGCGCAACGCGAGTTACGATCAGCGACGAGGCTCCTTGTCGCTGCGGGCTTGACCCGATCTGCCCATCTCAAATCCGGAAGGGGAGATCATGCACGCGATTCTCGGCGCTCTCAGTTCTCATGCAACGGCCCGACGACTGCCATCTCGATTCTGGCTCGCCGGCTCGATTGTGCTCCTCCTCATTTCTGCAGGCATGGCGCAGGTGAAAGACGATCCCCGTCCCACTCCCGGCGCACGACCGGACCCGAACGGGCCCGGGGACAACGCCGGATTGTTGAAGGAGGTCTCGAACGGATCTGAGCAACTCTCGAGCGAGCTGGTTCCCCTGCGCTTCCCGATCGAATCTCCATGGCAGAGCGACGGTGGCCCCGGCGGCGTGGAACCGAGGATCGCCAAACCGTCAAGAATTCCGCCCTCGCAACGCGATGGCACGGCGTTGCAATCCGTTCCGGAAATGCGGCTTGCAGCGCTGGACCAGCAGGCGCTGCTGGATGAAGACACCAAGTCCTCGTCCGCCGGCCATCGCCAACGGATCAGCGTGGGACGCGCGTTGAACGTCACGTTGGATCAGGGCCAATGGCGTGACCTTCGAACCGGCGGACGCGTCTGGAGCATGGAAATTGTCTCACCCGGCGCGGTGGCCATTCGTCTGCACTTCACCGATGTCGACCTGCCGCCCGGCGCGGAGCTGTGGCTTGACGCGCCCGCGCACCCGGAAGGCGCGGACGGACCGCATCAAGGCCGCGGTCCGCTCGACGATAGGCAATTCTGGAGCGGCACGACTGAAGGCGATCGCGTCCGCGTCGAATTGTTTACGCCGGGCGATGTTCAAAGCGGCACAATCCAGCCGCCCCGTGTCGACGCCCTTCAACATGTCTATCGTGACCCGTTGGGATTCGAATTCGATCCGCGCGGCACCTGTCATAACGACGTCACCTGCTTTGCAAACCTGGCGAACTCCAGCCACAGCGTCGCGCGAATCAGCTTCGTCGAAAACGGTAACGGTTTTCTCTGCACCGGAGGATTCATCAATCCGGCGAACGGCGACCTGACGCCTTACTTCCTCACATCGAACACCTGCATCGCCACTAACACCGTGGCCCAGACCACGCAATTCTTCTGGCTTTTTCAGACGTCAACGTGCAACGGCACACCTCCGACGCTCAGTAGCGTTCCGAAATCGAGTGTTGGCACGCTCGCCGTTACCGGAACCAGTTCGGATTTCACGATCCTGATCGAGGACGGAGCCCTGCCGTGCGGGCTCTTCTGGTCGGGGTTTGACGCGAATGCTATTGCCAACGGTCAGGCATCGACGATAATCCATCACCCAATAGGCGGGGCCAAGCGCGTCAGCTTCGGCACGAAGGCCACGGCCGACGCGACGGTCTGCTCCACGGGCTCGCCGAATTTTCTCAGGATCAACTGGACCGACGGCGTCTCGGAGTCCGGCTCGGAGGGCGCGGGCATCTTCCGGGATGATACTCTGCGCCTCTACGGGCAGCTCTCCTGCGGGCCGGCAACATGTGCAAACCAGACGTTTGACAATTTCGGCGCCATGTCGGCAACCTTCAGCGGCAGCGCGACGGTCCAGACGCTGCTGGCCGGCGGATCCGACGATGCCCTCGAGCCCAACGATTCCTGCGCCACGGCCATGACCATCGCCGAGGGAACCTTCACGAATCGAATCGTGAAGTTCAATCACGACGACTGGTTCAGGATCGCGGTCCCCGCCGGCGGCACACTGTCGATCACAACCACGTTCACAGACGCCAACGGCGACATCGACCTGGAACTGTTTGGCTCGTGCGGCGGCGCCGTCCTCGCGTCGTCCAGCGGAACGACCAACGTGGAGTCCATCGTCTTTACGAACAGCGGCGGCGCGACAAACCTGCTGCTGCACGTATTTCTCAGCGACTGTGACACGCGGCAGAGCTATACCCTGGTCGTTTCGGCCTCTCTGCCAAATGATGTTTGCTCGGACCCGACCATCATTCCGGGCACGGCGACGAGTTTCAATCCCGCTACCTACAGCACCGTCCAGGCCGACACCACCGCCACTGAGCCCCAGGAGACCTGCGAAGTCGGCAACGTCGGCGTGAGCAACACCGTCTGGTACAGCTTCACTCCGTGCGGCTCCGGGACGATCGACGTGGATACGTTCGGAAGCAGCTATGACACGGTTCTCTCCCTGTTCACCGGCACGTGCGCGGCGGGAACGCAGGTCGCCTGCAGCGACAACGCCATCGGAACTCAGGCGCGGCTGTTGAACGTACCGGTCACAAGCGGCACGACCTACCTGATCAAGGCGGCCGATTACAACACGACGGCGGGAGGCGGCACGCTGGATTTCAACTTCGACTACGCCCCGACGCCCCCCGCGCACGACGCGTGTGCGTCGGCAATTGTCATTCCCGGAAATGCCGCCGCGTTCAATCCGACTCCGTTCTGCACCGTCGGCGCGACCACGCAGCCGGGCGAGCCGGCTGAGAGCTGCGGCTTCACGACCAACAGCAATCCTGTCTGGTACAGTTTTTCGCCCTGCGGTGACGGCCGCATCAGCGTCGATACTAACGGCAGCAGCTACGACACGGTCCTGGCGATCTTTTCAGGAACTTGCGCGTCGGACGCCGAGGTGGCATGCGACGACGACAGCGGCACCGGGCTGAACTCACAACTCATCAACGTGCCCGTCTCGGAGGACACGAACTATCTGATCAAAGTGGCCGATTTCGGAAATCCCGATGGCGGGACGCTGAACTTCAATTTTTCCTATGTCCCCACCGTCCAGCCCAGCAATGACAATTGCTCATCGCCCACGATCATCCCCAAGAACACGACGACCTACGCGCCGGACCCGTATTGCACGGTGGGCGCGAACGCAACGGTCGGCGAGCCGCAGGAGAGTTGCGAGGTCGGCGGCGTCGGCGTCAGTAACTCCGTCTGGTACCGATTCACCGCCTGCGGCGACGGAACCATTAGTCTCGATACCAACGGCAGCAATTACGACACCGTGCTGTCGATCTTTACGGGTTCCTGCGGCGCCGCCGTGCAGCTCGCATGCGACGACGACAGTGGTACTGGTTCAAATTCGCAACTGACCAATGTGCCCGTGACGCGCGGAACACAGTACCTCATCAAGATCGCAGACTACGGCGGGCCTAACGGCGGAACCCTTGTGTTTCATCTCTCCTATGCGGCGGCCGCGCCGGCCAGCGACCTGTGCAGCTCCGCCACGCTGATCTCATCGAGCCCATTCAATTCGACAACTCTTTGTACGCTCGGCGCCACCGACACAGTGGGCGAACCCGCCGAGACCTGCGGGGCGCCGCCCAACGGCCACTCCGTTTGGTTCCGGTTTAACCCCACGTCCGGCCGAGTGGCCAACTTGGACACATTCGGCAGCAACTTCGACACCGTTCTCTCGGTTTTCTCGGGTAGTTGCGCCGCCGACGTGCCCATCGCCTGCAATGACGACACCAACGGTGTGGAATCAAGCCTGACGAACATCCCGATGACGGGCGGAGTCACTTACCTGATCAAGGTGTCGGCCTATGGCCCGACGAACGGCGGGTCGCTGCAATTTCATTTTGTACTCGAGACGCTCGGCGACATGAATTGCGATGATACGATTGATTCGCTGGACCTGGACCTCTTCGTCCAGGCACTCCTGCACGCCGGCAACTTTGCCGGTTGCAGCTTGAATCAGGCGGACATGAACCAGGACACACGCGTCGATGGGCTCGATATTGAGCCCTTTGTGCAGGCCCTCAACCCGTGACGATCGCTAAGTTCGCCGAAAGCATCGGGCTCTTATCCGGATCGGCAGAATCACCAGCGACGCCCTCCGATGACAAAACCGCAGCTGCAACGAAAATGCCGGACGAGCAATTGGCTAACCCCTACTCGGCGCGGGCGGCGGGCTCGGAAGTTGGCGTGGTCGCGGGTGCCATGTCCTGCCGCATTTTCTCGATCATCTCATCGATCATCTGGCCGCGGTACTCCAGAACGTCCTGCGGCATCTCTGATTCGCGAATGACAAATTCGTAGTTGTAGCCGCCGTTGCGTGCGGGAACGATGATCCGGGCGACGTAAGGGTCGCCGCGTGTGCGCCCGGCCGCCGGGCTCCCCGGGGCGTTCGGCGACATGGAGATTGAAATCCCATCCCGAAGAATCTTGTACGTCAGGCCCGTCTCGGCACAGATCATCTCAAGGGCGTCCCGAACCGTGAATTGTTGGACCAGCAGCGTATAGCCGTTGGCAACGTTGGGCGGAAGCTTGAGCATCAGCCCGGGTTCGAGGAAAAGCGGGACGTCCGCCTTGTCGGCAAGGTCGAGGAGGATGTGGGAGAGGCCCATTTGGTTGTAGCGGGCCGTCACGGTGCGCGAGAGGTTGTGGGCGATGTGGGCCTGAGCCGAGAGGATGACGACGTGGTCCTCGTCGGGGAACCACGTCCAGCCGAGGGCCTTGGTGGCGGCTTCGAGCATTTGCGAGATCGTGCCGTCACCGGCCCGCTTGATCTGGTCCTGGAGCAGTTGCGGGCCGTTGACTTTGGTGGTGATGCGGTACTGTATTTTCGTCTTGGCAAGGTTTTCGGCCGTGCACGGCGTGGTGTCCAGCCAATTGAGAAAGTGCAGGTCGTTCCAGGTCGAGCGCCGGTTCATCCGTGACAGGGGCGCGCTGGGATCGATTCGCACGGCCTTGTCCCCGATGGAGTAGACGAGCCCCAGCGGCTTGAGCAGCTCGTCCAGCGTCGACCGCAGCGAAGCTCCCCGCGTAACCTTGAGCGAAGCCAGCCGCGTTTCACGACCCCACGGCAGCGTCGCATAGGTATCGTCGTCGATCTCAAATCGGACGCCGGCCTTGTGTGACAGGGCCTCCAGCACGCTCCCAAGCGACTGCGCCTGGAGGTTGATTTCCGGCAGCGGGCGGTCGAGCGCTTCGGCCGTCGGCGCCGGCGCCGTGGTGGCCCGGGCTGCAGCCGTTGTTGGCGCCACCGTTGGCGGGTCGGCAGCGATCGCGATCGAGGCGGCGAACGCAAGGACGAGCATGTGGAGTACGGGGCGCATGGCGATTCCTCCTGGCTCGAATCGTACCCGCCGCGGGGAAGTTCAGAAATCAGTTTGGAACGTCATCGCTGCCGTGCGTTGCGGCACGGGGCCGCACCGGTCGCAGCGCGGCGCTTCTTGACGGTGACGTAGGCGTGAGCGGCGTGAACCCTTCGGGAGCCGAGGAGTCGAATCGGGCGACGGCCTTGCCGGCGCCGGAGGGCTGTTCGACCTCGGCGTGAACCATCTTCACCGGCTCGACAGTGGAAGGAGTCGGAATGTTCGGCGTTGCGAATCGCCAGCCCAATATCGCCGCCAGCCCGACGCATGCCGCGAGCGCGGCCGTCGCCGCCCAGCCGGCGATCCGGCGACGGCGAGTCCGTGCGGCCTCGTTGCGCACCGCCGCGCTGAAGCGCGAGTGCGTCGCTTTCCAATCCACCGGTGGAAGCGGGCCGGCCCATGCCTCGAGGAGGTCCTGCGTCTGCTGGAGTTCGCGACCGACGCGCGCGGCCGCGGCATCGGTCGCGAAACGGCGTGCGACCTGGCGGGCCTCGTCGGCGCTCAGGGTGCCCGCCTCGTACTCCGACATGAGGCGGACAACGTCGTCTTCGATCTTCTGGCGAAGAAGTCCGGACCAGTCGCGCGATGCCGCCCCGACCGGCAGCGTGCGCCAGCGGCGGAGGACGGACTGGAGTCGAACATAGCGGTCGTGCAATTCGCGCGCGGCGGAATCCGATGCGAGCAGCGCATGGATGCGGGCCGCGTCGGCGGGACCAAGCGTCCCGTCAACCAGGTCGCAGATCTGCTGCTCAATATGATCGTCCCGCGTCATGTTCATTCCGTCAGGTAGTCGGCCAGTTCATCCTTGAGCGTCTTGCGGGCCTGGAACACGTTCCACTTTACCGCCTCGACGCTCATTTCCAGTATTTCGGCAACTTCCTTCTGCGGCATGCCCTCGATCGCGAACATCACCAGGGCCAGCCGCTGTTTCTCGGGCAGCCGCTCGACGGCGCGGCTGATGGAAATCTCGAGTTCGTGCGAGATCGCGTTCTCGCCGGGCGTCGGAGTCGTCGACGCCACGGGTCGGACAGGATCATTCGTCTCCTGATCGGCCGCATCGTCCGTGACGAGCGACAGGTTTTTCCGCCGGCCACGGCGGAAGTTGAGCGACAGGTTGCAGACGATTCGCATGAGCCATGCGGCAAACCGCTGCGGTGCGTCGAGCGAATCGAGCGAGCGATAGGCCCGCAGAAACGCTTCCTGACAGACGTCCGACGCATCCTCCATGCTGCCGAGCAGGCGGTACGAAACCGACAGGGCCCGGCGCTGGTAGCGCTCGATGAGTCGATCGAACGCCCCGAGGTCTCCGGCCAACGTCTGGGCGACCCAGCGCGCATCCTCGGTTTGCTCCAAGGTAGGTGCGGCAGTCGCTTGTTGGCCTTCAGCCATGGGGTTAGACACTCGCGGGGGGTCGTGGGTTAGTGTGAAAGGTGACTCAAATGGCTGTCCGCGGGGGGTTTAACCTATTCCTTCCTCATAGGATAGCGTATTTGCGGGCGGCGGGTGCGGCAAATTCGAGCGCGGCGGGTTATCGGTACGGGGGGCAACTACGGGCGGCGATTGCATTTGCAGGAGGGGTGCGACAGACTTCGATGATGATTTCATTGCTGCTGGGTGTCGGGTTAACGGGGGTGGCCTTGGGCGTTGGAGCTCCGGCGACGTCGCAGCCGACGACGGGGCCGGCCTACGTCGTTCCGGCGGATCGGCCGTGGTGGGAGCGCGAGGGGCTGGTCATCGCGTCGGTCAATGAGGTGCTGGCAGATCGGGCGTGGCGGATTACGGGTGGGCGGACGCGCGAGCCGGCGACGCAGGAGCGACGAGCATACGAGGAGGAGCGTAGCGAGCCGGTGCTGGCGAAGCTGCGCGAGATGGGGATCACGCTGGTGCTGGTGCCGTATGGGGGATACCAGTCGGACGCGGTTGAGCAGGAAGAACGTTCGATCGCGAGGATGACGATCGGGCGGTGCCACAAGCTCGGGCTGAAGTGCGGGGTGTGGCTGCCGATAGGACAGGTGGATCATCCAAACCCTAATAAGCCGATTCTCCGGCCCGACGGACGACCGATGGACGCGTCGGGCACGCGTTATTACGTCAGCCCCACTTTGGGGCTCAACTTCGATGGTCTGAGTTTCTCTCACGCTGACGCTGTTTTTCTGCCAAACCTTCGATTCGCAATCGGCCACGAAAAGGAATCCTTATCAAAACTTGCACTCTACATTCGGGAACGAGCACCCCAGTCGGAGCGAGAGAAGCTGTTGGAGGAGCTGACGCGTTCCGGACTGCCGACCACGACCGATTCCCCGCTGTGGCGCTACTGGGTCATGACGCGCGAGAATTCCCTGGTGCAGGCTTGCGTGCTCTTTAGGCAACACGTCACCGAGCCACTTGGTGGGGCGCTCCTGGGGATTGATTGCAACGGTCCGTCGCGGCAGATCGCACCGATTGAGGGGCCGGCGGTCGATCCGCCGTCGTTGCTGCGCAATGTGAATGTGGTCATGGTTTCGGCCGATCCGCGCGTCGACGATCGTGCGCGGATTTCGCACCAGATTGTCGAGATGAAGACGGCGACGGCGGTGGGGTGCCGGGCGGCGATGACGATGGGGACGAAGTTGGGGATGGCGGAGCAGCTTGCATTTGGCGGGGACTGCGCGGGGATCGTCGCGTACTTCAACGATGCGAAGCTCTCGAGCGACGAGTTTGGGCAGACGGGCGTCTGGGCGGACGTCGTGACGCTGGCGAACGGGTATCGGCGGCAGCGGGCGTTTTTCGCGGGGATGCTGCCGGCGGCGGACGTGATCGTGTATCAGCCCCGGGCGGCGCGCTTGTTCGGCGGGCCGGCGGCCGACGTGGCGCAGATTCAGGCGTGCAATGCGCTGGCGACGCACCGGATCCCGTTCAGCTTCAACTTTGACGATCGGCCGAAGGATATTCCGCGCTCGTCCGCGGTCATGATCGCGGGCGTGCCGTACGTGAACGAGGATCAGGCGGGCGATCTGCGGGCTCATGTCGCGGCGGGTGGCGGATTGATCGTGATCGGGACGACGACGGTGCAGGACTCGGGGGGCAAGACCGTGGGACGCGATCTGGCGGAGTATCTGACGGAGCGGTCGAGCGGGCCTGCTGCAAAGACGTTGCTACCCGGTCGGGCGGAGACTGCGATTCGGAAATTCGAGCAGGGTCGAGTCGTGTCGCTGTCGCGGCCGGGCCCGGCCCTGAACCTGTGGCTGACGACTCGGAAGGACCGAAAGGCAAAGTCGGCGGCGGCGATCGAGAGCGATGATTTCTCGGAAGGCGTGCGCACGGCGCTGGGGCGGCCGTTGTCGGTGGAGGGGGCGTTCGAGCGCGGCAGCGCCATCGAGTTGACTCGCGACGCCGACGGCCGGCGAACGGCCCTGCACGTGGTGAACTTCACGGCGGATACGCCGCTTTCTGCGACGGCGGTTCAGGTGCGAGTGCCGAACGCGGCAACGGTGCGGCACGTGTGGCGGTTCCCGGTACTCGGCGCGGGCAGTTGCACCGACGTGAAGTTCCGCGTGAAGGATGGGGCGGTGGCGTTCGAGACGGAATCGAACGCGTTGTACGATGCGTACCTGATCGAGTGAGCCGGCGGGTCGGAGAGGAGGCGCGTGATGGCAGCGGGATGGAATCGTCGCGATTTCCTCGTCGCGGCGGGCGGGGCAGCGGTCAGCGCGGCGCTGAGCGATCCGATGCCGGCGAAAGGCCAGCCGGCGGCGCGCGGCGCGGGCGGGCCGGTCATCATCGCGAGTTCGAACGGATTGCCCTATTTGCAGAGAGCGCTGGAAGCGCTGCGTGGCGGGGCGGAGCCGCTGGACGCGGCCCTGTCGGTGGTCACTAGGGTTGAGGACGATCCGAGCGATCAGTCCGTCGGACTTGGCGGGCTGCCGAACGAAGACGGGATCGTCGAACTCGATGCGTCGGTGATGGTGGGACGGACGCACAAGGCCGGGTCGGTCGCTTCGCTGCGGAACATTCGGAACCCGTCGCTCGTGGCGAAGCTGGTGATGCTGCGGACCGATCACGAGCTGCTGGTCGGCGAGGGGGCACTGCGTTTTGCGAAGGCGCACGGCTTTGCGGAGGAAAACCTGCTGACGGAGAAGTCGCGGCAGGATTGGCTCGACTGGCGCGAGCGGCGGTCGGAGGTCGATGCGTGGCTTCCACCGGCGAGCCAGCCGACGACGCAACAGTCGCGCGTGGATTGGCGGGCGGCATTCACGTACGGGACGATTAACTGCCTCGCGCTCGACAAGGCGGGCGACCTCGGTGGCGTCACGACGACGAGCGGGCTGGCGTTCAAGTTGCCCGGCCGTGTCGGCGATTCGCCGATCATCGGCGCCGGTTTGTACGTTGACAACGAGTATGGGGCGGCGGGATCGACCGGTCGCGGCGAGGCCAACCTTCAGAACTGCTCGTCATTTCTGATTGTCGAGCTGATGGGTCGCGGACTGACGCCCGCCGAAGCATGCAAGGAGGCGATGCGTCGCGTGGCCAAGCACACGGAGCCCCGGCTGCGCGACACGCAGGGCCGGCCGACGTTCGACCTGAAGTTCTACGCCCTGCGCAAGGACGGAATGCACGCGGGGGCGAGCATGTGGGCGAACGACAAGGCGACGTATGCCGCGGATGATGGGACGGGGGCAAAGCTCTTGAAGTGCGAGGCGCTGTACCAGCGCGCGTAGTCCGCTCTGCTACTCCGGAGCCGGCTCAATCACCGCCGACATGCTGCCCTTGCAGCGGGTGATCTGCTTGTCCGGTCCATAGGCGTGAATCTGGTCGCGCTTGAACTCGGCCCGCTCCATCGTCGTCGTATCGACGATCACGCGACCGTTGGTGTCGACTTCCTTGGCCATCTTGTACGCCATCGGTTGGGGGTGGCCGAAGAGCTTGGTGAGCATTTCGATGACGTAGTCGTAGGAATGGTCGTCGTCGTCGAGCAGGATGACGTGATAGCGCGGCTGCTGCCGCGGCTTGCGGTCCGGCTGGGCGGACTGCGTTTGGGGCGGGGCGGTCGCGGCGGCTTGCTGGCTCATGGCGTCTCGTCCGGGATTGTATCACCGGTTGCCGTCAAGCATCATACAACCCGGTCCGGCGGCGGGCGGCCTTCGATGACCGCCAGGACATTCTCGGCGGCGACGATTGCCATGCGTTCGCGCGTGGCTGCGCTGGCCGAGCCGATGTGGGGCAGCAGAACAACATTCTCCATCCGCAGCAGTTCCGGCGACACGCGCGGCTCGTGCTCGTAGACGTCAAGTCCGGCGGCGGCGATCCGGCGTTCGCGAAGGGCGCGGACCAGGGCGGCTTCGTCGACGACTGTGCCGCGGGCGACGTTGACCAGGACGGCGGTCGGTTTCATGCGGCGAAGGCGGGTTTCGTCGATGAGGTGAAAGGTCTCCGGCGAGGCCGGGACGAGCAGGACGACGAAATCGCTCTCGGAAAGCAGATCATCGAGCGGCCGCGGTTCGGCGCCAGGCACTGCGTCCGCCGGAACGGGGCTGCGGTTGTAATAGACCACCCGCATCGAAAAACCCGTCGCGCGGCGGGCGACGGCGCGGCCGATGCGGCCGAAGCCGACGATGCCGAGAGTCTTGCCGTAGACGTCGAGGCCGAGAAACTCGTCGAGCTTCCAGCCCGTCCAGGTACCGGAGCGGAGGTGGCGCTCGGCTTCTCCGAGGCGGCGTGCCGTGGCGAGCATGAGCGCCCAGGCAAGATCGGCGACGGTGTCGGTAAGGGCCCGGCCGGCGTTGGTGATGATGATGCTTTGCTGCCGTGCGGCGCCGACGTCGATATTGTCGTAGCCGGCGGACATGATGGCGATGACTTTGCAGGAGGGGGCTGCGGCAGCGATGACCGCGGCATCGATTCGATCCGACCCGGTGCAGAGAATGGCTTGTCGATTTCGCACGGCGGCGCGGAGATCGGCGCCGGCGCGGCCGGCCGGACCTAGTTCAACGGCATGGCCGGCGGTGCGGAGGCGTTCGACCGCGGGCGTCAGCCAGTCGCGCGTGGCGTAAATGCAAGCCGGAGTCGCCATGCGGTGATTGCCAATTCGTCGGCGCAGTTGTTAGGATCGCGCGCACGTCGCGCCGCACGCGTTCGCGTGAAACGGGAGTCTAGCGGAGAGACAGCAACGGATGAAGCTATCGGCCGCGTCCATGCCGGTTCGCGCCAAGCGTGTCGCGGTCGTGCTCTGCATCGGAGCGGCATTTGCGATGAACGCGGCGTTGACGTGGCAGCGCTGGGGCGACCCGATCATCGACAGCGGTCGGGAGATGGACACGCCGAAACAGCTCGCCGCGGGCAAGCTGTTGTACCGCGACGTGCGGTACTGGTACGGACCGCTTGCCCCGTACGTGCATGCCGGGCTCTATCGCGTCTTTGGAGCGAAACTCGAAGTGCTGACGACCGCGGGCCTGTGCCTGTCGGGACTGCTCGCATCGGTGAGCTATCGGCTCTTGCGGCTGTACGCGGGTCGCGTCAGCTCGGCGGTCGGGGCGATCGCGGTCCTCACGATGAATGCGTTCGGTGCGTACGGCTTTCCCAACATCTTCAACTTCGTACTGCCTTACTCGTTTCCGGCGGTCTATGGGACAGTGATCTCGCTGGCGAGCGTCTACTTTCTCGCGAGGCACCTCCGCAACGGACGTGGCAGCGATTTTGCGATTGCGGCGATCCTGCTTGGACTGGCTGCGCTTTGCAAGCTCGAGACGCTGGCGGCCCTGCTCGCGGCGCACGCGGTTTTCGCGATCGCGATCGTCCGCCGACCGCGGTTGTCGCGCAGCCGATACGCGCTGGGCTATGCGACGGCCGCGGCGATTCCGGCCGCGACGTATCTGTACTTCCGCCTGCGGGCCGGGCCCGGGTTGTGGAGCGACAACTTGTTCATCGCGGGCAACGTCAAGATGAGCGCGTTCATCCTGCGTCACAGCGGGCTGGAGCAACCCCTCGGGTCGCTGCGCGAGGTCGCGAAGTCTTTTGTCGAGCTCGGGGCCTGCCTGGCAGCGGGTTTCATCGGTGAACGGATTGCGCGAGACGAGAGCGGATGGAAACGGTTGGTGCCGGCGGTCGTGGCGATGGGAGCTGCTTGCATCGTGTCGCTTGGCGTGCCGGCCGCGAACGTATTGAGCGGGCTGCCGGTGGTGCTGGCCATCGCGGGCGGCGCAATTCTTTTCACTCGGGTGACGGAACCGGCGCTGCGCGCGCGGCGTATCGAGTTGCTGGTGTTGCTCGCGTGGGCTCTCACGTCGGTGTTACGCCTGGGGTTGCGGTGCTCGGCGGCGCACTACGGATTTTACCTCGGAATCCCGGCGGTACTGGGACTCGTGGTCATTGCTTGTGGTGTGATTCCACGGCTCGGCAGCCGGACCGCTTCGTGTTCAGCGCTGGCGGCCGGGATCGCGCTGATCGCGGCGCTGACCGTGCAGCATGCACTCCGACGGCAGTCGCTTCTAGCGGATCGGTACAAGCGGCCGGATGCGCAGCTCGTCGAGGGGAGGCGCGGCAGCATGATCGTGGCCGACCCGCCCTATCTCGGATCCGTCGATCTCGCGGTGAGATATCTCTCGCGCTTGCCGACGGAGACGCGCGTGGCTGTGCTTCCGGAAGGCAGCGGGATGACGTTTCTGGCGGGCTGTCAGAATGCGCTCGGAATGCACACCTTTCTACCGATCGATCTGTCCGGCGGGTACGACGAGGCGGGCGTGCTATCGCGGCTGGCGGCCGATCCGCCCGAGTACATCCTGATCACGTCGCGCGACTTGAAGGAATATGGGGCGAGACACTTCGGAGAGGACTATGCCCAGACGCTCGTGGCGTGGATGACGGAACACTACGAGATCGCCGAGACGTTTGCGACGCGCGTGTACGGAGTGCGGATCCTGCGGAGGGTGACTTCTACGCCGGGAGGCCGTTCTTGATGACGAGCTCCATCTTGTCGCAGAAGCGATCCATCTCGGGGAGCTGGGTGTAAACGCTGGGCGTGATGCGAAGGCCCTTGAACTCGTCGTGGATGATGGCGGTCGTGTAGATACGGTGCTCTCTCCAGAGCCAGTCGTAGAGCTTGGCCGTATCGACACCGTCGATCTCGATGTTGCCCATTCCCGAGGCGCAACCGGGCTTGAGACTGGTGTGGAGTCGCACGCGATCGTGCTGGGAGAGGCGCTCGGCCCAGTAGTTCCGCAGGTATGTCAGTCGCGCGAGCTTGCGGGCCGCGCCGATTCCCTGGTGGAATGTGAGCGCCTCCGCGATGCCGAGGTAGTTTGCCGCTGGATGTGTGCCGATCTCCTCGAACTTACGGATGTCGGCATCCTGTTTCTTCTCGGAAGCCATCAGCGGCCAGAGTCCGGCGATCTTGTCGCGGCGAACGTAGAGCAGGCCGGTGCCGATGGGAGCGCAGAGCCATTTGTGGAGACTGACGCCGTAATAGTCGCAGTCGAGGTCGGAAATCTTGTAGTCGAGGTGGGCGAATGCGTGAGCGCCATCGACGACGACAGGTATATTGTGCTTGCGGCCGAGTGCGGCGACGTCGCGAACCGGCATGATCTGGCCGGTGAGGTTGATGACGTGGCTGACCAGGATCATGCGGGTCTTCGGCGTCATGTTCTGTTCGAAGAGCCGAACGATCTCGGCCGGGTCTTCGCACGGCACAGGAATCTTGAACTGCTTTAGCACGATGCCGGCGCGGCGTTCGAGCTGTTTGAACGCCGTGATCATCCGTGGGTAGTCCTGCGTGGTGGTCAGGACTTCGTCACCGCGTCCCAGCGGCAGGCCGCACTGACAGATCTGCAAACTCTCGGAGGCGTTGCGCGTTAACGCCAGCTCCTCCTTCTCGCAGCCGAATGCACCCGCGAGACGGTCGCGGACGGTTTCTCGCTGCGGTTCCAACACGTTCCACATGTAGTAGGCCGGAGCGTTGTTGGAGAACTCGATGTGGCGCTCCAACGCACTGACGACGCTGCGAGGCGACGGCGAGACGCCGCCGTTGTTCAGGTTGATGATGGAACGATCGACGGCGAACGCCTGGCCGACTTCGAACCAGAGGTCTTCGTCGCGGGCGACGGACTCGGGCGAACCGGAGGCGGCAGCCATGTGCTTGAGGGCCGCGGCGGCGCGGCGGCTGCGCGTGGGCGACAGAAGCACGCCCCCGGCCACGGCTGCGGTCGCGGTCGGTATCACGATGGCTCCCAGAAACTCCCTGCGATTGACCATGGCCGCCCTCCGCGGCGCGCCTAGACGGCCGCGATGCAGTCGATCTCGATCTTACCGCCCGTCAACACGAGCGCCTTGACGATCACGGTTGAACGGGCCGGCGGACTTGACGGGAAATACGTCTTGTAAATCTTGTTAAACGTTGCGAAATCGGCCGCATCGCTGAGAAAGCAATTACACTTGAGGACTCGGTCGAGTTTCGAGCCGGCTGCTTCGACGGACGCCTTTAGGTTATCCAGCGCCCGGCGGGCCTGCGGCTCGAAATCGGGTGAAACCAATTCCCACGTGCCCGGCTTTGTGCCCATCACCCCGGCGATATGGGCGATTCCGCCGTATACGACCGCCCGGGAAAAGATCGGACCCGGTTCGATCACGCGCAGCGGGTCCGGAGCCGGTGATTCGGCGGCACCGGCCGTGGAAACGATCGCGAGCACCGGCGCGGCAGCAGCCGCTCCCTTCAGAAACGACCTTCGCGACGAGTCATGCATGGCCGTCAATCCCGCGTGGTCGTGCAATAGTGCCAGTGATGGACGAGCGTGACAATCATCCAGATCGCGCCGATCGCGTAGGTGATGCCCCCGGCGTAGAGGCCGTAGTCCTGCTTGCCGGAGAACGACAGACTCGACCAGAGCGACGAGTTCAGCGCGATGGCGACCGACAGGAAATAGAACACGAAGAAGACGATCATGAAGCAGCCGGCGAAGTATTTGTCCATCCGGCGCAGGTCCGGGCGCGACTCGAGCCACGCCTCCCAGCCCGGCGAGTCCTTGACCGCCGGTTCGATGACCGACCGGATGAAGTGTCCGCACCGCATGAGGGCGTTTTGCTCGGCGAAGAACAGGACGGTGATCACGAGCACGAGGAAGGGCAACAGCGGCCCGGCGTAGTTGAGCGATTCACGATTGGTCGCGACGAGGTAGGACATCAGCGGGACGGAGATCAGACCGAAGAAGACCACGAGGAAAACACGCTGCTTCGTCGCCTTGATCTCCTCGCGAAGCGTGGCGAATTGCTGCTGAAGAAACTCCAGTCTTTCCATTTTGCACCTCGATGCCCGGAACCCCGGGATCTGTGAAACTACCGTTGTCTGTCTAGTGTAACCGACGCGGGAATGGGACAGAAACGCTATTCCGGAGCGTGCGTCCGCGGCCGCGGGGGACCGGATTCCATCGCCGCCGACGGCTATCATGCGGTGCATGGCTTCCCCACAGGTCGATTCTCGCCCTCCGCTTTCGCCGCCTCGCGTTCACGCCGTCGATCACCTGCGCGTCGAGGTTCCAACGGGAGGCCAGGCGGCCGTCGCCGCGTTCTACGGCGACCTGCTCGGGCTGAAGAGATTGTCCGATATCGAAGAGGCCGGCGGACGCACCCTGGTCTTCGGCAGTGACCGGCTCGCGATCTTTTTTGTCGCGTGCGAGCGCCCACGCGTGTCGCCGCGGCGGCGTCGCCTGACGCTGACGGTCGATTCGCTTGGCGAAGTTCACGAACGACTGATCGCGAAGAAACGCCGCGTGTGGACCCTGAGCGGACTCTCGCTCTCCGAGCGAAGTCTGCTCACGGTCGATCCGTTCGATCAGATCGTCGAGATTCGGCAGTCACAGCGACTCTGATGCTTGCAATACCGCAGCCATGCCCCGAAACTGAGCGTTGCTGACATCGCGGCTCCGCATGAAGGATTGCCTATGAACATTCAGAGTGGCCCGTCCTCCGATCGGCTCCGTCGGGCGGGCATTTGGACCGTTGCACTCCTGGCCGTCGGCGTGTGGTTCGCCTACGACGGCTGGGTCGGCTATCCCCATCAAAACAGACAGGAATACAGCGAGCAGTTCCCCACCCGTCCGGCTGCCGAAAAGGTCAAAGTGCAGGCCGAGGTCACGCCGGAACTGGCGGCACAGCTCGGTACGACTGCTGTGGCCGCCGAAGCGGAAAAGCGACTCGGACCGCCCGCGCTCAAAACCGAGTTGGACTCGCGCTGGTTTGGTCCGGCCGGAATGCTCGTCGTACCAACAAACGGCGCAGCTGCATTCAAGCCCGCGAAACGAACAGCCACCGACATCCTGGTGCAGCGGGCGATCGGTGTAGCGCTCCTGGCCGCATTCCTGGTCTCCGCCGCCCTGATGCTTCGCCTGCGATCTAAGCGCTACGTGCTCGATGACCGCGGCCTGACGATCCCGGGCACTGGCACGATCGCATGGGCCGCCATGAGCAAGCTGGACGGCGACCAGGTCGAGGAAAAGGGATGGGTCCAGCTTCACTACAACGGGAACGGCGGGCCAAAGACCGTACGCCTGGATTCATTCGAGATTGCCGAGTTCGGGCCGATGATCGACGCGATCTGCGAGCACAAGGGATTCGAGAACCCACTGCCGGTGAAGTCCGGCTGACCTCCGTTGGGGACCGATGCCGCGTGGACGCGCCTTCCACGATACAACCCGAAACCCGCCGCGGCCTGCCCTGGTATTTCCGCTTTCCGATCAAGTGGCTGATACTGGCGCTGGTCGTCCTGTTCGTTTTGTTTCCCGATCCACGGCTGCTGGTCCGCAACGTGCGGCACATCAGCAATCTCAACGCGATGATCGACGACTCAGACCCGGACCTGCGGAAGTGGGTCGCGGAGTTTGACGTCTACCAGGCGTCGCTCGCTCCGATTCCGACGCAGCCGGCCCAGACGCAGCGGGCCGTCGAGAAGTTTGTCTACGCGCACGTTCCCTACCAGTGGGACTGGGAGCTCTACGGCGCGGCCGACTACATGCCGACCGTCGCCGAAATGTTCGAGTACGCGCGGCTGCGTCCGGACGGAAAGGTGTACGAAGACTGCGACGGCCGCGCGGTGATGTGCGCTTCGATGTTGCGGGCGATGGGTTACGACGCGCGGATCGTCACCGACCTGCAGCACGTTTGGGTCGAAACTCCGCTGGGGCCGCTGATGGGCCCTGGCATGACGCCGGCCATGCAATCATCGGCCGCGGGAAATCGCACCGATCTCGCGGCGGCCGGAAGCAATGCGCTCACCGCCCTGTCGTTTGGGATGTCCGTGTTCCCGTTCTGGCGCGAATTCGTGATCTGGGCTGCGGTCGTCCTGCTGTCTCTGCACCCCCGGATGTGCTGGAAGGCCGGCCTGCTCGGTGCCGCGCTGACGCTCCAGGGGCTGCTCTTCGTCCGATCCGGAGTCATAAGCAAGCCCGACTTTCGCTGGTTGTCGCAGTCGTGGCCGGCTACCGTCGGCATCATCCACATTGCCGTCGGCCTGCTGATACTCTGGATTGCATCGTTCCGCGCCCGCCGTCGGGCCGCCATCGCGAAATGAGGTGATCATGTCATCCACCCTCCATCCGCGCCTGCACGTCTCCTCCCATCCGCTGATCCAGCAGAAGTTGACGCGAGCCCGGGACAAACTGACCAATCGCGAGTCGTTCCGCGACCTGCTCGCCGAGATCGCGGCGCTTATGGTCTTCGAGATGACGCGCGATTTTCCCGTGACGACGGTGCAGGTGCAGACGCCTCTCGAAGCGGCCGCCGGGGCCGTGCTCGCGGCCGACATCTGCGTCGTCCCCGTGCTCCGGGCCGGGCTCGGCATGGCCGACGGCATCCTGCATCTGATCCCGCAGGCCCGCGTCGGACACCTCGGCGTCTATCGCAACGAGAAGACACTCCAGCCGGTCGCCTACTTCAACAAGCTGCCCGAAGACATCGCCAAGACGCGGGTAATCATCGTCGATCCGATGCTCGCGACCGGCGGCTCCGCCGTGCACGCGGTGAACATCATCAAGCAGACCGGCGCGCGGCAGATTCAACTCCTCTGTCTCCTCGCTGCCCCCGAAGGCATCCGCCGCATGGCCGCCGATCATCCGGACGTCGCCATTTACACCGCTGCCGTCGACCGCGAACTCGATCATCGCGGCTACATCCTTCCCGGACTCGGCGACGCCGGGGATCGGCTCTATGGGACGGGGTGATAACACTCCTTCGCTAATCGGAGCGCCGCTGTGCGCATCGTCATCGCTCCCGACAGCTTCAAGGGCACGCTTTCGGCAACCGAGGCGGCGGACGAGATCGCCGCTGTCATCAAGACTTTGCGCAGCGATGCGATCATTGATTGCTGCCCGATGGCCGATGGTGGCGAGGGGACGCTGGATGTGCTCGTGCGCGCGGCCGGCGGCCGGCGACGCCGGGTAGCGTGCCACGGACCGCTCCATGAACCCATCACCGCGGAAGTCGGCCTGATCGATCAGGCGTCGACCGCCGTCGTCGAGCTGGCGACGGCGGCAGGGCTGACGCTCGTACCCGGCGAGAGACGAAACCCGCTTCACACATCCACGTTTGGAGTCGGCGAATTGCTGACGGCTTCCCTGGCGGCCGAAGTCGATCGCATCATCCTCGCACTCGGCGGCTCGGCCACGATCGATGGTGGCTGCGGAATCGCGCAGGCACTTGGCGCGACGCTGATCGACGTGGCCGGACGCGGGATCGCCGCCCCGCTCACACCGGCCCGATTGACAGACGTCCGCCGGATTGAGATCGAGCCGCTCGTCGAGCGCCTCGGATCGACGAGCATCGCCGTCGCGGTGGATGTGCTGAATCCGCTGCTCGGTCCGAACGGCGCCGCGGCCGTGTTCGGACCGCAAAAGGGAGCCGACGCAGGCGCCATTCAATTACTCGAACGCGGGCTGACAAACTGGGTCGGCCTGTTGGAAGGCACGTCCGGCCGTGCCCTGCGCGACGAGCCGGGCAGCGGCGCGGCAGGCGGCGCGGCGCTGCCGTTGCTGGCATTCGGCGAGGCGATCATTGTCCCGGGTGCCGACCTCGTAATGCAGACGGTGCATCTGCCGGAGCGTTTGGCCGATGCCGACCTGCTCATCACGGGCGAAGGCCGGTTCGACCGCCAGTCGCTGATGGGCAAGGTCGTCGGGTCGGTCGCACGGCTGGCACGCTCGGTCGGCGTACCATGCATCGCAGTCGTCGGCTCGGTTGGCGGAGGATTCGAGCCCGCCGCCGGGCTGCTGGACGGCATCATTTCGCTCACGCCGCCAGGTGATATCTCGGCCCCCGCCCCGCCCGACGCGCGGCATCATCTACGCGCTACGCTCGAATGCGAACTGCGCAAGTATCTGTGAGCCAGCGCCTGGCCGACTTCACCATCACACCCGGATCGGCAGAATCACCAGCGGCACCCCTCGATGATAGAACCGCCGCTGCAGCGAAAAGATTGTGTAGTTATGCAGCAGCCGCGTCAGTGTCGTCTCATGTGGAAACACGAGCTGCCCACCGAACAGAACCGAATTGGGAAACCGCTCCAGGATCTGCGGCGCGAGCTTGCCAA
>CAZONT010000040.1:20644-25296 GCA_964581285.1 uncultured Planctomycetaceae bacterium | reverse complement strand
CGCTCCACCGTCGTCCGCTGGGTCCAGGAGAGCAACACCCGCCGCGAGTTCCAGCCGTTCAACCCGTCCTTCCACCCCGTGACCTCGCCGCGGGCCAACCCGGACGTCGTCAGTCTCATTCCGCTCTGGAACACCGGCACCGTCATGTCCTGCACCGATTGCCACAGCTCCGAAAACGCCAAATCCGTCGGCGGCGGCGGCCCGAACGGGCCTCACGGCTCGCGCTATCAACCCCTGCTCAATCAGCGCTACGAAACCCGCGATCTCAGCGTCGAGAGCGCCCAGTCCTACGCCCTTTGTTACCAGTGCCACGATCGCACCAGCATCCTCCGCGACGACAGCTTTTCACTTCACCGCCTCCACATCGTCGTGGCGCGGACCCCGTGCGCCGTCTGCCACGACCCGCACGGCATTCCGGCGGGCAGCGGACCGTCCGGCGAACATACCAACCTTATCAACTTTGACCGCTTCGTCGTCCGCCCGGTCCAGACCGCCGGCGGCCTGCTGCCCGTGCGCTACCAGGACACCGGCAAGAACACGGGCAACTGCACGCTCCAGTGCCACGGCGTGACACACATCAATCTTGGCTACGGCCCCGGCGCCGCACCATCGCCGAAGCTCAAGCTCCTCGGCAGGCTCGGAAAATGAAGCTGCTCTATCTCATAGCCTTGTTGCTCGGGGCGACGCTGCTCGGCGATGTCAACGCTCCGCCCCGCCGTGTGCCCACCACGCGCCCCACCGCTTCCGACGTCCCCACTCCCGGCTTCGCCCGCAGCCCGCACGACTTCTACGGCCCCGACTACCCCCTGGCCGTCCGCTGCGCCCCCTGCCATGGCGCACCGGCCGATGCCCGTCGCGCGACCACGCTGCCCTACGTCTGGAACGACGACTTTGCCCCTCCGCTTCCCCAGCGCCTCTTCGACGCCACCCCGACGTATCAGCTCGCCCGCTCTACCGTCCTCTGCCTTTCCTGTCACGATGGCACGATTGCCAGTGAAATCGTCGGCGGCGGCGATGAGAACTTCTTCGCCGCCGGCGCAACCGTGAACCCACAGCGCGACCACCCCGTCGGCGTCCGCTATCCGCCCTCCCAGCGCGACCGCATGCCGCTCCGTCGGGAGTACGCTTCGATCGCCCAGCTCGAAAGCGAAGGTGCCATCAAGCTGCCCAACAGCCGGGTCGAATGCGTCTCGTGCCACGACCCGCACAACGCCCTCGGGATTCGCGGCATGCTCGTGAAATCAGACCGCCGCTCCGCCCTCTGTCTCTCCTGCCACCTCAAATGACCCGACTCCGAGATTCATCGCTCGCCGCACTCGCTGTCGCGCTACTCGCCACCGGCTGCTCGCAGAAGCAGCGGCCCATGGTTTACTTCCCGGCGCCACCCGCCAAGCCCCGGATGATCTATCTCGGCAATATCGACCAAGCCCCCATCGACGCGACCCTGCGCCCATCGCTCCGCCGCTGGCTCGGCGATGCACCCGGCTTTTTGCAGACCCCACTCGCCCGACCCTTCGGCCTCGCCACCTCAGGCCATCGGCTCTTCATCTGCGACCCGCCCGTCGGATCCGTCATCATCATCGACTACGACACGCAGGAATCGTCGTCCCTCGACGATCTCGGCAAACCCGTCGCCGTCTGCATCGACTCCGCGGGTCGCATCTACGTCGCCGATGCCCGCTCCGGCCGCATCCACGTCTTCGACAAGTCACTGAGCAAGCTGCAATACATCATCCCGCCCGTCGAACGATTCCGCCCCGTCGCCCTCGTCGCCGCAAGCGACCGGCTCTTTGTCGCCGACATGACCGGCCGGTGCGTCCGACCCTACGACCTCACGACTTCACACTGGAACGACCCGCTCCCGTGCAGTCCTCCGCCGCGCTTTCCGTCGGGTCTCTGCCTCCTCGGTGACCGGCTTGTCCTCAGCGACGCTCTCGACGGCCGCCTTTACATCACTGACGCATCGCACTCCGCGTTGCAGTCGCTCGACCAGTCGAACGATCGCCTTCGCCCCAAGCACATCGCTTCGTGCGACGGCGACCGCCTTCTCGTCACCGATGCCGCGTTGCAGCAACTCGAATTGCTCGACAGCCGTGCGAGTCCGCTGCTTCGCGTTGACGACAAGTCGATCCTCTCCCTCCCCTCGGGTATCTGCGTATCGTCCGAACTTCTCGACTTCTACCGCAAGCAACTCCCCGGCGGCTTCCAACCCTCGGCAATCGTCTTCGTTTCCAATCAGTCCGGCCCGCCAAGCGTCGCCCTCTTCGCCCTCGCTGCGCCCTGAAGTGTCCCCGCGAATTGCCGCTTGCGTCCCGCACCGCTCAACCGCTAACCTCACACCATCGATCTGACTCCTGAGGAGCCCCGATGAGCGATATTCCAACCAACCTCATCAAGTACGACGACTTCGCCAAGCTCGATCTCCGCGTGGGCCGCGTGGTCGAAGCCGTGAACCACCCCAACGCCGATCGCCTCCTCGTTCTGAAGGTGGACGTGGGAACCGAGCAGCGCCAGCTCGTCGCGGGCATCCGCGGCTACTACGAGCCCGAACAGCTCGTCGGCCGCCTCGTCATCGTCTTGAAGAACCTGGAACCCCGCGCGATGCGGGGTGTCGAGAGTCAGGGCATGGTCCTGGCCGCAAGCACCGACGACCGTGCGCAGGTCATCCTGCTCGCGCCCAGCGCCGACATTGCCCCCGGCTCAAAAGTCTCGTAACCCCGCGCGGATCGCCGATCAGCCCACCGTACTTGCGCCGCCCTCGTTTTCGCCCGACGACGCTTCAGCCACCGCCATTTTGAACAGTCGATTCAGCTTCGCCAAGACGAGGATTTCCTCGATCGGCTTCGGCACGGACGAGAGGAAGAACTGCCCGCCGACCAACTCCACCCGCCGCTTCAGTTTCAACAGCGCCCCGATGCCCGCGCTCCCCAGCATCGCTAGGCCCGACAGATCGAACACGACGCGCCGCGGCTCATTGCCAATCACTTTCAGCAGTCTCTGCTCCAGCGACTCCGCCTCCGCCGCGCCGAGCGTTCCGACGAGCTGTGCCAGCACGCCCTGCGGTCCCTGCTGCACCTGGCATTGAAATTCGTTCACCGCTCATTTCTCCTCAGCGACCGCCGCCGGCACGCCAACGCGTTGCACGCGAACCTGCACGACATGACGACGCGTCGCGCCGCCGCGATAGACGCCGCGCGTCGGCGGCACATCATGATAGTCGCGCCCGACCGCGACCCGAATATGCCGCTCGCCGACGTCGGCGGCGTTCGCCGCGTCAAACCCAATCCAACCCACTCCCGGCACGAACGCCTCGGCCCACGCGTGGGTCGCGTCCTCGCCCGATAGATCGGCTTCACCCTCGCGATGAAAGAGATACCCGCTGACGTACCGGCAAGGCACGCCCTGTCGCCGCGCGAGTGCGATGAAAATGTGGGCAAAATCTTGGCACACGCCCGCTCGCTGCTCCAGGCAGTGCTCGATCGGCGAATCCGCCTGCGTACTGTTCGGCGCGTATCGCAGCAACTCCTTGAGACGGTCCCGCAAGGCCGTCAGCCAACGCTCCGGCGAAAGCGACGCGTCGGGCGCTGCCTCCCGGGCGAACGCCTCGAGCATGGGTGATGTCCGCGCGTAGTGGCTTGCCGCCAGCCACATGTGCTGCTCGCGATCCCGCTTCAGAGCCGCGACCTCATCCCAACTCGCGTCCCGCCCGGTTCCGCACGCCACCGGCGAGACCGCGACCATCGCCTCCGCCCGGATTTCCAGCGTCTCGTGCGGCCGCGGAAGCGTGAACGAATCGACAAAGTTTCCGAAGTGATCGACGTACTCGCTGACGACCGTCCGCGGCGCGGTCGACACCGCAAACTGTTCGCACGTCTGCCCGGCTTCCTCGCGCGGGCGCATCCGCACTTCCATGACGCTTTCGCGCACCGCTCCGTCGTACTCGAAGCGAGTCAGATGGTTGACCTGGTAGCGAGGCAACGCCGACTCCACTGTCGCCGATCAGACCGCCGCGAACCGCTGCGGCAGGCGCGTTTCAACCGCGTAATCGATGTATTGGCGATAAATCTCCCCATGCAGTCGGAAGCACTGCTGCACAATCGACTGCAGGAACTCGCTCAGGTTCTCGACGACGTCCGTCGTCGCCGCGAACTCAAGCTCCGCATGCAGCCGACCGGCGTGACGCACGACCGCCGACCCGCGCGGCGTTCCCGTCCAGTCTGCGATCTGGTTGACCGCAAGCTCAATCTGAGCCGCCGAGAACCGCACCGAATTGGGAAAATCCCCGTCTAACATGAGAAAAGCCAGTATCTGACGCGGATTCAGCGCCACCGTGTATCGCTTGCAGTACGGATCGAACGCAGCGCATCCCCGCAGCAAACCCGCCCACGCCACGGTGTCCTCTGCGCTCGGCTCGCAATCTTCAATCCCGCGCATCCCGAAATGGGCGTCGAGCAGCCAAGCCACGTTGATCGTCCGCTCCATGAACCGCCCGAGGCGGATGAACTCCCACCCTTCGCCATGATCGAGCGTCGCGTCGGCCGCGCCGGCAAACGCCATCGCCCCGCGCCGGATCTCGTGCAGCGACTCCACCGTCCCGCTCTGCCAGATGCCGTCGATCTTCAGCTCGCGCAGGAACAGGTACAGCCGATTCA
>CAZONT010000040.1:0-20634 GCA_964581285.1 uncultured Planctomycetaceae bacterium | reverse complement strand
AACTCTTCCCACATCTCGCCGGTCAGCTGCTCACGAATCTGCCGCGCGTTCTCCCGAGCCGCCGACACGCAGTTCATCAGCGAATTCGGCTGCTGCGGATCGAAAACCAGCGCCGCCGTCACATCCCGGGGCGAAACCGAAGCCCCCAGCGGCATATCGAGCCGCAAACCGTTCAACAGGCAGATCCACCCCAACGACGCCGCATGTGGGGCCTCGTCCAGCGCTAGCTCAAGCTGTGCCTCCAGCAGCCGCGCCGTATGCTCCGCGCGCTCCAGATACCGCGCCATCCAGTACAAGCTGTCCGCCACGCGCGCCAGCATCAACGTCCGTCTCCGTTGCTCAATACCCACGTATCCTTGCTGCCGCCGCCCTGCGACGAGTTCACCACCAGCGAACCGCGCCGCAGCGCCACCCGCGTCAGTCCGCCGGGCACGATTCGCGCCCGCTTCCCATAGAGCACATACACCCGCAAGTCGATATGCCGCGGCTGAAACTGATCCTCGAGGAAGCACGATCCGACCGAGAGCGAAAGCGTCGGCTGCGCGATGTAATTCCGAGGATTGTCCAGAATCTTCTCGCGAAACTCTCCGATTTGCGCCGCCGCCGCGTGCGGCCCGATGAGCATCCCGTAGCCGCCCGCCTCGCCGACCGCCTTCACCACCAGCTCATGCAACCGGTCCAAGACGTGCAGCCGATCCTGCTCGCGCGCAAGGATGTACGTCTCGACGTTGTCGATAATCGGATCCTGCTTCAGGTAATAACGGATGATGTCCGGAACGTACGCGTAGATTGCCTTATCATCCGCGACGCCGGTCCCCAGCGCATTCGCCAGCGTCACGTTTCCCCTGCGATACGCCTGCATGATCCCCGGAACGCCAAGCTGAGAGTCAGCCCGGAACACCACCGGATCGATAAAGTCGTCGTCGATACGCCGATAGATGATGTCAATCGGCTTTAGCCCGGCCGTCGTCCGCTGATAGACACGATCATCAATCACAACCAGGTCTCGCCCCTCGACCAGCGGAATACCCATCTGCCTCGCCAGGAACGCGTGCTCGAAATAGGCCGAGTTGTAGACCCCCGGCGTCAGCAGCGCGGCCGATGCGTTCTCTTTGCCGTCCGGTGCGAGTTCCCGCAGCGCCGTCAATAGCCACTGTGCGTACTGGTCGATCGATCGGACGGCGTAGTCGTTGAACATCGCCGGAAAGACGCGCTTCATCACCTGCCGATTCGCCAGCATGTACGAAACGCCGCTCGGCACCCGCAGATTGTCCTCCAGCACCGCGAACCGGCCGTTCGGCAGGCGCACCAGGTCCGACCCGACCACCGTCAAATACACTTTGCCCGGAACGCGGACGCCCTTCATCTCCGGCCGGTAGTGCTTGCACGAATAGATCAGCTCGGCAGGCACGACGCCGTCGTCGAGAATTTGCCCGCGATGATAAATGTCATCGAGAAAGAGGTTCAGCGCCGTGATCCGCTGATCGAGTCCCCGCTCCAGCACGTCCCACTCTTCCGCCGTCACCAGGCGCGGCAGAATATCGAACGGGAAAATCCGCTCCGTTCCCTCCGCCTCGCCATAGACCGTGAACGTGATCCCCTGTCGCAGGAACGACAGGTCGGCGGCCTGCTGCAACCGCTTCAACTCGGAGAGCCCGAGCGCGTCGAGCCGCTCCTGCATCAATCGATAATGATCGCGCGGCCGATCCTTGGCCGCGAACGCCTCATGATACGGCTCAACGAGGACGCTGCTGCCCGTCCGCTCCGTCACACTGGTCATTGGGTCAAGCCCCGTCGTTGCGACAATCTCTGTAAACCGAGCGCAACGAGTATAAGCGTCCGACGCCCCCGGACAACGCCGCAGCCGCCAACGTTAACCGAACCACTCCGCCTCCATCATGAGTCGCAGCCACTCGCGATGCTCCGTTTGGAGGATTTGTTCGCAGTACCACATCTGCCGCATCAGCGACGCCGCCGGCGCCTCCTTCGTGAATCCCGTCGAATAGTGATCCAGGCCGAAGTATTTCGCCCGAAACCGAACGGTGTTCCGCGCGAACTCCCATGCCCCGCGCCACGTCCGGATCGCCGCCCCGATCACCGGCAGCACCACCGCCAACAGCAGCAGCACCGCGTTTGCCATCTCAACGTAATGCCACGCTTCCGATGTTCCGTGCGTCAATTCGTGGATCAGGTGAATCGTCAGGTGGAGCAGCGCGCAAACGATACTGAGATAAAACATCCGTGCCGGCCACACCCGCGTCGCCCGATCCGCCGCCTCATCCTTCTCGATCCGCCGCGCGAAATGGCTCATCTGCTTCGCCAGCCGCCGCAGCCGGTAGTACTCCACGAGTTCGTGAACCGCCGCGCCCGCCTCCGCCGGCATTGCTTCGTACGCCGGCATTCCCGGCACATGATCCGCCGCCGCCCACTCTTCCAGATCATGCAACGTCAAAAGCCGCAGCCGTTCGGCCTCGGTCTGAAGCTCGCGCGACCATGCCGCCAGCGCCGCCGCATCCCCCAGCCATGGTCGCTCGTCGATCAGCGCCTGGTACTTGATCAGCCGACACCGCTCGGCCTTGTGCCGCTCCAGCAGCCACAGTGGATGAAACTTCGCCCGCACACCCCGGATAACAGCCCAGATCGCGATCAGGACAAACAGCCCCTCCGCAATCGAAATCCAGTGATCCTGCCCCGCGCCGGGTTTCGCGTCGTGCCCTGCCGGCCAGACCTGCGCCACGAGCGACAACACCGACACAACCACCGCCGCCGCGCCAAAAACTGTCGCCCATCGGGTGATTCGGCGATGGCGACGAAACTGCACCATCGCCTCCGCATCCGCGTCGAGATAAACCCGCTCCAGTCGATCCCGGATGATCCGCAGCGCCTCCCGCAACGGGCCGCTCTCGGGCAATTCCGAGTCGAGCATGTCGTCCGGCAGCGCGGCGCCGGAGCGCGCAACCTCCGGCGGCTTAAGACTGACCTCCGGCGTCACGTTCTGACCTCGCGTTCGGGCACAATTCGAAAACCCATCGCCAGAATGGCCTTGATCGTCTGCATCGACACCTTCCGGTCGTACTCCTTCTCCGCCTCCGACAGCTGTTCGTACGGAACCAGTGACGGATGTTCCTTGCGGGAGTCGTTCCGCTCGGGTCCGAGTCGCCAACCCGCCGCCATGCGCTCCGACGCCCAGACTTCGTGCGCATTGCGCGCCAACCGTTCACTTAGCGCCGCAACCTCGTCCGGCACGCGAACATTCGCCGTCGAAATCGGCTTCGGAACGTATGACATGCTCAGTTCTCCTTCCGTGCTTCGCCGATCTCTCCTACGTCACCCAGCGTCGCCTCGCTGATCTGGTCTTCCCCGTCGAATACCGCAACCGCATACCGGTACGGTCCCTTCGCGTCGGGCAACTCGTTGTACGGGACGAGGAATCGAATCGTCTCGGACGACTCTTCTGCGTTCGGGGTAAAGCCGCGAAATGCGAAGAGCTGCCCCTTAGGATCGGAGAACAGCTTGGAGCGTGCCAAGATGCGCCGATAATCCGGCCCGAGAAAATTCGCCCCGACCTTGCACAGCCGCCCCTTCGCGTTTGCGATGTCGAATCGCGCCGTCAGCCGCATGCAATCGCGCCCGTCCGGTCCTTTGACATGGTGCTCGACGCTGACCTTCACGTCCTTCACCACGCTGAATTGATTCGCCGGCCCCGGCCCCGGCGCCCGCTCCCTGCCCGGCGGAGACTGCGGCAAATTGCCCGCGTAGAACCGCCCCTCGTATCGCCCGGCCGAGATCTCATTCCGCCCGTCCAGAACGGCCATCAAAAATGTGTAGTCGTCCTCGCCGGGCGGCAGTTGGTCGTACGGCACAAACAAAGCCAGATCGCGGATGTGATCCGGATCGCGCACGGGCGTGAAGTCCGCCCGCGCCATGAGTTGCTTCACCGAATTGGCGTACTCCTCGCTGAGTGCCGGGACGTTTTCGCCGCGCTTGTTGAAGATCGTCGCCTTGGCGCTGCACGGCCGGTCCCGTGCCCCGCGTATCTCAATCGTCGCGAAGATCACAAATCCCGGCCGCCCCTGCCGATCGCGAATACCGTGCTGAACATCCGCGCTCAGAATCGTCGCGCTCGGGCCCGACGCCGATGTCGCCGGCTGCTCCTCAGGCAGTTTCTCCAGCATCTGCGTGGTCGCCGCGTTTCCAAGGTCCATCGACATCACCAGCCGCTTGAACTCCCGCGCGTCGAACCGCTGGTTCGCCATTCCCTGCTGCATGAAGCGCAGAAACGTCAGCCCCTTTTGCAGTCGGGTGCGCATATCTGGATCAATGCTGGAGCTGTCAATCGCGCGCTCGATGTCCCTTGCAGCGGAGTCGATATACATTCGAACCTGCTCGAACACGGCCGCATCGTTGCGGTCGGTCCCGCGACGCGCCAGCTCCGAACTGGCGAACGCGCGGAATAGTTCCACGCGCACGAGCCCGCGCTTCGCCAGCGCGTCGCCCCAGTCCGGCCGTCGCAGAATCACCTGGTTGAAGTCTTCCAGCGCTCCGTCAAAGTCCTTGCGACCGGCCTTCGACACGCCGCGCCCGTAGTAGGCGTCCGCGTCGTTGGAGTCGCGCTCGATCAAAGTCGTGAAGCACTTCTCCGCCTCGCCGTACTTCTCCTGATCGTTGAGAATCTGTCCCTTTGAGTACAGCGCGCCACCCGGCGGATACCCCAGCGCCAGGGACCGGTCGAACTCGCGCAATGCGTCGTCCAGCTTCCCCTCGTTGTCGTACGTCACGCCACGGAGATAGTGCGCCTCACTATTCTCCGAATGCCGCTCCAGTACGTAGTCCAGATCCTTTGCCGCTTCGCTGTACTGGCTAAGCCGGCCGTACGCCCGCGACCGCAAGAGTCGCCCTTCCACATCGCCCGGCCGCCAGCGAAGCAGCCAGTCCAGCGAAACCAGCACGCCGGTCAGATCGCCGGACGAATACTGGCGGTTCGCCGTCGCCTTCGCGTCGCTGACCAATTTCTCGAAATACGCGAACGCCGCTCCGCCCGCTGCTAGCAGCACAACCCCCACGACAACTGCACGCCGCACCCACCGCCGCGGCCGTCGCACCCGCCGCGCCCGCTCCTTCCACGCTCCGTCATCTTTCCCGCCGCCAGCCGTCCGCCGCTCGATCCCCTCGATCAGTCGATCCATGACGGCATCGACGTCGCCGCTTGGCGGAAGCGCGACGGCTGTCGCGCTGCCGACCGCCTGTTGCCATTTCGGCTGCCGCGCGCCGAACTCATCGTACGTAATCCCCGATAGAACCGGCACGAACGGCCTATGGCACTCGTGGGCCCGCACGACTTCCTTGTCGATCTGGTCCGATGTGATTGCCATCGGCGACAACAGCAGCAGGAACGCCTTGCATTGCTCGATATTCCGTCGCGTTTCGAGCAGGTAGTCATCCCCCGCCGCGACGTCTTTCTGGTAGCGCCAGGTCGTGTACCCCGCCGAATTCAGCCCGCGCGCAATCTCGTCGACGAGTTCTCCATCCTCTTCAACATAGCTGATGAAGACGTCCGCCATGTGCCGGCCCCATCTTACTCGTCCGCCGCGCGACCGGAAGTGCGCCGCCGCGCCCGCCGACTAGCCGAAACCCCGTTCCTCGAGATCGTCCTCGTCCAATCCAAAATGATGCCCGACCTCGTGCAGCACCGTCACCGCAACCTGCCGCACCAGGTCCTCCCGCGTCCGGCACATTCGCTCCAGGTTCCGCTGGTAGACGACGATCCGATCGCCCAGCCGCGCGTCCTCGACGCTCCGCTCCGTCAGCGGCGTCCCGAAGTAGGCCCCCAGCAGCTCATCCCGGCGCCGAACCCCCAATTCTCGCAGCTCGTCCGCTGTCGGTTCGTCCGCCACGTCAATGGCGACGCCCTCCAGATATCCCCGCAAATCCTCCGGAATCGATGCGATCGCCTCGCTCACGACCGCCGCAAATTCATCCGCCGTCATCCTCATCGTCGTCCGCCGCTCCTTGTCCTTCCGGCACTTTAGAATAACCTCCACCCCGAAATCGTGTCTGACCAAAGGAGTTACTGATGTTCTCTCGCCGTTTACCCCCTGTTGCAGCCGCGCTGGCATTCGTGTCGTTGCTGGCCTGCTCGCCCTCCGGCGGCTACCGAATCACTCCCGTCCCCGCCGACCAGACCCTCGAAGAGCGCGTCGTTCTGCGTGAAGGCGGAGTCCTCACCGACAAGATTGCGTTCATCGACATCCAAGGAGCGATCGAAGACGACGTCGAAACCGGCCTGCTGGGCACCACCGGCGAGAACCCCGTCGCGCTACTGACCGAAAAACTCGAACGCGCCGCGCGCGACTCAAGGGTCAAAGCAGTCATACTCCGCATCAACTCCCCTGGCGGCACTGTCACCGCCAGCGACATCATGTACCAGGAAATACTCCACTTCCGAACGACGACGAAGAAACCCGTTATTGCCCTCTTCCTCGACGTCGCCGCCAGCGGCGCTTATTACGCCGCCTGCGCCGCCGATCAGATTGTCGCCGAGCGAACCACTATCACCGGCAGCATCGGCGTCATCATGCAAACCGTCTCGTTCGCCGGGACTCTCGACAAAATTGGCGTGAAAACCGACGCCATCACCTCCGGCCCCATGAAAGATGCCGGCTCCCCGCTCCGCGACATGACCCCCAAGGAGCGCCAGTACTTCCAGGCCATCATCGACAACCTCTACGCCCGCTTCGTCGAGGTCGTCCAAACGGGCCGCCCCGCTATTCCGACAGAAAAAGTCCACGGGATCGCCGATGGCCGGGTCTATACCGCACCCCAGGCCCTCGAAAACGGCTTGATCGACCGCATCGGCACTCTCCGCGACGCTTTTGCAATTGCAAAAGAAAAATCCGGCCTGAAGCAAGCTAATGGGGTGATGTATGCCCGACCGTTACATTGGAAGGGCTCGGTTTATGCCGACGCCCCCCCCTTGGTTCCAGCCAAAGGAGGCCTAACTGTGAATTTGCTGAACATTAATGGACCGCGGGGCTGGACAAACACCCCCCGTTTTCTGTATCTTTGGTCACTAGAATAAGTAGCAGCGATGGCGAGGGTTCCCGGACTCGCCCGACCACGGATGGCGCGACAGGTGTACGCCATACGCATGTCGCGAAATAGGGCAGTCTAGGTTTCGTTCTCCTCGTTATCGCGGGCTTGGTGGCCTAAGGGCCCGGAAGTCCGCATGCCACTGAAGGTCGTCTGTCAACGATGCCGAGCGGCGCTCGTTCTTCACGATGCGTTCGCCGGGGCTACGTGCCGCTGCAAGCACTGCGGCTGCGCGATGGATGTTCCAGCGCCGGCGCGTGCCGTCGCGTTGCCGACATCCCGTCCGACACGTCCCAGACTAATCTCCGAAGCAACCGCCGCACGTGTTCATCGCGCGGCCCCTGGCGTTGCCGCCGCGACCGTGGTTGGTGCTGCAGGTGCAGCCGCAATCGTCGCCAAGCCGAAGATCGCCATCGCCGCCACGCTTCTCACCAAGTGGTGGGTCGCGGTTAGCGCGGTCTCCATCGTCACCGCCGCCTCCGTCGGCACGGTTGGATTGGTCCGCAAGTACGAGGAGACCAAGCGCGCCGCAAGCCAGATGACACTCACCGGCGGAAGCGAGGACCTCCTGGATGCATCCGCCGACAGCACGGACGCCATCTACATCACGCGCTGGCCCGCACCGCCCAAGGCCATTCAGACTTATCTCTCACAAGACATGAGCGACGGCAGCATCGCCTGGGTGATCGACACCAGCAAGAACGTCGCCCCCTATTACGGCACCCTCACGCGTCTGACGAGCGTCGCGATGCTCCATCTCCAAGCCGGTTCGCAACGCTTTGGCGTGGTGCTCGCAACTTCGGAAGGCCCGCACGTCCGCCAGATCGAGTTTGCTTCAAAGTCCGCCTACCAGAATGCCCGCGAGCTCCTCAATGCCGGCGCTCCCGTCGGTAACGCAGACCTGCCGGCTGCCTTCTCCGCAGCCGCGCGGCAGCGCCCTGACAAGCTATTCCTCGTCGTCGGCCAGACCATGGACACCGAAGTCGTCTCCGAGATGCGCCGCCAGGCAAAGGCCGTCGGCATGGTCGTCAACGTCATCGCCCTCGGCGAGCATCAAAAGCCGCTTCGCCAGCTCGCCAAGGCCACGGGCGGCGACTACAAGGTGATCGATCAAAAATCGCTCGACACGTGGGCCACCCTCATCGCCCAGAACGGCACCTTCCAGACACTCGAAAAAGAGTACCTTGATCGCTGATCCCCCGCCGGCCCCTTACGACATTGTTGATTGTAGCATCGCATCCAGTTCTCGATTGTGAGCCCGGCCGAGGACCAGCTGTGCGCTGATCGCCCCGCATAGCGCCAGAAACATGTCCCACTGCGTATCCCACACATCCCCTTGCGTTCCAAGGAACGCCTCCGCCGCCGTCCCGGTCGCCGCCGCCACCCACCATTCGATCAATTCATAGAACGCACTGATCGCCAGACACGCGCACGTGGTCAAGACAAACAACCACTTGCCCGGCCGCAACGGCGACGTACGAATCAGCAGTTCGCGGACGACGATCGCTGGAAAAAATCCCTGTGCTACATGCCCCAACCGGTCGTAATGATTCCGCGCCAATCCCAGCCACTCGCGCACCCAGTTCCCAATCGGAACTTCCGCGTAGGTGTAGTGTCCTCCCACCATGAGGATCACCGCATGCAACCACATCGCAAGATAGGCGAGCCGAGTAAACCGGAACCGCCTCCACGTCGCGATCAGGATCACGAGCCCGGCTGCGGCCGGCGCAACCTCCAGCGCCCACGTCAACCGGTCGCGCGGCCCGATGGCCGACCATGTGAAGATGATCGCGTACCCCGCCAACAGTTCGAATAGAAGCCCGCGGCCGCTCGCCGACGGCCGCCCGGCCTGGCGTGAATCTCTTCGTGACTCGGCGGCAGTGTTCACTTCCGCTAGAATATCGGCGGCAATTCGTACGTCTCGCCACGGAGATTCGGATGTCAGAGCGACAATTCAAACACGACCCTGCACTCGCGGGAGCCATCGAGCGCCAACTCCGCGATTGGAGTATCGCCCGCAAACAACGGGCGCCGCTGCCGGCGGCCGCCCGAGTCGTTCACGATTTCATCACGATCTCCCGCGCTGTCGGCTGCGAGGGCGATGCCGTCGCCCGGCTCGTCGGTGAAAAGCTCAGCTGGCCGGTCTTCGACCGCCAGATTCTTCAGACAATGGCCGGCAACGACGAAATGCGGGAAGAGGTCTACCGCTCGCTCGACGGCCGCGATATGACCTGGATCGAAGAGGCGACGACGGCGTTTCTGCATCCGGACTTCATCCGAAACGACTACTTCCGCAAGCTGGTCGAGGCAACGCTGGCCTTGGCGCGAGGGAGCAACGCCATCTTCATTGGCCGCGGCGTCGATCTGATTCTGCCGCGCGAGCGGGGCCTGCGCGTCCGCATCGCCGCCGGCCGCGACGCATGCGTCGCCGCCTTCGCCGCCGCCAATCACCTCGACCCCACCCACGCCAGAAAGGAACTCGAACACGTCGAGAAAGAACGCGCCGAATTCATTCGCCATCACTTCCGCGTCGAAGCCGCCGACCTGTCACGCTTCGACCTCGGAATCAATCTCGACCACTTCCCTCCGCCGCATGCCGCCGAACTGATCGTCGCCGCGCACCGGCTTCGCGCCCGGAACCCGTAGTCCGACCCGACCCGCCGGCTGAAACCGTCAGCCGCACCAACGGCCGCCGCGGATTCACCGCGCTCGCCTCCTGGAACCCGCACGCCTCAAACATCGCCAGCGGCCCGGTCCACGCAAACGCAGCCGGCAACTCCCGCCCATCCTTCGTTTTCGTCACTGGATATCCTTCAATTACCCTTGCCCCTGCTCGCCGCGCAGCTGCAATCGCCGCCGCCAGCAGCCCGCTTCCCACGCCGCGCCCCCGATGCGTCGGCAGGATGAAAAAACACGGAATCGACCACACCGACGTGCTGTCCGGCGGTCGATAGGCCTTCACCGTTTCAAGTCTCGGAAAATCGCCGCGCGGCCCGAACGTACACCACCCCACCGGCTGCTCACCATCAAACGCGATAACGGCCCGCGCCCGCCCCGCCGCGATGAGCCCCTTCATCAATCGCTTCGCCCGCGCCCCCTTGGTCTGCTCCCACAGCTTCCCCCCGCGCTCCACGCGCCACCACATGCACCAGCAACCCCCGCACGCCCCCTTCGCGCCAAACAACCGCTCCACCACGGCCCAATCGGACGGAGTGATTTCGCGGTACTCAATTTCACCCGACTCGGCGCGCGATCGCTTCACTGCCCCAAACCCAGCTCCGCCGGCCCCTGCTCAAAGACGATGTCCACCGGGATGTTCGCCTTCGCCAATTCGTTCAGCGCCGTCTGGAGCTGCGGACTGATCTTCCCGCTCTCCTCCGACCACGCCTTCACGCCGGCGTAGTCGCCATCTCCCTGGTATTTCAGAATCTTTCCGGCCAGCCCTTCCACCGCCTTTTCCATCTTCGCCGCATCGACCTTGTACCGGCCGCTCGACGAATCCACGCTGAACGCCCCGGCCTGCTGAAAGTAATTAAAGCATGCCATGTTCGCCCGCCCGTGCGCGCTTGCCGCCCCAAATCGAACGGATCGGATGATCCCCGCCATGAACGTCACGTAGTGGTCCATCGCAGCCGCCTGCTTCCACTCGCCGCGTTTTACAAGTTGCGTCACCAGATACAGCCCGAGGATGTCCGCCTTCCCCTCCTCCAGCGCCCCCGCCTGGTCCTTCAGCGCCTCGCGAACCGTTCCCTTCCCGTTGATCGTGTTTTTGATCCCCAGCCCATGCGCCACCTCGTGGAACATCGTATTCCCAAAGAACGCATCAAACGTAATATGCTTCCGCTGCTCCGAGGCGATCAATCGATCGGCGATCGGCACCAGGATCTTGTCAAACTTCGCCCGCATTGCATTCTTGAGCTGCAGCCGCCGGGTCCCCTTCTTGAGCTGCACCTCTTCGTCGTTTGGCAGGTTGATCGCGATTGTCTTCGCACCGGCGTTGCAGTCCCCCGCGTAGTAGACAGCGTCGTATGCGTTCAGGTCCGAGTCCGTCCCCGGCTTCTCGGCCTTGTACGGAGCCGCGACCGGCAGCCCCTTCTGCAAATCCGGCAGCAGCGCCGCATACCGCTCCAGTCGCTTGCTCCACTCCTTGTCCTTGATCAGCACGTACGACTCGTGGGCCGCCTTGTAGCCGAACAGCTTGTCCTCGTACGTCTCGATCGGCCCGATTACGCAGTCGAGCGTGTTCGTCTTCATCTCCAGCCACGCGAAGTCGCTCTCGCGATAGTCGTCCGTCTCCAGCGCCTTGGCACGCAGCTCCAGGTATTTCCGCAGCCCAGCGTCCTCGCACAGGACTGTCGCGGCCCGCAGCTTCGCCGCCGCCGTCTGCGTCAGCGCCGCGAAGTGCTGGTGATAGGGGACGGCCTTCAGCTTCGCCCCGTCGCGCACCACCACCGTGTACTGGCTCTTTAGCGCCGCCGCCTCCGACGGGTTTTTCGCCACGTACTGCTCAAACTGCTCCTTCGTCAGATCGTGCGGATAGAAGTTCGCCGTCAGCGGCTTCGCGCCGATGCCTGCCAGGAACGGCTTATCGTCGTCCAGCCGGTCCCACGGCCCATAGTTGATCTCCGCGTACCGCCGCGCGTCCGCGTCGGCAATCGAACTCAGCAGCTTCTCTTTTTCGCCCCACGCCTCCAGCCAGAAGACGCGGTCCATCTGCTCCGCCGCCTGCATCAGCAGCGCGATCATCTTCCGCTCGTTCGGCGTCAGCTTGCTGACGTCGGCCGTCAGCCGCACCGGCGCATACCGCGCAACCCGCTCCTTCATTGGAAACTCCGGCAGCGCCTTCAGCTTATCGGCCGCGGCAGACATCCCGCAGAACGACGCGATTCCGACCCCGGCAATCACCACGCTTCTCATCGCAATACCCTCCCTTGGCTCCATGACGCCTCAATTCTCCCACGCCACTACTCCCATGCAAGCCCACCCGACATTGGCAATCCCCCACATGGATTGGTATCCTCAATCGAGTACGAAGCCGCCGATCAGAGCAAAGGACCCTCGCATGACGTCGAAGAACAGCCCCGGCGTGCCGGCTCTCGACTACGCTCCCCACGACCCCTCCGCAAAGACTTTCCTCGGCCACCCCATCGGCCTCTACGTCCTCTTCTTCGCCGAACTGTGGGAGCGCTTCAACTTCTACGGCATGCGCGCCCTGCTCATCTTCTACATGACGAAGACGTTTCTCTTCAAAGACGACTTCGCCTCACTCTCCTACGGCGCCTACAACGGCCTGCTATACGCAACGCCGCTGCTCGGCGGAATGCTCGCCGATCGCCTGCTCGGCTACCGCCGCGCCATCATCCTCGGCGGCATCCTCATGGCCATCGGCGAGTTCGGCCTCTCACTCGCCGGTTTCGGCGTCATCCCGCAGGGCAAGCCCGCGTTCTACAGCTCGCTCGCGCTGCTCATCATCGGCAACGGCTTCTTCAAGCCGAACATCTCGACGACCGTCGGCACGCTCTATAAGCCCGGCGACCCGCGCCGCGATGGCGCCTTCACCATCTTCTACATGGGCATCAACGTCGGCGCGGCGCTTTCGCCGCTCATCTGCGGCTGGATTGGCGAAAAGTACGGCTTCCAGTACGGCTTCGGCCTCGCCGGCATCGGCATGCTGCTTGGTCTCGCGTGCTTCATCATGTTCAAGCACATCCTCGGACACCGCGGCCTCCCGCCGCGGGTCGAAGCCCTCCGCGAACGCAGCCCCATCGGCCTTCCCAACGAACTGACCCTCTACCTCGTTATCGTCGTCGCTGTCCCCGTGATCGCCTATCTCGTCTCCATGCCCCACGTTGTCGAGGCCTTCGCTGCCCCAATCGTCGGCGGCGCATTCTTTCTTTACGTCATCTGGGAGGCGCTCCGCAGCGGCCCTGTCGAACGCGGCGGAATCTTCGTCATCCTGGTCCTCGCGTTCTTCTCGATCGCCTTCTGGGCCTTTTTCGAACAGACGGGCAGTTCCCTCAACCTCTTCACCGATCGCCACGTCAACCGCGTCGTATTCGGCACCGAGATCCCCGCGTCGGTCTTTCAGTCTGTCAACGCCATCTTCATCGTCGTTCTCGCCCCTCTATTCGCCTGGCTCTGGGTAAGGCTCAACCGTGCCGGCCTCGAACCCTCTTCCCCAATGAAATTCGTTCTCGCCCTCTTTCAGATGGGCATCGGATTCGCCCTGCTCGTGCTCGCCGCCCGACAGGTGAACGGCGGCGCAAAGGCCAGCCTCATCCTGCTGATCCTCGCCTATCTCTTTCAGACCACCGGCGAACTCTGTCTCTCGCCGGTCGGCCTCTCGATGGTCACCAAGATGGCCCCCGTCAAACTTGCCGGCATGCTCATGGGAATGTGGTTCCTCTGCACCGCATTCGGCCACGTCGCAGCCGGTGCGTTCGCGAGCCGCTCGAGCAACTGGGGCTTCGAAAAGCTCTTCGGCATCATCGTGATCTGCTCATTTGTCTCGGGCTTCGTCCTGCTCGTGCTTAGCCCCCTCGTCAAGAAATGGGAGCGCGCAAAGCTCGCCGCCGCAATGCAGGCTCCGCCTCGCGGCTTCGAAGTTATCGTCGAAGGTACGGGCCAAACGCGCAAACAAGGATGAGATGTACGTGCACGGCGACCGTCGATTCGGTCGAAGCCCGCGGTCCGGCCACGTTCAGCACGCGAATTCGATGCCGCCGAACAAAGGACTGCAATCGTTCAACAAGCTCCCTCAACGGCCGGCCGCCGCCCAGGTGTAGCACCGGCCGTTGCAACTCGCGCGCAACCCGATAGGTCAAAGCCGATCCACCGCGCAATCGACGGCCCACCGAGATGATCACCGTCCCGTCCGAGTCTCGAACATTGAATCGTGTCCGCTGCGAATAGGCCCGGGACGGCGTTTCACGCAGCTGGTAGCGCCGCGGAATGACGCCGTCTTCCGCCCGCCGCCCCGACGGACACCATCCGCCATGCCCGATCCCAGCCGTGATCGCCCAATCCAGCCCCGCCCGATCCGCCCCCGTCTGACCTCCCGAGACGATGCGCTCCGGCACGAGGTTGATCCGCGCGGCGCGCTTCGCGTTCACACTTCGACGTTTCGACTTTTGGTCTCGTGGACGTTGTCTCAGGCGTTCATATCCTTCCACCGCTTGGCCATCTGACCGAAGATTGCGAGGGCGATCGCGGCAAAGATGCCGATGGCCGCAAACGGCAGCCAGACGTAATACTGCGGGTCGTATCGATCCCACAAGATCTGCGTCACTTCGGTCCCGCTTTTCCCCAGCAGCCCCTGTAACTTCACGAACGCCTCGGTCCGTGTTACACCCGTCACCTCCGACAGCGCCGCCACTTGGCCGTTCCACTCGCCCTTCAGCGGCACGAGCTTGTTCTCCGCCATGTACCGCAGCGCCAACGTCGCCTTCTCGCCGAACTGACCGTACACCCAGCCCGCGAGAAGGTTCCCCAACCCCTGCCCGAGCCCCGTCGGAATGTTCACGTAGCCGAGATACAAGCCCTTCTTCCCATGCGGCGCGATCAATCCGAGGTACTCGCTCTTTTTCGGCCCTGTCAGCATTTCACCCAGCGAGAACAGCACGATCCCCAGCAACAGAAACCACCCGTTCTGCGTGAGCCCCGCCACGAGCACGCCCCCCGTCGCACCCAGCATCCCGAAAAACATGGCCGAAACCGTCCGCATCTTGCGGACCATCCACCCGACCGGCACGACAAACAGCACGATCATGATCGAGTTCAGCGACAGCAGCACCTGCTGCTGCACGCGCATCCGTCCATCCGGCCCGGTCTCAACCCACGCTTTGATCGGCGAGTGCTTCGCGACCTGCGCGCTGTTGACCCAATCTTCGATGAAGTTCGGCTGCAAGTCCCAGAGCTGATACATCATCATCCAGAAGCACGACATGATCAGCAAGAACGCCATCAGCCGCGGCTCGAACACGTTGACGATCGTTCGCCGCATGACCGCAATCAAGCTCTCGTCCTGCGGCGCTCCGCTCGGAATGCTCGGGAATCGAACCAGCGAAACCAGGTTGACGAACGAGAACGCTGCGCATGCGATGAAAACGTAGCGCCAGTTCAATGCCGTCCGCACCGCCACCGGCCCCAGCAACACCGGCGTAATCATGTGCCCGATGAACGACCCCACGTTCACGATGAAGTAGAAAATGCTCCAGCCGACCGACGCCGTTTCCTTCGTCACCGTATGCGCCAGCGTTCCCTGCAGCGCCGGCTTGAAGAACGCCGTCCCGCCCGCCAGCACGATGACTCCCGTCATGAACCCGCTGTACCCGTGATACCCCGCCATGATGAGGTACCCCAGCGTGTTCATCACGAGCGAAAACGCCAATGTCTTGCGATACCCGTATCGGTCCGCCAGCCCGCCGGTGAACGTCGGCAGCAGCGACTGCACGACCGCCCACCAGAAAAAGATTGTCCCCTTCTGCAGCGCCGTCAGGTGCAACCCGCCCGGGTCATCCGCCTGCATGATGTAAATCGCGGCGACCGGTCGCACCGTGTAGTAGGCGAGCCGCTCCAGCGCCTCGACCCAGATGCAAGTCCAGTACCGCCAATCGAACCGCCCGCCAGCCGGCGGCACCGCGGCCATTTCAAGCGTTGGATTCTGTGTCATTGCGGAGCACCCGTAACGGCTGAGTACAACGGCGAATCCGAAGAGTCGGCCGATGGATCAATGTCCCAGAGAGGGTCCACCCGCTGCCGCTTTCGCCCGGCACGAGTCCCAGTAGACCCAGACACCAAGGAGCAGGAACACGATGAGTCCCAACCAATTCCCAACCTGCGGATCGAAGGGCGATTCGCGCCCCTTTACCCAGCTGACTTCAAATGCGGTGAGGATGGCTGACACCACGCCGATGATTGCTCCGCCGGCGATCAATCCCGAGGCGATCAGAATTCCCTTGTCATTGCGGGCCTTGATGGTCCCCGCCTCCGACGAGCTGCGCGAGATAAGGTGCGCGACGATCGCTCCGACGAGTATGGGAGTGTTCAATTCCATTGGGAGGTACATTCCAAGCGCAAAGGCAAGCCCCGAAATCCCCAACATGGTCATTACGACCGAGATCACCGCGCCCACGCCATACAAAACCCAGGGCACCTGTCCGCCGCCGACAAAACTCTGCAGCGCACTCGCCATCACGTTCGCCTGCGGCGCTTGCAATGCCCCTTTGCTGACCGTCTGATCAAAACCGTACGCCTTCGCGAGAAACATGATCGTCCCGGTAACCAGCGCCGATGCGAGAACCGATGCGATGATCGCGCTGACCTGAACCCGCCGCGGCGTCGCACCCAGCCAGTATGAGATCTTGAACTCCGTCACGAGCGTCCCGGCCATCGAAAGCGCAGACGCCACGACGCCGCCGACAAGCAACACCGCCAGCATTCCTTCATTGCTCTTCGGCAACCCCGCTTTCAACAGCACGACCGCGGTGATGATGATCGTCGTCACGGTCATGCCGGAGATCGGCGTCGTCGAAATCATCGCGATCGCCCACGCCGAGACGGTCGTAAACAGGAATGCGGCGCCCAGCGCGAGCGCCACCGAGATAATCGTGAGTTTCGTTGCCCCGGGCATGTTGACCAGCACAACGAATCGAAAGAACGCCGCCATCGCGATGGTCGTTGCGCCCGCGATCAGAAACAGCGCTGGATACCCTAGATCGCGATCGGTTCGATCCTGCCGAGCCGTCCCGCCGCTCGCCAGCAATCCTCCCAGCGCTTGTCGGAGCGCCGTGGCAATCACCTTGCTCATCTTGAGAATCGAGATCAGTCCGGCCGCGAAGATTCCACCGATTCCGATGTTGCGGGGAATCGCACGGAAAATCTGTTCGGCCTTCAGGCCGGCGAGTGCGGGGTTCAGGGTCTTCAGGGCGTCTTCGCCGAGCGGCGCCAGCATCGGAATGATCACGAACCACGAAAGGAACGAACCTGCGCAGATGATCGAGGCATAGCGCAATCCGATGATCATGCCCAGTCCCATTAACTCCGCGCCCGTGCCCAGGAAGAACACCGCCTTCACTTCTTCGGTGACGCGATGCAATCGTGGAACGAGCGATGTGGTGAACGTCTCACCGAAGTACTTCATCGTCGCGCCGAGCCAGTTGTACACCGCCCCGACGAGAAACGCGTAAATCAGCACCATCGCCTGACCGGTGCTATCCGCTGCGCCGGTCACGAGAATCTCGTTCGTCGCCGTACCCTCCGGAAACGGCAGCTTGCCATGCATGTCGCGCACAAAGTAGCGCCGGAACGGAACCAGGAACACGGCGCCGAGAATCGCGCCGAACAGCGGGACGAGGAAGATCTCAAGAAACAACGTCGTTTGGCTCATTCCGAGCTTCGTATTCAGCCCGAGGATGTAGATCGCCGGCAGCGTGAATACGGTCCCGCCGGCCACGATCCCAGACGTCGTACTGATCGCAAGAATGTTGACGTGTTCCAGGAGCGAACTCGCCCGCCCGCCCATCCGCAGCAGGAACCCCGACAATCCGACCGACAAGATCGAAATTGGAATCGCGGTCTCGATTCCCTGCCCGACCTTGAGCGCCAGAAACGTCGCCGCCGCCGAGAAGACGATGTTCATCACGATCCCGAACACAATCGAGCGCAGCGTGATCTCGGGCGCATCAATTCGCGCCGGAACCATCGGCGTGTACGTCTCCCCCGGCTTCAGTTCGTGATAGGCGTTTTCGGGTAATCGCGTGGCGATGGCGGGTTCCGACATGGTTCCTCCGTCGTCAGGAAGAAAGCACGTGATCGCCCGGCCGCCGCGCCGCGGCCGCACCGATCAGCATCGGCCTAGCGTATCACCATCCGCACGCCCCCGACAGTGCGAAATCGCCGCCGCTCACGTCGCCTTGGTCTTGAAATCCCGCCCCAGCCAGTTCCTCGCCCCGATCAGCAGCACCGTCGACGCCATTGCGATGCACGCATAGATGAACCACATCGTCCGAGTATCCTGCGGCCCCGCGGCTGGACAATACCGTTGCAGGAACCAGCCCGAGTAAAACGGAACGATCATCTTCGTCAGAAACCACGGGAATTGGGCCACGCCCATGTACGCCCCCGTCCGCCCCGGCGGCGCGATCTCCGCGGCGTACTGCATGAATCGCGGCTGCCACATCGCCTCGCCGACCGTGGAGATGACGAGAAAGGTCACCAGCGTCCACGGCTTCGGACCGATTGCCAGCAGGAACGTCGGGGCCGCCATCACCAGCGTTCCGACAATCATCATTTTGTAAACGTTGGCCCGTTGGGTCACCGCTGCCACGATCGGCACCAGCACGAAGATCAACAGCGGATTGAAATTTACCGCCTTCTCAAAGTTCGTGCTGATCCATGGCCAGCTCTCGCGATACCCGCGCTCGACATACATGGGCAAAGTCAGCCAGTTGTGCGCGAAAAGCGTCTGAACCGGAATCAGTGCGAAGATGAAAAACGCGAACTTCGGGTCCGCCAGCGGATGATTCGCAAACCAATCAATGACACGATCGAAGACCGGCTCAACCTTCTTCGCTTCCACGGCCGCAGGCGGCGAAGTCGCAGGCGCGGCCGCATCCCCCTTCTTCTCCACCGCCTTCTCGCGCGCCCGTTCAGCCGCCGCAGCAGCTGACGCCTCCGCCACGGTCTTCCGCGACAGGAGCAAGAGGGTCACGACCAGCGCGACGCCCGTGCACGCCGAGAACAACCAGAAAGTGCCCACAATTCCGTATCGCTGCCGAACCGGCGTCAGAAATGTCGGCAGCCACCCGCCGAGGTTCATCAACGCGTACAGCATCGCGTACGCCATCGCCGCGGTCTTCTCGCTCGTGAATTGCCGCACCGCCGCATAGGCCGCCGGCTGATACAGGCCATAGCCGCAGACGATCAGCAGAATTCCGCCTACTGCCGCGCCATTTGCGATCGACCAAATCTGTCCCGCCGGCAGATGCAGCCCCGGAATGGCCGACAGCACAATCCGCCCCGCCAGCATCAGCACGAATGCAACGTGCAGCGACAGCCGCACGCCGCGCCGATCAGCCACGCTTCCCAGGAAAAACATGGCGACCGTGATGCCCGCCGTCAGCACGCCGACCATCCGGCCCGCCGACAGGTCACCGAGCTTGATGTATTCGTTGAAGTACATGGCCAGATAACTGACCATGCCGAAATAGACGAACCCCTCAATTAGATGCGGTAGGTTGACGCCCCAGAGTGCCCGAGGTGCGCGCACAAAATCCACGAACGGCTGTACGATCTCCCGCAGCGGATTCTTGGTCGTGATTGGTGCCATGGAAGCCGCAGGCGGCCCTTACTTCTCTTTGCCCCAGAGCTGCGCGATCTCGACCAGCACCTTCACCGCCGTCTCCATCTGCTCCAGGCAGGCAAACTCCAGCGGCGAGTGGAAATTGTGCATCCCTACCGACAAATTCGGCGTCGCCAGCCCCTTCTCGCTCAGCTTCGATCCGTCCGTCCCCCCGCGAATCGACTGAAACTTGGGCGTCACGCCGATGTTCTTCATCGCCTGCTCGGCCAGCTTCACCGCCCGCGGTTCCGAGGCGAGATACTCCTTCATGTTCCGATACTGCTCGGTCACATCAACCTTGATCTTCGCGGCCGGGTGCTCGGCCTCCAGTGTTTTCGCGATGGTCCGCAGCACGTTCGCCTGATCCTCCAACTCCGCCGTCACGAAGCTCCGTAGCAACACCTTGACCCGCACCTCGGGCACGCCGCCGTCAATCACGTACGGATGCAGAAATCCGTCCCGCCCCTCCGTCGTCTCCGGCGAAAGCCGATGCCACGGCATCCGCTCGACAAACTGCGAAGCCAGCCGGATCGCGTTTGTCATCCGCCCCTTCGCAAATCCGGGATGAATGTTCTTCCCCGTGATGGTCACCGTCGCGAGGTTCGCCGACCACGTCTCGTTCTCGATGTTCCCCTCGTCCTCGCCGTCGCACGTGTACGCCGCCGCCGCCCCGATCTTTTTCAGGTCCAGGTGGTCCGTCCCGTGCCCGATCTCCTCGTCACACGTGTAGAGCACGCGAATCGGCCCGTGCTTGATCTGCGGCTTGCCCATCAGCTCCGCCGCCGCCGTCATGATCGCTGCGACGCCCGCCTTGTCGTCCGCCCCCAGCAGCGTCGTCCCATCCGTCGTAATCAGCGTCTTGCCTTTGAGCAGCTTCAACGCCGGCGCCTCGTCGACGCGGATCACCTTCGACTTGTCGCCGCTGAGGACAATGTCCTTTCCGTCATAGTTTTTGATGACGTTCGGCTTCACGTCCTTCGCCGTGTACTCCGGCGAGGTATCGACGTGCGAACACCAGCAGATCGTCGGCGCACCCGGCACGTTTCCGGGCACCGTCCCCACCACGATCCCGTGCTCGTCCTGGCTGACGTTCTCGAGCTTCAGATCCCGCAGCTCTTTCGCCAACATCTTCCCCATCTCGAGCTGACCGTCGGAACTCGGATACCGCTTTGCGTCCTCAACCGCCGTCGACTCAACCTTCACGT
>CAZONT010000039.1:0-25879 GCA_964581285.1 uncultured Planctomycetaceae bacterium | reverse complement strand
AGGTTCGCTTGCCCGTCGAGGTCGTCGAAAAGTTCGAGAGCCGGCTGGTCACGACGGGCGCGAACCCCTCCGTCGAGCTGCGCTACGCCATTCGCGGCACGAACGACGACGTCGAAGCCCGCAGCGCGCTTGTCACCGGGTCGCCCACGCTCTACGACCCGTGGGGATCGGGCCTGCTGTTCCTCCCGCGCGACACCGTCAGCATTCAGCCGGTCGGCGATCTGCTGTGGGAGGGAATCGTCCGCTACGGCACGGTCCCGCAAACGAACGAGAGCGTCTTCTCATTCGACACCGGCGGCGGCGCGCAGCACATCACCCAGAGCCTGGCCAACGTCGCCCGCTACGCCCCGCCGGGCCAGACCGCACCGAACTTCAAGGGCGCGATCGGCGTCACCGCCGACAGCGTCGAGGGCGTGGACATCACCGTCCCGGTGTACCACTTCGCCGAGACGCATTACCTGGCCGACGCGGTCGTCACGCTGGCGTACAAGCTGACGCTGTTTGCGCTGACCGGCCGGGTGAACAACTCGGCGTTCAAGGGCTTTGCCGCGGGCGAATGCCTGTTTCTCGGCGCGGCTGGCACGAAACGCGGCAGCGGCGATTGGGAGATCGGCTATCGCTTTGCCTCCAGTCCGAACGTGACCGGCCTGACCGTAGGCGACATCACCGGGATCAACAAAAAGGGCTGGGAATACTTGTGGGTCCGCTACGCCGATGCCGAGGACGCAGCCGCCAAGGCGCTGGTGAAGAAACCGATCGCGGCCTACGTCGAGCAGGTCTATCCGTACGGCGATCTCAACGCGCTGGGGATTTAAGCGATGGCGAGCCCGCTCCAAAAAGTGAAGCGCGGCGACCCGCTGGTCATCCCGGCCGGCACGTTCAACACGTTTGTCGATGCAGCGCGCGACTTCCAGCAGCGGCAGCGCAGCGCCCAGCGAACCACGCAGCGCGACCAGCTCGACACCGGCATCGTCCTGATCCGCAACGAAAGTAGCGCGGACCGTGGGCGTTTCGATGTGCTGGGCATCAGCGGGCCGATCATCGAGCCGGTCGATAACGCCGAGGAGTTCAAGCAGCGCGTCGCGCTGAAGGGTGTCGTGCCGTCAAGCCCGCACGCCGGCAAGTTCGCGATCCTGCTCGAACCGGCGACGGACCAGACCATTGTCCGGGCCTGCCTCGACGGCGTTTGCCCCGCGCGCGTGCGCATGGATGACGAAGCCCACGAGTTCGCGGATATCGAAGTTGGACAAGCAGCCCAGCTCAAGAGTGCCGAGTCGGGTACGGCGCGGCTGCTCTGGGTCGAGCCGGTCGAGGATCGTGCCGATCCGGAGATCGCCTGGACGGTGGTGCGCATCGGCGGCGGTGGTGCCGGCGGAACCGCGTCAGCGTCGTTTGCGATGATCACGTCGAAGTCAGGAATCGCGCCGCCGTTCCGCTACGCGGCGGCCGAAGCCACGATGGATGAGAACGGCGCTTGGTCCCAGGTCGGCGGCGGCGCGGCCTACAACAACGTCTTCAACCTCGAGGAGCAGGGTGCGGGCGGCCAGTGGGTCAATCCGCTGGTCGTCGGCGACGTCGTGATCATCTTCCCCGCGCCGGACTCCGAGGTGGACGCCTTCGTCTGCACGCGCTCGCACTACCGGGGGACGTATTGATGGGCGCGTTCGTCGTGCGACAGGTCGATCGGGACTCGGGCCTGGAGCTGGCCCGCTTCGTCGCGCCGAATTTCCTCGCTCACGAGGGCGCGCGCTACGTGCTGCGCCAGATCTTCCCGCCCTACGACAGCGCCATGACGTTCCAGCTCGGCGTTTGCGGCGTGAACACTGGGTTCCCGAACACCCGCCCGAATCCGGGCGGCGGAGGAGGTTCCGGCCCGGACCTGACGTTCGCACAGGTGACCGACGCCAACGCGAATGAGGGCGGCTGCTACACGCAGGGCATGCGGAATTCGTTCGGCTACGCGCGCCAGGCGGTCTCGTTTACGGCGGCGCTGGAGGCCGACGGCGGCGCGCTGGCCGCACCGGAGAAGGAGTTTCCGAACGAACACGAATGGACCCCGCAGGCCGCATCGGCGTGGAACCTGCCCTGGACGCCCGACATCATCGAGCAAGCGCCGCCCGAGTGGAACAACCGCCATGACTGGGAGCCTGAGGTCGGCTATCCGTGGCAGTGGCCGCGCAAGCGCTGCTACGAGGAATGCGATCCCTTCGATCCGCTGGACTGCATCTACTCGTACATGCACCAGTGGGACGCGACGGGTGAGCTGGATTGGCTGTGCGATTTCCGCAAGATCGGCGGTTTCCCCATCACGCTGGCGTTCCTGATCGACACGGCGCATAGCAAGCTGATTGCCGCCGCGACGTTCGCCGCGCCGGTGCTGTTGCGGCCGGGCACGACGCTGCACGTGGAATACAGAGCCCGCATCTTCGGCTCGCGCGTGACGCGCGACTTCGCGCTGCGTTTCGCCAAGTACGCCTTCCAGAAGACCGGCAGCCGCTACGACACGATCTACTGCCGGCCGCTTCTGTCCGGCGCGCCCAAGCCGACGCGGCGCACGACCTACGACGACATCGACGACCACTTCCATGCGCAGTTTGCGGCCGTTGCGCTCAGCTCGTGGACCTACGTCGTTGGCCCGCCGCCCCGCGTGGAATCATCGAACACGCCCCAGTGGACCAATTCCACGGGCGGCACGGTCGGTCCGTTCGCCTGGTTGGCCGTGTACGGCGATGTCGGCGGCGCGAACGAGTTGATGTGGATCACGAAGATCGATCCGCCGGTCAGCGTGCCGAACGGCGACATTCTCCGTGTGCCCGGCAAGGTCAAGTTCCAACTGGATGGGGTGTGAGCGATGCCGTTCGTTGACATCACCAGCGACCAGCACGCCATCTACGGCACGCACTCGCACGCCGAGGAAGGTTTCGCCACGCGCGGTGGCACGTACCCGGCCCAGCTCAAATGGTCCGACCTGCACCCGCCGGGCGTCCGAGTGCTGCCGAAGGGTTCGCCGCCGGCCGGGCCGGGCGAGATCAACTGGGAGGACACGCTCGGCGGGAAGTTCGCGCTGGCCGTCGAGAAGCTGGAAGGCCTGCTGTACGCCGTGTTCGGCTCGCGGCCGAATGGCAACCCGAAGCGCCAATGGTACGACCGTCAGCATCCGCGCTGCCTGTGGGGGCCGGAGATGTGGGAGCGGCGCCTGCTCATGGGTCCGCTCGGCTGCCACGAGGAGGGTCAATGCTGGGACTACCAGGAGGACGGGAAGGAGTACGCGGCGCTCGGCGACGACCCGCCGTGTTGCGCAATGCCGCGCCCCGAGGTTCCGATCCGTTCGCGTTCGGGTGATCCCAACGGAGCATTCGGCACGGGCAAGCACGATCGGACGTATTTCCCGGTCGGCAGTGTCAGCCGCGACTTCGCCAGCGAGCCGTTCGACCCCGAGGGCTATGGCTGGTTCGGCGCGACTCAGCCCGGCCGCACCGACGGCGTCGGATACGAGGAGAAGGACGGCCAGCCGGTCACGTTCCGCTGGACCAAGCCCGCGGGCGTGCCCACGCCTACGACGATTCAGCTCTGGTGGAAGCGCCGCCTGCCGGGCAGTTCGTGGTCGGGCTGGGACGCGATGACGATGACGCCGGCGGGCGACACGTACAGCGCGACGTGGGAGGCGCAGCCGCACGGGACGGAGTTCCGCTGGTACATCAAATACTTCTACAACGACCCCGATCCCGAAGACCCCGACATCACCAAGTATGACCCCGGCGACGAGGCCGCGCCGACCGACGAGCATGCGTATTATTTGCAATGGTTCACGCACTTCAACCCGTACATCTACGGCCTGCCGGAGATGCTGGAGAGCTACGGCGGCGTGAACGTGCGGCACGGCACCGATTTCTACCAGTTCGACGGCGGCGAGACGATTCAGCCCGAGCTGATCAACATGTGCCGCTGGATTCTGTCGTGGTTCGGCGGCGACTGTTGCGGCGGCGAGTTCGATACGTGCGCCGAGACGGACGACCGCAGCGACGTGTTCCATCACAACCCGCGTTTCCGTGGCGGCGACGAGGGGCTGTGCTGCATCCCGATGCCGATCCGCTTCCGCTGGAGCGGATCAAACGTCCACCCGCATTACATGACCGGCGGCAAGGGCCTGGTCGGCGGCGCGACGCCCGACCCACGGCCGCTGCACAACCATCCGAGTCACAAGCCGCCGATGGGCGACGCGTGGGGCAGCGCTGCGGCCCGCAAGACGTGGCGCGGCATCAACATGCTCTACGCCGACGACTCCCATTTCGATAACCCGTTCTACGGCGGCGGCTATTCGTGGGGCACCGCGCCGGGCACGTTCGTCCTGATGTACAAGCCGACATACGACGAGCTCGCGAAGGTGTACGCGAAATATCCGTCCTGGGGCCTGCGTACAGGCGACGTGATCGAGGCCGTCCACATCAAGGAGATCGTCGACGCGGTCGATTACCTGATCGACTACGGCGTCTGGTCCACGATCAACATCTGCACGCGCAAGCGCACGCCCGGTCAGTTCATGGGCAAGGACTGCGGCTACCACTACGCCCTGAACTATGCGGACTGCTACGGAACGAGCGGCGCGGAGTGGCGCGTCGGTTGCCAGAAGTGCTGCGCCAACTCCGAGTCGTGCTGGCCCTACGACCACGTGCTCGGCTTCTGGTATCACGAATGGGGGCCGGACTACGAGAACTCGTATACCGAATATCCCGACACCTGCGAGCCGTGGGGCACGCCGACCTGGGCGGAATGCACGCAGAATTGCGGGTCCGCCAAGTGCCACATGATGGCCCGCAAGAGCGGCTATTCGCAGTACTCGCCCGAGAGCAACCCCGACTGCCCGTGCGACCGCCAATACTGGGAGGACACGGTCTGCGACGGCTATGACCCGCTCGGCCAGTTCGGCGGCGAGGGCGCGTTCGGCTGCGGCTACCACCGCACCGAGCAGGGCTGCCGCTCGTTCAACTGGGAGACGCAGCAATGCGAGGACGATCCCCACGCCGGCTACAACTGCGTGCGGCGCGTCGAGGGGCTGAGCTACTTCGCCTGCACGCCGGACCAGTGCAACGCCGGCTGGGACGCGAACCACGGCGGTCTGTTCAAGAAGAACCGCCTCGATCACGAATGGTGTCACGGCGAGGAATGCAGCGGCCTGTTCTTCAAGGCGACCGGACCGCCAGGCAACGAATTCTCGGGCAACTGCCTGGGCGACATGTTCGGCTGCGGCACGCTGTATCCGCTCGGCGGGGATCAGGGGCTCTGGTTCCACGAAGTTACGGGCATCTACTGGCGCGGGCTCGTGCCGAACTGGTACTCGGGTTGCGACGGCATGCCGGGCTGCAGCTCGGACTGCTCGTTCGGCGACACGCTGGCGCTCCCACCGGAGATTCCCGGCTACGGCTATCACGGCGCGAATGGCGAGCCGCTGTGTGCGCAGTACGTGGATGCGGTAAGCGGCTGCTTCTCGGCGTGGGCGGGGTCGGCCTGCTGCACCGGCCACATCTGCCATTGCTCGCTCGGCAACTTCCCGGCGTGCAAAGGTGAGGCGGCATGGGTTGCCGTCGATCTGAACCTCGATGGATCGAGCAAACCGTATCGTAATTTCCCGGGCCGCAACGGCGATCTGCCGCCGTACACGGGGCGCGGCGTGCCGCGCCTGCGTGATTACGACCTGACGAAAGACCCCGCGACGTGGATGCACGATTGCCCGTGCGAGACCTGGACAGGAGCGGGCCAATGCGTGATCTGAACCAACTCGTGACGCTCGCGCCGACGGGGATCGCCGCGCCCGGCTACGAATACCTGCTCGGTCGCGGCGTGCCCGCGGACCGGCTGGATGCGCTGATCCCGCTGTTCGACCTGCGATTTGACGACGACGAGCGCCGCGTCGTCTTCCCCGTGCGCGAGGGCGGCAAGTATCTCGGCTACACCGCCCGCGCTATCGACGCCAACGAGCGAAATCGCTGGCTCAGTCATCCCGTCGAAGGCGGACACAAGACCGTCATCTACGAGCCCGACCGCGTCCTGGCCGGCGGCGACACATTGTTCATCGTCGAGGGGCCGTTCGATGCGTTGATGGTCACGGCGGCAATGCAGCCCGGCAACGACTCGGTCGCAACCGCATTCTTCGGTTCGTTGCCGACGGCGACGCAGCTCGAGGACATCACCGCCGCGATCCCGCTATTCCGCATGGTCTACATGATGCTCGATGCCAACGTGTATGGCCGCTGCCGACGGCTCGCGCAGCAGCTCATCCAGATGTCGGCCGCGCCGAACGTCGGCTCGATCAATATCGGCATCGAGAACCGCGATCCGGGCGCGACCCGCTTCGACGAGCTGGAGGCGCTGGTTGAATTCGCGTCTGCGTCGTGGCAGACGGAGATTCGGTGGATGTGGGAGCGCCGGCTCGTGTTCGCAGCCGGCGGACAGGAGTAACGCGATGCCCGTCGTATCGATCAATGTCGGTCCGAAGCGCGTCCACCTGACGGCGTACTGCCCGGACGACGAACTCGGCCTGCTGGCGTGTGATTTCGTGCTGGCCCGCGCCGCCGCGCTACTCAACGGCACCAGCGAGGCCGATCTGCGGCGCTGGCTGATCGAGCGCGACCCCGAAATCGCCGGGTTGTTCGCCAAGCTCGACACCGGCTGGAAGCTGCCGAAGAGCGGCGAGTCCACCGTGGACCCGAGCAACGCGCCGGCGGAGGCGCGGATCATTCGTCATCTCATCCGAGAACGACTCGAACAGTGCCACTGAGCACGGAGGCTGAATCGTGATTAGCATCTACGCCGTCAAGAACTGGTCCGATGTCGCCGCGTTCCTGGTTTGGACGTTGGCGGTCTGTGCAATCGCAAAGGCGATTTTCGGCTCGCTGCTCACCGCTGAAATGCAGTACCGGGTCGCGCTGCGCGATGCGCCCCGTCGGCAGCGGATGAGCCGACTGAACTGGGAGATCAAGAACCGCGCCAAGTGGGACGAGGACGTCGCGCGCCGTTCCCAGCATGCGGCCACGCAACCGCTCAGCGATGAGGAGTTGCACGCTCGCACGGCAGAACTCCGACGCATTTCTCACAGATCACTGCCGTGGCGGGCGCTGCAATATTTGCTCGGCTGCTGGGCCTGCCAGGCCTTCTGGGCGGCGTTTGTGGTCTATGCCCTGAGCGCAGGGGTGGCCGATCCGCCCGCATGGATTTGCTCCGCGGCCGCTTACTCGAGTGCGGCCGTCCTGCTTTCCAGCATCAATCACCGCTTCTCCCCGCCCGTGACGGACGGTCCTCCCAGTGGCCGGCCCGGCTGCAAGGGTTGCGGCAAGTAGCGGACGCCGCACTTCGACGGTCTGTAAACCGCTTCTATCGGATTCTGTCAGCTTTACGCCGGTCCTCTTGGACCGTACCATGCCTCTGGCCCTCAGCGGCTTGTACGGCTACGTTTCCGCCGGAGACTCCCTGGTCATGCAAGAACAAGAACGGTGGCTGTCGGTCGAGGAGATCGCTGCCCACTTGGGCGTCAATCGCGACACGATCTACAAGTGGATCGAGCGAAAACAGCTACCGGCTCACAAGCTCGGAAAGCTCTGGAAGTTCAAAGTGTCTGAGATCGATGAGTGGGTGCGGGCAGGAAAGGCAGCCGAAGACCTGACGGACGCTGAGTCACGGGAAAACCGAAAAACTGACTGAGTTGCGGGAATCTATGAGCAGGCTCGAAGAACTAACCCCGAACGCGGCCGTGCGCGGCATCCTCCCGGATGCACTCGCCACGGTTGTGAGCGTGCAGTGGTTCGGTTCCGAAGCCTTGGAACTGACCTACAAGGCACCTTCGGGCAAGGTCGCCAACGAGCTCCTTTACCGACACGATGAAGCGCGTCTGGAAGTAGTCGAACAGGGCCGGCCGTGGAGTTTTGATGGCGACGGCAGCCTTTTCCGTTTGGTCTCGGAGGCAAATCGAATCCGGCTGGCGCACCTGTTCGATCCCGTGCTGGCTGTTCATACGTCCGTTCTGGAGCCGCTGCCACATCAGATCACCGCCGTCTACGACGTGATGCTGCCTCGCCAGCCATTGCGGTTTCTCCTGGCAGACGATCCCGGCGCGGGCAAGACGATCATGGCCGGGTTACTTATGAAGGAGCTGATCGCACGCGGTGACCTACACCGGTGCCTGGTCGTATGCCCGGGCAGCCTCGCCGAACAGTGGCAAGATGAACTGTACCGGCGATTTCAGCTTCCATTTGAAATCCTCACGAACGACAAGCTGGAAGCGGCTCGAACCGGCAACTGGTTTCTTGAGGCGAACCTCGTCATCGCACGCCTCGACAAGCTCTCGCGCAACGAAGATGTTCAGGAGAAGCTGAAGGTGCCGGACGGCCGGTGGGACCTCATCGTGTGCGACGAGGCACACAAGATGTCGGCGAGCATCTTCGGAAGAGAAGTCAAGTACACAAAGCGCTACAAGCTCGGCCAGTTGCTGTCCGAGCTCACGCGGCACTTCCTGTTGATGACGGCGACGCCGCATAACGGCAAAGAGGAGGACTTCCAGCTCTTCATGGCCCTGCTCGACGGCGATCGTTTCGAAGGACGATTTCGCGACGGCGTTCACGTGTCCGATGTCTCGGACATGATGCGTCGCATGGTCAAAGAAGGGTTGCTGAAGTTCGATGCCACGCCGCTGTTCCCGGAACGGATCGCGTACACCGTCCCTTACAAACTGTCTGATGCCGAGGCTCGGCTCTACAAGGAAGTCACCGACTACGTGCGGGAAGAGTTCAATCGTGCCGAGGCGCTTCAGAATGACAAGCGGGCCGGGACGGTTGGATTTGCGCTGACAATTCTCCAGCGACGGCTGGCCTCGTCTCCAGAAGCGATAGGTCAGTCGCTACGGCGGCGGCGGGAGCGCTTAGAGAGCAAACTTCGCGAGCTTGAGGTCCTGCACCGTGGAGGCGCGGTCGCGCCCATCACCGCGACAGGGCCGGAATTGGATGCCGAGGACGTCGAAGATCTCGAAGATGCGCCGGACAACGAGGTCGAGACGACAGAGGAGGAAATCCTCGATCAATCCACTGCCGCGCGCAGTATCGCGGAACTCAAAGCTGAACTTGAGACCCTCCGGCGGCTAGAGGGCTTGGCACTCACACTTCGTCGCACCGGAGAGGATCGCAAGTGGCGTGAGCTGGCAAAGCTGCTCAGCGAGATTTTCGGCACTCCCGCATCCAGCGGTGAACTCGCGCATGTAGCCCCATCCGCAGGCAACGTGCCGCCCCCGACACGGTCACCTCATCAAAAGCTCGTACTGTTTACGGAGCATCGCGACACGCTCAACTATCTTGAAGAGCGCGTATCGACGCTACTCGGCAGCACGGACGCCGTGGTCGTGATTCACGGCGCGATGGGCCGTGAAGACCGGATGAACGCTCAGGAGGCGTTCAAACACGATCCGCAGGTACAGGTGCTATTGGCCACGGATGCCGCTGGTGAGGGCATCAATCTTCAGCGCGCCCACCTCATGGTGAACTACGATCTTCCGTGGAACCCGAATCGTATCGAACAGAGATTCGGGCGCATTCACCGCATCGGACAGACCGAGGTCTGTCATCTGTGGAACCTCGTGGCCGAGGAAACGCGCGAGGGCGACGTCTACCGCACGCTGTTGGAGAAACTCGAACAAGCGCGGCTGGCGCTCGGCGGCCAGGTGTTCGACGTGCTCGGGAAGGTCCAGTTTGAGGGCAAACCCCTGCGTGACCTGCTGATCGAGGCCATTCGCTATGGGGAGCGGCCTGACGTGCGCGCCCGACTGACGCAGGTCGTGTCCAACGCCTTTGACCCCACGCAGTTACAGGATCTGATAGAAGAGCGGGCCATCGCACACGACAGCATGGATGCCTCACGCGTCTTCCGCGTGCGAGAGGAAATGGAGCGCGCCGAAGCGCGTCGGCTGCAGCCACATTACATAGAGTCATTCTTCCTGGAGGCGTTCCATCGCCTCGGCGGCACCGTCAAGCAGCGGGAGCCCCGGCGCTACGAGGTCACCCACGTCCCTGCCACAGTGCGAAATCGCGACCGCCTGATTGGCGTCGGCGAACCAGTTTTGCCCCGGTACGAGCGCGTCGCGTTTGAGAAGAATCTCGTCTCCCCGCAAGGGCAGCCGATGGCGGCGTTTCTTTGCCCGGGCCACCCGCTTCTCGATTCGACCATCGACCTCACGCTGGAGCGCCACCGCGATCTGCTGCGCCGCGGGGCCGTCCTCGTTGACGAGCGCGATCTGGGGACCAGCCCGCGTGTCCTCTTCTACCTGGAACACGCCATTCAGGATGCCAGCACGACCCGCTCGGGCGAGCGCCGCGTGATCTCAAAGCGGATGCTCTACGTCGAGTTGGATGCGGCCGGAAACACGCGGCATGTGCAGTATGCGCCGTACCTCGACCTGCGCCCGCTTGCCGACAACGAACCGAGCGTGGACGCCCTGCTCGCGCGCAGCGAATGTGCGTGGGTGACTCGAGAGCTGGAGAAAAAGGCGCAAGGGTACGCCGTCGCACAGGTTGTGCCTGACCACCTGGCCGAAGTGCGAAACCGGCGGATTGATCTGATCACAAAGACCGAGGCAGCAGTTCAGGATCGGCTCACCAAGGAAATCAGCTACTGGGACCATCGCGCTCAGGAACTCAAGCTTCAGGAGCAGGCGGGCCGGCCCAACGCCCGGTTGAACTCCGATGAAGCCGGCAAGCGAGCAGATGCGCTTCAGGCGCGGCTTCAGAAGCGGATGGAGGATCTCAAGCTCGAGAAACAGATTGCGCCGCTGCCCCCCGTCGTCCTTGGCGGGCTCTTGGTCATCCCGGCTGGACTACTGGCGGCGATGAAGGGGGCACCGCTTGGCGACGAAGCCCGGCAAGCGGCTGACACGCAGGCGTCGGCGGCGCGGGCGCGTGCGATCATCATGCAGATGGAGCGGGAATTGGGATTCGTTCCCACCGACCGCGAATCCGAGAAGCTCGGGTACGACGTCGAAAGCCGCGTGCCCGGTACGGGCAAGCTGCGTTTCATCGAGGTGAAGGGGCGCGTTTCGGGCGCGCCAACCATCACAGTGACGAAGAACGAGATTCTGTACTCGTTGAACAAGCCCGAGGACTTCATCCTGGCCATTGTCGAGTTCGACGGCGACACGCATCGCGTCCATTACGTGCGCCGGCCGTTTCAGCGCGAACCAGACTTCGGCGTCACTAGTGTGAACTACGCCTTTGCGGACCTCATTGCGCGCGCGGAGGCCGCGTCATGATCGTGCGACTGAGAGATGTGAGGAGTACGCTTGCTGGATTCAGTCAGCTCGCAGACATCGCTACGGAAGTTGGCGACTGTACTCTCGACACGATTGAGGTCGACATGTCCGCGGTCGGCTGGATAGACGCAAACATGAGCGCGCCTTTGGGCGTCCTTTTTGCACATTGGGCCGACGCGCTCAACACGGTGCAGCCCGTCGGCTTGCAATCCGGGGTCGAGACTATTCTGAGCAAGAACCTCTTCCTCGTCGGATACGGCTACCCGGAGCGGTCGGACACGTACGGCACAGTCATCCCCTTTCGGCGATTCAAACCGGACGACAACCGCTACTTCGTGTCGTATGTGAACAAGCATATGGTGGGCAAAGGCATTCCGAAGATGTCCGAAGGGCTTGGCAGACGGTTTAAGGACAGCCTTCTCGAGGTGTTTGTCAACGCAGCGATGCACTCTGAAACGAATATCGGGATTTTCGCGTGCGGGCAGTTTTTTCCGACTCAGCACCGACTCGACTTCTGCATCGCCGATGCGGGTATCGGCATTCGACGCAAACTCCGCAAGGAACTCGGCCTCTCCCTCAATTCCGACGCGGCCATCAATTGGGCGCTGCAGGAAGGACATACTACGCGCAAAGGCGCAGTGCCCGGTGGGTTGGGACTGAAGCTGCTGCGCGAGTTCATCGCACTGAACAGAGGGTGCATTCAGATTGTCTCGGACCGCGGATTCTGGCAGTGCAATACAGGCGGCGAAACGCTGACTCGCATGCCTCATTCGTTTCCCGGGACTGTCGTTAACTTAGAGATCAACACGGCGGACCCACACTCTTATTGCCTGAGTTCGGAGTCCGACGAGTAAGGATTGCCGCCATGCAAAACAAAGTCGTACTGAAGATTTACGAAATCGTGGGCGGTCCAGTGTGGGTATCGACCGACGATGGCCAGAAGGTCTACGAGAAGATCGCTGCATCCTTCAAGGCCGGGCGGCCAGTGGAGTTGTCGTTTGCAAATCGTGGCAATCTCATCACCGCGTTTTTGAATGCCGCCGTCGGGCAGCTGTACGGTGGCCAGTTCACCGATGAGTTCTTGCTGAACAACCTGTCGTTCGTGGACATCAGCAAGGAGGACAGGGACATGCTCGATCGAGCCATCGAGAATGCAAAGCGCTACTTCGCAAACCGCCCACAGTTCGACGCCGCCTGGCAGCGGGAGGTCGGTGATGACGAGGAATAAGGCGCGCGACAGTCGCACGTATTCTTTTCGGGAAGGCGAGCAAGTCCTTGTCGATGCCAACATATGGCTGTACTTGCAGCCGCCGCCTGCCCAGCCAGCGCCGGGCTTCGCGCGAGACTACACCGCTGCGCTAAAGAGCATACTCACTGCCAAGGCCAAAGCCGTAATCGATGCGATGATCTTGAGCGAGTACATCAACCGTTACGTGCGGATCGAATACGACGCCGCTTTCCGATCCACATATCCCAAGTATAAGGACTTCCGTCGGTCGCCGGCCTTTGCTTCTGTGGCGAAACGGGCGGTCGCAGATGCGAGGCAGCTTCTCACGATTGCCGTAACCGAGGATACGTCGCTGACTGCGATTAACGTTCGCGATGTTCTGGATGAAACAGAAGCGGGAACTCTGGATTTTAATGATGGCGTTCTCGTGGAGATGTGCCGACTTCGCGGATGGAAGCTGCTGACCGCTGACGCTGACATGCAGGTCGGCGGCATCGAGGTGCTCACTACCAATCCAAAACTGTTGGCGGCCTGCGCATGACAGCTCCGTATCGAAAGAAGCTTATCGAGGTGGCGCTGCCGCTGCCAGAAATCAATGAGGGCTCAAAGCCGGAGACGGAGAACCCGTTTCTCAAGGGACATCCTCGCGCCATCCACAATTGGTGGGCGCGGACGCCCCTGTCCGTGTCGCGCGCTATTCTGTTCGCCCAACTCATTGACGACCCCGGAAACGACCTGCCCGTGGAGGAGGCGAAAACAAGGCGAGAGGAGCTGATCGACTTTGTCGCTCGATTGGCGACGTGGCAGGCGACCACCGATGAGGAGATCATTGCCACGGCCCGCAAGATGATTGCAGCGCAGTTCAAGGGCAAGATGCCGGAGTTCTGGGACATGTTTGCCGGGCGGGCGAGTATTCCTCTGGAGGCCCAGCGACTCGGCCTCAAGGTCACAAGCAGCGATCTAAACCCCGTCGCTGTCACGATCCAACGGGGACTGCTTGAGTTTCCGCCCGCGTTCTCCGGCAGGCCGCCTGTCCATCCCAAAGACTCTGAGTCTCTTGTTGCTAGAGATGCATGGTCCGGCACCGAGGGACTCGCCGAGGACATCCGCTGGTACGGGAAATGGGTCTGCCAGGAAGCTCGAAAAAGGCTGGCAACGTATTATCCCAAGGGACCGGACGGCAAGACCGTTATCGGCTGGCTATGGGCGCGGACGGTGCCAAGTCCTGATCCATCCTGCGATGGTGCCCATGTCCCTCTGGTGAGATCATTCCAGCTTGCGGGCAAGAGCCGACAGGTGTGGGTTGTCCCGGAGGTTGACAGAAAGAAGAACACCATCGACTTTCACATTGCGGAGGACATCGATCCTGACGTTAAAGGTACGGTCGCCCGCAAGGGGGCCACGTGCTTGCTCAGCGGAAGTCCGATGCCATTCCCCTACGTGAGAGAGCAGGCCAAGAAGGGGAACATGAGCAATCGATTGATGGCCATCGTGACGGAGGGGAGCCGCGCCAGAGCATACCACGCGCCTACTGAGGCCCACTCCAGACCGTCCGACCTGGCAGAGCCGAGTTGGCGGCCTGATTGTGAGATGCCCAAGAAGCACCGGAACTTCCAGCCGCCGGTCTATGGCATGGACAATATTGGCGACCTATTTACACGGCGACAAGCGCTCGCGCTTGGCACGATTTGCGAAATACTTCAGAGCCTGCGCCGAGATATCGTCGAGCACGCCAAAGGAGACTCCGTCTACGCCGATGCCATCACGTTTTACCTCGCATGCGCTCTTTCTCGCATGACCGATTATCACAGCAATCTAACGACATGGAATCCGACCAATGAGAACGTGAGAAACCTATTCCAGAGGCAAGCTATACCAATGGCCTGGGACTTTTGTGAGGCGAATCCAATCGAGGGAAAACTTGCCTATGACGCTGCGGCAGAGTGGGTGGCATCATCCCTGCAGTCCCTGCCGACTGATTGTGTCGCCGCACAGGTCATCCAACTCGACGCAAGGAAGGCAACACCTGAGTTCGGCACGGCTCCGATAGTGTCTACTGATCCGCCGTACTACGATAACATCAGCTACGCCGACTTAGCCGATTTCTTTTACGTCTGGCTTCGTCGCGTGTTGCGAGACGTTGACCCTCAGACATTTACAACCGTTCTGACGCCGAAAGACCCTGAGTTGATCGCGTCGCCCACTCGGCACGGGTCGATGCAATTAGCCGAACAGCACTTCCGCGACGGCTTTCAGAGAGTATTCGGCATAGTGCGAGACAAATCACGTGCGGATGTGCCCTGCACGATCTACTACGCCTTTAAGCAGGAGGAAGAAGACACTGAGTCTGAGGGTAGCCATCGCGTGTCGACTGGATGGGAGACCATGCTTGAGGGCCTTGTAGATGCGGGGTTCCAAATCACAGGTACTTGGCCAGTTCGCACAACTAAGAAAGCTCGGGCTGTGGCAAAGGATGCAAACGCGCTTGCCTCAGCCGTTGTCCTTGTCGCTCGCCAGCGCCCGCATGAATCACCGCAGTGCAGCCGTCGAGAATTCATGGCGGAAATGAAGAGAGAACTGCCATCGGCACTGAGGCACCTTCAACAGGGAAACATCGCTCCCGTAGATTTGGCGCAAGCGGCCATTGGCCCCGGCATGGCGGTGTATTCTCGCTACAGCCGTATTCTGGAAACCGACGGGAGTTCGATGACCGTGCGGACGGCGCTCAAACTAATCAACCAGTCGCTTGATGAGACGTTGGCGGAGCAGGAGGGTGATTTCGATCCCGAAACGGCTTGGGCCGTCGCATGGTTTGAGCAGTTTGGATTCGGCGAAGGGCCGTTTGGAGACGCTGAGACTCTTTCCCGGGCGAAGAATACAGCGATCAATGCCCTGACGGCAGCTGGAATTGTCAAGGCCAGTGCAGGCAAGACACGGCTGTTCGGGGTCGACGAGCTACCATCGGACTGGGACCCCGCAACTGACCTGCGGCTGACGATCTGGGAAATGGTGCATCACCTGATTCGTGTGATGAATGTCGGTGGCGAGACGGCGGCAGCCATCTTGGCCGCACAACTCGGCGCGGCAGCCGACACCGCGCGCGAGCTTGCGTATCGACTTTACAGTATCTGCGAGCGCCGCAAACGCGCCACCGAAGCGCTGGCGTATAACGCGCTCGTGCAGAGCTGGCCGGAAATCAGCCGCCTGGCACGGGAGCACGGTAAGCCACGCGAGACACAGCGTCAGATGTTCGAGCGGGAGTAGCGAATGGCAGTTACAAATCACGAACGCGTCGGCAAGATGCTCGATCTCCTTACGGCCGGTCTCGCTCCGTTTATCGAACGCGAACTGAAGGCGGCGCACGTCGCGGACTGGTTCGCGGACACGAACCGCGCCCTAGCCGACAGCCGATTGAAGCTGGAAGGCACGGCCGACAAGCCGCACTGGGACGCGGCAGCCATTCTCGCGACCATGTGGGGGCAATGGAACACCGTCTTTAGAAACACGCTCGGCCAGGCGGAACGCACGTTGGTTAGCGAACTCCGAGACGTCCGAAATCGATGGGCGCACCAGCGACCATTCAGCACCGATGATGCCTACCGCGCCCTCGACAGCGCCGCGCGCCTTCTTACGGCCGTATCGGCCGCGGAGGCCGGCGAAGTCGACAAGATGAAGATGGAGCTGCTGCGCGTCCGGTTCGACGAGCAGGTCCGAACCGAGAAGCGCAAGGCAGCCGGAACCACGATTGAGACGCAGGCTCAGGCGGGCCTCAAGCCGTGGCGTGAGGTCGTTCATCCCCACAAGGACGTGGCCAGCGGGAAGTACCAGCAGGCCGAGTTCGCTGCCGACCTCTGGCAGGTTCACGTCGGCGAAGGGTCCGACGAATACCGCAAGCCGGTGGAGTTTTTCCGGCGGACCTACCTGACGGAAAGCCTGACCGGATTGCTCGCCGGCGCTGCTCAACGGCTATCCGGCACCGGCGGTGATCCGGTCGTGCAGCTCCAGACAAACTTCGGCGGCGGCAAGACGCACTCGATGTTGGCGCTCTATCACATGTTCTCTGGCACGCCGCACAGCGACCTGCTCGGCGTGGACGGCATCCTCAAGAAAGCGGATGTTGAGGATCTGCCGAAGGTCAACCGCGTGGTCCTCGTCGGCAACAAGATTTCGCCGGGCAACCCGGTGAAGAAGGACGACGGGACCATCGTGCGGACCCTTTGGGGTGAGCTGGCGTGGCAGCTTGGGTTCGCAAAGGGCGGTCAGAAGGAGGCGAAACGGGCGTTCCAGCGCGTCGCTGCGGACGATGAGAAGGCGACCAGTCCCGGCGACACGTTGCGCACGCTTTTCAACGAGTACGGACCGTGCCTGATCCTGATCGACGAATGGGTCGCCTACGCGCGCCAGTTACACGACCAGGGCGACCTGCCCGGGGGCAGCTTCGAGACGCATTTCACCTTCGCTCAGGCGCTGACGGAGTCGGCCAAGGCGGCCAAGCAATGCTTGCTGGTAATCAGCTTGCCCGCCTCGGACTCAACAGCGTCGCCCCATGCCCAGGCGGACGACATTGAGGTCGGCGGCGAACGCGGCCGGACGGCGCTCGATCGCCTGCGAAACGCGGTTGGCCGCGTGGAGTCGTCATGGCGGCCCGCGAGCCCGGAGGAGAGCTTCGAAATCGTTCGGCGCAGGCTGTTTGAGACGATGGTCGAGCAGCGTCAGTTTGTCGACCGTGACACAACGGCGAAGGCGTTCTTCGACCTCTATCGCACGCAGCAGCAGGAATTCCCGAAGGAATGCCGGGACAGCGACTACGAGAAACGGCTGAAGGGCGCATATCCGATTCATCCCGAGGTGTTCGACCGCCTGTATCAGGACTGGTCAACGCTGGTGAAGTTCCAGCGAACACGAGGCGTCCTGCGTTTGATGGCGTCCGTGATCCACAGCCTGTGGGAAAAGGGTGATCGCAGCCCGATGATCCTGCCGTCAAGCATCCCGATCGACGACCCGCGGGTGCAGTTCGAGCTAACGCGCTACCTGTCGGATAACTGGGTTCCGGTGATCGAGAAGGACGTGGACGGGCCGAACTCGCTGCCCTTGCGGCTCGATGGCGACACGCCGAACCTCGGCAAGTATTCGGCGTCACGCCGAGTGGCGCGGACGATCTACCTCGGTTCGGCTCCGACGGCCAAGGCGGCCAACAAGGGCATCGACGACCGGCGGATCAAGCTGGGTTGCGTGATGCCCGGCGAAGCGCCGGCCATTTTCGGTGACGCCCTGCGGCGTTTGAGCGCCGCCGCCACGTTCCTCTACCAGGATTCGGCTCGCTTCTGGTACTCCACGCAGCCAACGGTCACGAAGCTGGCCGATGACCGCGCCGAGCAGCTCAAGGGCGATCCGGATGCCGTCGCTGGCGAAGTTGGCCGCTGGTTGCGCAATGATCTTCAGAAGAAAGGCGAATTCAGCCGGGTACATCCGCTGCCCCGCACCTCCGCCGACGTCCAGGACGACAAGGACGCCCGGCTCGTCGTGTTCGGCATCGAGTATCCGCACGCGAAGGACACGGCGAGTCCGGCGCTGGCAGCCGCCCACGAGTTTCTGCAGAATCGTGGTAGCTCACCGCGCATCTACCGGAACACCCTGGTATTCCTCGCGGCGGACAAGAACAAGCTTCAAGATCTCGATGAGGCGGTGCGGCAGTACCTCGCCTGGTCTTCTATCGTGGAGGAGGCAGAAACTCTTAATCTGGACCCCCACCAGGCCAGGCAAGCGGTGTCCCGAAAGGAGAGCTCCAACAGCGCCGTCGCCGCGCGGCTTCCGGAGACGTACCAGTGGTTGATCGTTCCGACTCAGAGCAATCCCCAAGCCGACGTCGAGTGGCAGGCGTTCCGCCTGACCGGACAGGACGCACTGGCAGTGCGCGCCAGCAAGAAGCTTCGCAACGACGAACTACTGATCTCCGGATTGGCCGCGAGTCGGCTGCGGCTGGAACTCGACCAAGTGCCACTGTGGCGCGCCGAGCATGTTTCGATTCAGCAGCTCACAGAGGATTTCGCTCGCTACCTGTACCTGCCTCGGTTGCGCGACACCGGAGTGCTCGTCGAGGCGGTCCGCAGTGGTTTGAGCCTTCTGACATGGGCGCAGGACTCGTTCGCGTATGCGGAGAGCTTTGATGAGGGGGCCGGGCGCTATCGTGGCCTTCAGACGGGGCGTCAGCTGTGGGTTGATGGCGAAAGCCCCATTGGCCTGCTCGTAAAGGCAGAGGCCGCACAGCGCCAACTTTCAGCGGAAGCGCCGGCCGCTGCGACGGGAAGCACGCGGCCGAATGGTGGGAGTGTGGACACGGGGGCTGGGGCGACCGCAATAACCGAAGCGACGACGGGAGGCGAAACCCAGCGGCCTGTTGTGCAGACGGGGCCAAAGCGGTTCCACGGAACTGCGACCTTGGACTCAACGCGCGTCGGGCGAGATGCTGGTCGCATCGCCGATGAGGTCGTCGCGCACCTGACCGGCATTCTGGGCGCGAGGGTCAGAATCACTCTCGAAATCGAGGCCGAGATTCCGACCGGAGCGCCGGATCACGTCGTTCGCACGGTCACGGAGAACTGCCGGACGCTGAAGTTCGACAATCAGGGATTTGAGGTGGAATAGCCGTTAGATTCTCGCGCCGCCCGGAAACGGGCCGCCTCGCACGCGGCTGTTGAAGCGCGAGAGTTCATGAAGCGGGTTGCTCTCGGGGAGCTAATAATCCGGTCGCGGAACAACGCGACCGACGAGTTAACGATGAACCCCGGAAGAGCGATCTTCCGGGGTTCGTTCGTTTCCGCCAGTATTCGCAAGGGTTTACGCGCGTTTCGGCTCTCGGCGGCGGGCCGAGAGAGCGGCCGCGCGAGCGCCGAATCGCCAGCGCCGTCCGCCGTCCACCCGCTTCGGGCCGAGAGTTCTCTCTTTCTCTCGTTAACAGACCCCATCCAGTTAGCGCTTAGGGTTGGTCTCGACTCCGAGACCAACCTCCCACGCGGGCACACGGTGCGGGGGCACGGACGCTACGGCTGGTACTCTGCGCCATTCGTTCGTATGATCGGTGCCCATCATGAACTGGGCGAGCGCAAACGGACTGGCTGACGGACTCGAGTCGGTCCTCGGCCCGTCACTGGCCACGCTGTTCCGATCCGAGGTCGAGTCCTTCAGCGCCCTGTGGGAGGGGCACTACGTCACAAGCGCCGGCGAAGAAATCTGGACGGCTCTCTGCAAAGAGACGCTCCTCCCCGCACCGGTGCGCACCGCGTTCCAAGGTGCCATTAGGTCACTGCTGGCAGCCGCGAGCAGCGGCCACGCTTACCCAGTCCACTGCTGCCCACACCACGCATCACAGTACCTGACGCTGACGACGTCCATTAGCGGCTCCAACCCGTGGCTCAGCACATTCTTTGAAGTCCTTTGCGCTGCGCACCAAGATATTCAAGCGCAGTTGCCGCTGCCACTGCCGAGTCCGCGTCCGACGCTTTCACGCCTGATGCGCTTGGACCGTTTTGTTCAGAATCACCTAACAACGACCGATATTCCGAGCGCTGTCACCACTCTTCGTGACCACCTCGCTCCCACATTCACTGAGCCGTACCGGCGCACGTTTCTGGAGAGCGGGACTGTGGGCATGCTGCGGGGGCGCTTCGGTAGCTATCCGCATTACCGTGGAGTTCAGCACTCGTACGAGAAGTGGTGCGATAACATCAAACCCTTCGCGACTTTTACCGAGCGAATCTCAGCGCTGTGGACGCGGCAAGCGAGCCCCGACGAGCTCCTTCGCGCGCTTGGGCTTCCGTTCTCGGTCGGCCACTACTGGATCGAGTTACAGTACATTCCCGATAACGCCGCGTTCGTTCGACCGCCCACACACGAGCGTTCGCTCGCAATACCCGCCCCACCGGATGCGGCCGGCAACTGGGCATTTCGTCCAGACCGCGATACACCAGCGCAATGGAACTACGCACGCGATCTCCATTCCGGCCTCCGCGGACTTCCGGAGGTGATACACGAGCCATTGCCAGTTCGTGATATTAGAGACGCTATTGTCTGGATGAATCCGACTCAGTCTACCTGGGCTTCGCCCGGAACGCCGTACTGCCCGTAGGTGTAATTATGCCAGCTCACATCGACTCTGTTCTCAACACTGGGACCCCCGCCGAAATCGCTGGCATGTTATTGGCTCGACTTCGGGGGGCCCACTACGACGCTCCTTTCGATCGAACGATGGGAGAGGGCCCCGAGGACTATCTACTAAGCACTACCTTTAGTGCCACCCCGATTCCACATGATCGTGCGAGCCGCTTGACTGAAGGCCTCGTGGCGGTTGCCGAAAGCAACGTGCTTCCGCTATTCGCAGCCTCCCCATCGTCCCCAGATGACCGCACCCTTGTCGACGCCTTGCCTTGGCTCTTACCGTACTTTCGACTTGCTGCACACGTTGATGATCGTCGGCTCCATGACCTCCATCTCGTATGTCTCGATCGCCTTCGGATTGGCCAGGAACGAACGCCCGCTATCAATCGGGCCTATTCGGAACTCGCGAGCCTCCTCCTTCCGCGCTTAGAAAGTAACCCATGGCGAATCGCTGAGATTCTCTCCGCACTTCTCGCGGCTGATACCGACTCGGCGCACCAGTTCGCATTGGCGGCTGCTTCCCAGTTTCCCGTAGCGTTCTCGAAGGGCGCGCTTCGGATTTGCACCGAACTTGCCTTGCAAGGCATAACTCCTGCAAATGACTTTGTCCCAGACATTATCCGAGAGCTTCTAAACGCCGCGCGATCGAAGCTCCCCAAGGCGGCCTACCAGGCCGTTGTTCACGAATTGCGTAGCCTTCTTGTGGCGTCCGTGGCTTCCGAACGAACAGCGATGCTCCGTGACGTCATTCTCGCTGGCGCTGAACGGTCTGGTATTCCTGCTACAGACATTCTGCACTTGGAGCAATGTCATTGGATCGCCGCAACAGTATCGGACCCAGCGGTAGCCCCCGAGTTCGACGGACCTCGAAGGCAGATCCGTGATCGGTTGCGACGTGCATTCCACAACCGGCTGTTGTCCCACGGGCATGGACGCACGCTCATTACTATGAATGAAATACCGTATGCCGAAGCCGCGTATTTCCAGTTGCTTCATCTATTGTCCGCAATCGACGACGACGTTCATCTGGAACTCCGACCTGTTGCTTGGAGCAGGGTGGGCTCGGAACTGTTTGCCGGACGCCTTGATATTGCAGTTCACAACGAGGCTATTCTCACGCATCCGTCGCCGACGCCCGATCAACGCCGCGTCCGTCGCTCTAAGCTGCCAGCCTTCGAGTACCGCGATTACGTTGTCCTGATTACCACGAAGCGGCTGCGGTCGCTGCTCACCCAACAGCACGCGAATACAGCCGTGCGGCACCTACTTGCAGCTCTCCTTGAAGGTGAGAGAGTCACTTGGGAGCAGGATGACATCGACGGCGCGCTTCGAGCCGTCTTTGGTGACGCGCGTATCGCCGTACAGGACCACACAGACCTTTATGTTGCGTTCGAGGACTTCCTACGTGAGCTTGGCGGATTTAAGTTGGATAGCCTGTCAGTAGATGACCTAGATCAGGATCATGGCCTGGAGCGACTGCTCGATGGGAAAGTAGACGTCTACATTGGTGGCGCTATCCACTCCCATTATGCCCTCAGTGCATTTCCTGGAAGGGTTCGAGTGCTTTTCGACCGCGTCGGTGAGAGCTCGGCATGTTATCTATTTAGCACAGCGGACTATTTCAAGAGCAACCGCGACCTCGTGGAACGTGTCGCCGGCTTATGGGGACAAGCCGTGTGGATGTGGAACCAACTGCTTCTAGAGGACCAGGATAACGGCCGTGGCGCATACTACGAAGCGGTTCGCCGGTACCTAGTTCGTCAGGTCAATTGTAGTCAATCGATTACAGCAGCATTCGCGAGGTCGTTCGACGATCTGGTCCGCTTATCGAGACGGCACAATGTATTGACTCACTGGGAGCCCACGGAAGGTACGACTTGGGTTTCGCAGCAACTGAAAAAACTGCCATCGCCATCAGCACAACGAAGCGTCTCGCAGCGCGCATTGAAGGAGAGCCTTACACTGCGCTTACCACGAAATACACGGCGGCGGGAAGCCCAATGAGCACTCACGTGACACAACGGCGTATGATGTTTGAAGAGCGAGATTTTACGAACGCCGTGGTTCCGGTAACGGCACGGGCGCACTGGTCACATGCCTTGGCTGACTGGATGGGGTTTGTAGTAGTCGTTGGCATCATGGCTGTCGGTGGTGGTATGGCGGCGCAGATGTCTGCGCGTGACTTTGTAATTGCCGTCGTCGTAGGAAACTGCGTGCTGATGGTGTTTGCTGGGCTATTTGGCTGGTTAGGCGCGAAGCGAGGTGAGTCCTTCAGCCTGTTGCTCGAGCGGACCTTTCCGCTTGGGGGTTGGCGGCTGGCATCGTTCTATGTTCCCATCATATTGATCGGCTGGTACGGCGTGGAGGCGTCGATTTTCGGGGAGTTTCTCGGTGGAACGCTCGGCATGGGGTCGTGGGTAACGAAGCTTCTTATAGTGCTAAGTGCGATATTGTTCTCGACAAGTGCCTTCATAGGCTTCCGAGCACTGAGCATGATCAGCTTTGTGCTAGTGCCCGCAATCATCCTAATTGGAGCCTTCGCACTTCAGCGCGCTTCAGTAAACGGGACTTTGACTTTTGGGTTCGGGGGGCAGACCCTCACTCTCGCCGCGGGGATTGCACTCGTAGCTGGAACGTGGATCATGGGCTCCGTCACATGCGTGCCGGATCTCACGCGGTTCTGTCGGACGCCGCTGGCCGGAGCAGTGGTTGGGGCGGCGGGAATGGGAATTGCAAACACGGCCTGCTTGCTCTTAGGGGGCCTTGGTGCTGCGATCGTCAAAGAGGCTGACCCTGCGAAAATTTTGTTGGGGCTCGGGTATGCGCCGCTCGCGGTGACCTTTAGCTTGGCGAATATTTGGACCACGAACGACAACAATATGTACTCGGCGGCGCTGAACTTGGCTCGGTCGGTGCGAGTCTCGCGACGTACTGCGGTTGTGTTGTGTGTTCTAGCTGGCGCGTTGTTTGCCCTGTGCGAGCCCGGGAAGCTGTCGTTTCTATTCCCATTCCTTCTGTTCTTGGGTGGAACTGCGCCCGCTCTTGGGGGCGTGGTTCTCTCCGCCAATCTGCTGAGTGAATTCCGTTCGGACTATCGGGCAGGTCCACTCGACGGGTGGGTCGGTTGGCTGGCTGGCGCGGCAGCCGGCTACTTCTGCCCTGGTGTATGGGCAATCGTGGTTGGATTCTCTGTCGCGGCGGTCGTCATGCTCCTTATTGGGGTCTTGCGGATGCGTTTCGTGCGACAACCCGCGATCCGATGAACTGCCGGCGCGGCTCGTGAGGGGGTTTCCCCACGCCTTACAACATGGTTAACACTCGCGTATGTAACAGATAGCGGCTCGCACGCGCGAGCCAACTAGCTGCCGGACGACGCGCTGGCCGCGAAGCGGAAGACGTCGTCGGCATCGACTCTTCGGAGAGATGCCGATGGCCACGCGCCGCATCATCATCGACCCCACCCAGCCCGCCGGAATGACGTCCGAGCAGCGCCGCACCGAGCTCGCGCGCATCTTCGCGGCCGGCGTCATCCGCCACATCGAACAGCGACATTGCGCCGCCGTTCCGATGCCGAAAAACCCGTCAGATTCCGGCGAATCTCGCCTTGAGGTTCCTCCCGACCCTCGCCCTTATGGACCCGTGGTTAACGCCTTGCGAGAGCGCGAGAGAAAGGAGAACGCATGGCGCTGAACATCGCAAAAGAAATCGCGGCGCTCAAGAACATGACGGTCGGGCAGCTCCGCGTGAGGTACGAAGAGGTCTTCGGCGAGGCGACGCGTGTCGGCAACAAGGACTTCCTGTTCAAGCGAATCATCTGGCGGCTGCAGTCGCTGGCCGAGGGCGACCTGTCTGAGCGCGCGCGCCGCCGGGCCGCGGAGATTGCCCGCGACGCCGACATTCGTATGACGATGCCGCGACCGCCGAAGACCAGCCCGGGCGCGGAGATTCGCACCGCCGCCGCGCCGGCCCCGCTCGGCGACAACCGGCTTCCAACGCCCGGCACCGTCCTGACGCGGACATATCGCGGCCGCGCGTACGAGGTGACCGTCCTGCCGAAGGGGTTCGAGTACGACGGCGAGGTCTACCGTACCCTCAGCGCGATCGCCAAGAAGATCACCGGTTCGCACTGGAACGGATTCCTGTTTTTCGGGCTCGCCAAGCCCGGCCCGGAGGCCCCGGATGAGTAAACGCCACACCATGCCCGCGCCGACCGGGAAGCTCGTCCGCTGCGCCATCTACACGCGCAAGAGCACCGAGGAGGGGCTGGAGCAGGAGTTCAACTCGCTCGACGCCCAGCGCGAGTCCGGCGAAGCGTTCATTGCGAGCCAGAAGGCCGAGGGGTGGGTCTGCAACCCCGACCATTATGACGACGGCGGCTACACGGGTGGAAACTTGGAGCGCCCCGCGCTAAAGCGGTTGCTCGCGGATATCGAGGCTGGCCGCATCGACTGCGTCGTCGTGTACAAGGTCGACCGGCTGAGCCGCTCCCTCTTCGACTTCGCCCGCATGATGGAGACATTCGAGACACACAGGGTGTCGTTCGTCTCCGTGACGCAGCACTTCAATACGACGCACTCAATGGGCCGGCTGACGCTCAACATCCTGCTGTCGTTCGCCCAGTTTGAGCGCGAGATCATCAGCGAGCGGACCCGCGACAAGATCGCCGCGGCGCGGCGCAAGGGGAAATGGTCCGGTGGACACCCGGTGCTCGGCTACGACCTGATTTTCTCGCCGGGTGGCTCAAAGCTGGTGGTCAATGACGACGAGGCCAAGCGCGTCCGCACCGTCTTCGACCTGTACCTGCGCCACGAGAAACTAATCCCGGTCGTACAGGAGCTCGAGCGACGCGGCTGGAGCACGAAGGCGTGGAAAACGCGCAAGGGGCAGGCGCGCGGCGGCCGACCGTTCGACAAGAATGGGCTGTTCAAGATGCTGACCAACCCGGTCTACCTCGGGAAGGTGAAGTACCGCGACGAGCTTCACGCCGGAGAGCACGCGGCGATTGTGGACGATCAGATCTGGCAGCGGACGCAGACGATCCTGCGTCGCAACGGCCGTAACGGCGGCGCGGCCGTCAAGAACAAATACGGGGCGCTGCTGCGCGGTCTCGTCCGTTGCGTGCCGTGCGACGCGTCGATGGGCCACTGCGCAAGTGCAGCATGAGCGCCTCAGCATGACCACCTTCCGCGGCGAGAACGAGGAGGAGCTCTGGTCGG
>CAZONT010000038.1:0-26225 GCA_964581285.1 uncultured Planctomycetaceae bacterium | reverse complement strand
GGACTTACACCGGAATTCCCTGTTCGATCCGCCTACGACGGATCACCGACACCGCACCTTTTACCGAGTGCCACGGGGGGTGTCAAGAAAAATCCGCGACGAAGCGGCTGCTGTGTGCAGACTCCCAGATTGCGAGAATTGCAATGTATGATGTCGTCATAGTCGGACACCCCGCGGGCCCGATGAGCGCGAGAGCTACAATTCCCATCCGCGGTGCGATATAATGCGGTCTGCTTGCATCGGGATCGTTGGCGACTGTTCCTTCGATCCGGAATGAACAGAACGTGTCGCCCGATCACCAGTCCGGCTGATCAGCTACGCGACAAGCAAGGGGTTTCCTCGCTCGGGCATTCGTCCCCGCGACGCATCGCCGAGCGATTTGGGTGCATTCATCCGGCGAATGCGCGAGGACAGAGAGAGATGCTGATTCCGCTGTTACGGCGCATCGTTGCGTTTATTGTCTCATTCGGAATTCGAGCCGGGCTCACCGCCGCCATCAGCATGTCAATCGCCGGCTGCGGCTCCACTTGGGACGATAATCGGACCGCGTTTCCACCGAGTGCCACCACCGAGACTCCGGACGAGTCGACACCAACGGTCGAGTTTGGCGTACGAGCCGCAACCGCCGGCGACGGCGAATCAGGACAGGGAACGGTCGGCGGAGGGTCGAGTTTTTCCCTCTTGGCAACAAACCCAACGCCACCCCACGGTGCGACGGGAGTCCTGCTGACCGCGGCGCTGAGTTGGACGGCGGCCCCCGGTGCGCGGTCCCACGACGTTTATCTCGGGACCTCTGCCGCTGCGGTAAGTGCCGCGAACAACTCGTCGCCGGAGTATCGCGGACGCATCAGCACCACGGTCTATGTTCCCGTGCTCGCGGCAAACCAGACCTATTACTGGCGAATAGACGAGATTTCGCGGTATCAAACGATTCCCGGCGAAGTCTGGCAATTCTCAACCTTGGGGCCGCCTGGAGTCGCTTCAGGGAATTGGCCGTTGACAGGTGCCACCCACGTCGCCACAAGCCCAATGCTGACCTGGGTTCCAGGCAGTGGGGCGACAAGTCACAACGTTTACTTTGGTACTTCTTTCATCTCGGTTCTGGCGGCCAATACCACCTCGCCCGTGTTCATGGGAGCGCGAACGTTCGCGTCCTATTCGCCGGCACCGCTCTTACAGCAAACGACCTACTACTGGAGAATTGACGAAGTCGGCGCGGGCGGGACATCGAAGGGCCCTGTCTGTTCATTCGTCACGCGACCGCCGCCTCTCGCGGCTCCTGTTTTCTCGCCGGAATTCGAAGTAACGGACCGTGCACTTGGACATACGGTTGGGAACTCACCGAATCCCGAGTGCTCTAATTTCACGCGCATCGACAACAGCCTCTATTTCCTCTACCGCTCTGCCACGCCGCTCGGGCTCTATGTTCGCCGTTTCGACCTTGCCAACAACACCTTTGCTCCTTCGGTCCTCGCCGATCCGATCACCGACTCTGCCAATGGCGGGTATCACTCAGAGCCCACGCTGCTGCGAAACGCTGCCGGTGGGCTTCATTTACTCAATCAGTATTCTCCGATGATTCCCCAGTGTCGCGGCTCTTTCGGAAGCGCGCCGCGCCATCGCGTGATTCCCGACATTGCCAAGCCTGCCACCTGGACTGCGCCGGCCTGCTTCCCCAGCCGGGTCGCAACCATCTACAACACCCAGTACTATGACGCCATGGGGGTCTACGACAACCGTGCCGGAGTGACTCATTCCGTCGGTCAGTCCTACGGATTCGCGTGGCTCGACGGCCAGCCCAATGACGGGTTTCCGCGCACGTACTATCGCATCAGCGGCCAGGGAGTCGTTGATGGTCCGTACATCATCGTCGAATCCGCCACCGGGAGCATTCCCGAAATTCCACCGTCCGCAATCGGCGCATCCATCTTTTCGAAGGGTGACTTGGTCCTCGGCCGTGAGCCTTCCGGCACGCGCTCGCTTCACATCGTCTGGAGTATTCGCGCCCAATGGAATGACGGACCAACTGCGCGACAGTGCAATGCCAACCTTTACTATGCACGATCCGTTGACGGCGGGAACACCTGGACAAACGCCTCGAACACGGCCTCCGTATCGCTCCTCCAGCATATCAAGCTGAATGACGGTCGATTCCTTGCCTTCGCCGGTGATGTCGATCAGGACAGCGAACGCGCCTTTGACATCGACGCCCACTCGCGCCCGGTCATGGCGATCAAAAAGCTTCGGCCGGGAACCGGTGTCGTTGTTGGAAATCGCGTCGACGTTCTTGCGTCGCCGCCGCCCGAGTACGACCTCTACTGGCGACGATGGACCGGGACCACCTGGATTGGCTCGGTAATCAATACGACCTCAAATTGGGCGAATCAGCGCCCCAAGGTGCGCGTCGACGCAGACGACAACATTTACGTGTTCGTCGGCGATCTTCCCGCCTACTACGTCTCGAAGAATGGCGGAAACTCATGGACCGGCCCGGTCGTCTTCGGCACGAAGTACTCCAATTCCCGGGTCTACTCGTCTCCCGACCCGCTCGACCCCAATTTCCACTTGCTCGCCTATACGGACCGACACGATCTCGGCATGTACTTCGTGCGGATTCAGCTCACGAATCCTTGAGGTCGGGCCCCGGATTTGCTTCCGCGAGCGTAGATTGCATACTTACTTGCCGCGCCGTCGACACGCCGGTCGCGCGGTTCCGAGTCTGACCAAAAACTGACTTGAGACCGCGCGCGGAGTGCGATTTTTTCGGGCGGTCCGCCGGTTCTGGGGGTACGGCAGGTGAGCGGGTGCCGCCCGTTAACGTACGCGTTCATCGTACTGCTTTCCGCAGCTTGTTCATGTGGACCCGGATCGCTGCCGCTTCCGATCGACGCTGGCGGATCAGCCGATCCGGCCGACACCGACCCAGCCGCGCGCGCGAACGACCCTTCAACTCCGCCACTGCCCGGGCAGCCGCTGCTTGCGAGTCCCACGAATTCTGCCTCTCGAGTGAAATTGCCCGTCCTGTTCACCTGGACGCCCGCTTCAAACGCCATCGCATATGACGTCTACGTCGGCACGAGCCATTTTGACGTCGTCCATGCGACGCCGCTGTCGCCCCAATATGTCGGCCGATACTCCGCGCCCGGAGTGACACTCACCGCACTCGCGCACCGCGCCACCTACACCTGGCGTGTAGACGCGATCGGCCCAGGCGGCACAAGATCCAGCGAACCGTCGAGCTTTACTGTACAACCGCCTCCCCTCGTCGGGCCGGTGGTCTCCGCCGAACATGAAGTCACCGACCATTCGTTGGGACACACGGTCGGCAACTCCCCGAACCCCGAATGCTCGAACTTCGTCCGAGTTGGCAACGATCTCTATTTTCTCTACCGCTGCGCTTCACCCGTCGGGCTATACATCCGCCGCTTCAATCTCGCCACGCAGGAGTTCTCCCCTGCCGCGCTCGTCGATTCGCCCACCGACTCGCCCTTTAACGGATACCACTCGGAGCCCACGTTGCTGCGAGACCAGTCCGGCGGACTGCACGTTCTGAACCAATACGCTTCGATGGTGGCGCTGTGCCGCGGGTCGTTCGGCACTGCGCCGCGCTATCGAGTCATTCCGGACCTGACCAAGCCCGGTACCTGGACCGTGCCGGAGTGCCTTCCAAGCCGATTCCAATCGCTCTATTCCACCCAGTTCTATGACGCCATGGGACTCTACGACGACCGCGCCGGAGTTACACACTGTGTCGGGCAGTCGTACGGGTTCGCATGGCTTGACGGCCGTCCCAACGACGGGTTCCCGCGCACGTACTATCGAATTACGCCGCAGGGGACGCCCGACGGACCATATGTCATCGTCGAATCATCGACCGGTTCAATCCCCGAGATTCCCGCGGCCAGTGGCGCCTCGATCTTTGCGAAAGGCGACCTAGCGCTGGGACGTGAAGCGTCCGGTCAGCACTCGCTTCACCTGACATGGAGCATTCGAGCGGAGTGGAACGATGCGGCGGGTCCGCACCAGTGCAACACGAACATTTACTACGCTCGATCGCTCGACGGCGGGAACACATGGCTCAACGCCGCCGGAACGGCCGCGATCCCGCTCGCTCAACACGTTCAACTGAACGATGTGCGTTTCCTCGCCTATACCGGTGACGTCGATCAGGACAGCGAGCGATCATTCGATGTCGACAGCAGCTCCCGCCCATTCGTAGCGATCAAGCGTCATCGACCCGGGACTGGCGTCATGGTGGGGCCGAATGTCGACGTCAGGGGCGCGCAGCCGCCGGCCTACGACTTGGTCTGGGTCCGCTGGAATGGCTCCAGCTGGGTCGCGGGCAACATCGACTCGCTGACAGATTGGGCCAACCAGCGTCCGAAACTGCGGCTCGATCTCGACGACAATATTTATGTCTTTGTCGGTGACCGCCCCACTTACCTGTTATCTCGAGACTTTGGCGTGACGTGGTCCGGCCCGGTCATCTTCGGATCGAAGTACAGCAATTCGCGTGTATACTCAGCACCCGACCCGCTCGACCCGGACTTCCACATTCTGGCATACACCGACAGAAACACGCTCGGCCTGTACTTCGTCCGGATTCAGTTGACACAACCCTGACCGCCCCGGGATGCAGAACAGCCGATGGAGGGATTTGAACCCTCAACCCCGGCTTTACGAAAGCCGTGCTCTACCATTGAGCTACATCGGCAGGGTTCATGATTGAAACAGCCGCCGTCTCGGTTGTCAATCGATTGTTCGCTTGCCGCGAGACCCGCAATCCGCGACAAACGGTCGTCATGCATCGCTCGCCGGGCCTCATGTTCTTGACGTCGATTGCGCTCGCCGTGAGCTGCAGTCACTCGGTAACTTCCTGGCCGCCGACGGATGCTTCGATCGAGTGTTACTCCCTCCTCGGCCGTCCGCTTCGAGCGACCCCGCCCGCGGCACGGCTTCCGGAGCTCGAAAGAGGCCTTGCTGACGCGAGATCATTGCTGGCGGCCGCCCCGACTGATCCTGACGGCATCATCTGGCTGGGCCGGCGTCTCGGATACCTCTGGAGGATGCGGGAAGCAATCGACACGTTTACGCGGGGCGCTGCGGACTTTCCATCCGACCCTCGATTTCTGCGCCACCGCGGTCACCGCTACATCAGCGTTCGGCAGTTCCAGCTTGCCATCGCCGACCTGAAACGCGCCATCCCGCTGATGCAGAAAATCCCTGATTGCATCGAACCGGACGGACAGCCCAATTCTGCGAATACTCCGCTGACCACCACCCGATTCAACGTCTGGTATCACCTCGGCGTCGCGCATTACATGCTGGCAAAATTTGACGAGGCGTTTGCGGCATTTCAGCAGGCCGGCCGGTACGCAAATGGCCACGACGACAACGTCATAGCGGTCATGGATTGGAGCTACATGTCGTTGCGGCGTTCCGGCCGAGACGCCGAAGCCGAGAGGATTGTCGAATCCGCCCCGTTGAACCCAAGGATCATTGAAAATAGAGCTTATGCGGCAAGACTCGCCCTATATGCCGGCCGAAAGTCCGCGGACCAGCTGTTGGTTCAGTCGTCTGTCGGCGATACCGACGGCGTGACGATTCGATACGGCGTCGCCAATTGGCTGTTCTGTAACGGCCGGCGCGACGAGGCGGTGGCCCTCTACGAATCAATAACCGCCTGTGATAACTGGCCCGCCTTTGCCTTAATCGCAGCGGAAGCCGACCTGGCCCGCCTGCGTGACCGACGATGACGTCAATTCTGGCGGAATGGAGCGCCGCCCGCGCATCTGTATAATCCGCTCGTCGCCGTTCGCGGCGTCATGGATGACGAGTGTCTCTTCCGAGGGAAAACCGTGGACTACTTCCTGATTAACGGCGGCAACCGTCTGCGCGGAACCGTTACCGTGAGCGGCTCCAAGAATTCGTCGCTCCCCATCATGGCCGCATCGATTCTCACCGAAGGCGAAACCATTCTGCGCGGCGTTCCGGACCTCGCCGATGTCCAGCACATGTGTAACCTCCTCACCCAGCTCGGCGTTAACGTAGCGCGCGACGCCGACGGCACGCTTCGATTCAAGGTTGAGGACGAGACCAACTGCCATGCCGAATATGAACTCGTTCGCAAGATGCGGGCGAGCGTGTGCGTCATGGGTCCACTACTCGGCAAGCGGCGTCTCGCTCAGGTAGCGATGCCCGGTGGCTGCGCAATCGGCGACCGGCCGATCGATCTCCACGTGCAGGGCCTCAAGTGCTTCGGCGCCGACGTCGAGCTAAACAGCGGCGACGTTGTCCTTCGAACGAAGCGCGCCCGTGGAGGCGAGATCTTCATGGGCGGCCCATTCGGCAGCACGGTGCTTGGAACCGCCAACGTCATGATGGCGGCTACGCTCGCCGAAGGCACAACCGTCATCGAGTCCGCCGCGTGCGAACCCGAGGTGATCGATCTGGCAAATTACCTCAATGCGTGCGGTGCGCACGTCACCGGTCAGGGAACGCCGCGCGTCGTCGTCGAAGGCGTTCGCAGCCTTCACGGCTGCGAGTGGACGGTCATTCCTGATCGGATCGAAGCCGGCACACTGATGGTTGCCGCCGCCGCGACGAATGGTGAGCTGACGCTGAAGAATTGTCGGCTCGACCACCTCATGGCGGTTCTCGATCGACTTCGCGCAATCGGCGTCCACATTGAACGCGAGGGCGATGGCGCCATCGTGAGTTCCGCGCGGCGCCTGGAGGCCGTGACAATCACGACTCAGCCCTATCCTGGCTTCCCCACCGACCTCCAGGCTCAATTCATGACGCTGCTGACGATGGCCGACGGAAACAGCGTGATTACCGAGAAGATCTTCCCGGATCGCTTCCTCCATGTCGCGGAGCTGAACCGCATGGGTGCCCGCCTCCGAAAGGAGGGGCCCACGGTGATCATCGAAGGCGTCAAGCGGCTCATTGGCGCTCCCGTCATGGCCAGCGACCTCCGCGCTTCCGCCGCGCTTGTCCTCGCCGGGTTGATCGCCAAGGGTCAGACCAAGATCTCCCGTGTCTATCACCTCGATCGCGGATACCAGCGGTTCGACGAGAAACTCAACAGTGTGGGCGCCGGAATACAGCGTCTGACCGAATGAACTGCTCCAAGTGCGGTTATCTGTTGTTCGGCGTGTCCAGCGGACGTTGCCCGGAGTGCGGCGTCATGTTTGCCGCGACCGACTTCAGCTTTCCCCGTGGCAGCGTACATTTTCTATGTCCGCAGTGCCAGCAGGGCTATATCGGTGCCGACGAGTACGGGCTTCCATTTCCCCGTGCGTTTCGATGTGTGAAGTGCGAGACGCCCATTCGGGCCGCCGATATGGCAGTTCGACCGATTCGCGAAGGAGTCCTCGGCGAGTCGCTCCGTTTCGGATCGCCCTGGGACCATCGTGCCCGGCTCGGGGCGATCAGGTCCTTCGCCCTGACCCTGACCGGCGTCTGCACGCGACCGGGCGAGTTCTTCCGAAGTTCGTTCGGTACTGACCGCGGCGGTGCAATCGTCTTCGCGGTGCTCGCCGCTTTAATGTCGCAAGTCGTATGGATGCCCTTCGTCGCGGCGCTCAACTACCTCTATCCGATCTTTCCGGCCCTCACCGCTCGGCAGGCAATCCTCCAATTCATCGCATGGCTGCTTGTCTTCGCCGGCGCGTGGGCGGTCTGGATTCACGTCTACGCCTATTCGATCTGTTTGACACTCTGGACGATGGGCGCGCAGGAAGCCGACATGGACTCGGCCGTGCATGTGACCGGGTTTGCCACCGCGGTGCTCCCGGTCCCGCCAATCGGTCTCATCTGGTACTTTCTCGTCGTCGTCCGCGGCATCCGCGAGCTCTTTCAAACGACCGCCATGCGCGCCTGGATCGCGGGGGCGATGCTGCCACTCGTCTTGATCAACCTCGTCGTCCTGTGGAAAATCCTGTGAACTCAGCTTGGAAATCGGCAACTGAACCCTAACGCTGACGGGATGATTCTGGCCGCTTCAAACGTTCCGCCGCTCGGCTGGACACTTCCGTTCGTGTCGCTCCTGCTTTGCATCGCGATTTTTCCCCTGATTCCGCGCACCGCACACTGGTGGGAGCACAATCGAAACAAGCTCCTGGTTGGGCTCATTCTCGGCGGAATCGTGCTTTGCTATGCGTACCAACGGGGTTTTGGAACCACTCTGCACCATCCGGTGGTTGAACGGCTCTTCCGAGCAGCCGGCTGGCACATCGAATCCACCAGCTCGCACGTCGCATCGAGGGCCGGCCTGCCCGCCCCGGTCGCGATGCTCGGCAATGCCGCGATGGAGTATCTTCCGTTCATCATTCTACTATTCAGTCTTTACACCATCAGCGGCGGCATTGCCGTGCGCGGCGATATTCCGGCACACCCGTCCACCAACACGCTGTTCCTGGCCCTCGGCGGCATACTCGCCAATTTTGTCGGCACGACCGGCGCGTCAATGCTCCTCATCCGCCCACTCTTGAAGACCAACTCCGAACGTCGGCGGGTCAAGCACACCGTCATTTTCTTCATATTCATCGTCAGCAACGTTGGCGGCTGCCTGCTGCCAATCGGCGACCCGCCTCTCTTCCTCGGCTTCCTTCGCGGCGTACCCTTCACCTGGACGCTCCATCTTTGGAAGGAATGGGCGTTCATGCTCGGCATTCTTCTCGTCGTTTACTACATCTGGGACTCGATTGAGTACCGCGCCGAGACCCCGTCAGTCATCACCAAGGATGAAACTCAGATTCAGCGCATTCGAGTCCTGGGAACATCGAACGTAATCTGGCTCGCGGCGGTCATGGCCGCAGTCGCCGTCTTCGACCCGAATCGAACAATTCCCTGCACATCCATTACCCCTCCGCCGTTCTTGCGCGAAGGGTTGCTGTTATTGTTTGTGCTGATTTCCTGGCGAACCACGCCGCGTGGTCTTCGACATGCCGCCGGTTTCAACTTCGTCGCCATCGGAGAGGTCGCCGCGCTGTTCGTCGGCATATTCATCACCATGCAGGTTCCCATTGAGATCCTCGACGCGCGCGGCGCGGAAATGGGCCTGACAAAGCCGTGGCAATTCTTCTGGGTGACGGGTTTGCTTTCCAGTTTTCTCGACAATGCCCCCACCTACCTGGTCTTCTTCGAAACCGCCAATGCCATGACCCACGCCCCCGGACCCGGCGTGTTCACGCTTCTCGGGGGCGATTACATTCGCCAGGACTTGCTCGTCGCCGTATCACTCGGCGCCGTTTTCATGGGCGCGAATACCTACATCGGCAATGGCCCCAATTTCATGGTGAAGTCGATCGCGGAGCAGAGCGGCGTCAAGATGCCGAGTTTCTTCGGATACATGCTCTACAGCGGCGCAGTCCTGCTGCCGCTGTTTGTACTCGTAAGCTGGCTCTTCATGTAGCTCGCCGCGCCGCCTCCACCAATTCCTCAACCGTCCGCCGCAACAGCGCCTCGCCCCCAAAGCTCATTCCCAGCGCTTGAATCTTGCTCACGTCGATCTGATTCTTCGGCCCCCGATTCCATTGCGATACGTCGCTGTGGCTCCCGGAAAACTCCTTCGCGATCCGAGCCACCATCTCGTCGGCCACGTACGAGTCGTAACAATTGAACGCCTGTCCGGCGATCCGCGCTTCATCCGCACCGAGCAGTAGTTCGACCGCCTTCCCCACATCTGCCGCGTGAACCTCCTTCCCGCCTGTCGCCGATTGCACCGGCTCGCCGCGGATGACCGCTCGCACAAGTTCGAACCACTTGCTCCTTTCTACCGGCCGACGGACGCCATACACCCCCGTCGGCCGCAGCGCACACACCGGCCAGCCGTCGGCAAGGCCGAAACTGTGCACGAACTTCTCCACCGCTGCCTTGTGCGCCCCGTAGTGTGACGTCGGCCATAGAGGATGTGCCTCATCGAGCTTTCGGTCTGGCTGAATCACTTCGTGAACAGCGCACGTCGAAATGAACACAAATCGTTTCACGCCCGCCTGTCGCGCAGCGACCATCAGCCGCAGCGAGCCCATCAGGTTCAGTTCGGCGAACGATAGGAGATCGTCGTTGGCTGAACTGCGAAAGCCCGCCGACCAACGGGCCAGCGCCCCGTGCACAACCGCATCGCATCCCTTCACCAGCGACGCAGTCGACGACGCGTCGTCCAGCCCCCCGTCGACCCACTCCATAGAATCCGGCATCTCCGCCCGATCGCTTTTCGGTCGATACCAGCAACGCAGCCGATGCCCGCCGCAAGCAAGCCGATCCGTGATGTAGCGTCCGATGAATCCCGTCCCCCCTGTGACAGCGATCTTCAACTCCCACCTCCTCTAGTAACCCTGATGTTATCGCTCCGGGAGACACGACCCCACCGTCGGGCAACTCTACCCAATTCCTGGGCCCATATCTCGACGCAGTCTCGGATGTGATCCGCGGCTCATTCCGCATCGCCCCGACCTCGCGCTTATCAGTCTGCGTTCCAAAGCCGGACCCATTATCGCGACTCTTTGATCGGCACACAGATTGCGACTCCCTGAGATCGAGCCGCCCGTGTTCCGGCGGCGGAGGAAAGGAGCGATCATGGCGCTGCTCGCCATGCTCTTGGGTTCGATAGGCATCTTTGCGATCCTCATCCACCGTCCCGCCAATTCGGGCCGTCGTCGCAACCGTACTAGCTGACGCCGATCCGGCGCGCCTCAATCACGATGCCGCCGCGTCGGTTGCCCGGCGCCGTCAAAACCGCTCCAATCGGTGGTTTCGTCACTCGCCAAAGCCCCGACGGCGAGCGGGGCCGGCGGCGTCCGGAGGGTCTATGCAGCGGTTGATCGGGTACGCGCTTCTCGGCATCATTAGTATTACTTCGTTTCAATCGGCGCACGCCGACTTCGCAGCGCCGCTGGCGATTACCAACGCGCGCATCGTCAATCCCGGCGCCGCGCCGATCGAAAATGGCACGATCGTCATCGATCACGGCCGGATCACCGCCGTGGGGCAAAACACCGTGATCCCACCGAACGCCGAGCGTTACAACGCCGGCGGCGCGACCGTCTATCCCGGCTTCATCGACGCCAATACTCATGCCGGCGTCCTGCCCGACGAGGCAAGTCCCGAGGAGCGGAAACGCCTTGAAGACGACGATCCCGATGTCCGCGACGGCCCTCAATCCGCGACCGTCAGAGCTTACCGCCGCCTCATGCACCCCCATTGGCGAGCTGAAGAGCACTACGACACCCAGTCCGCGAAGCCCGAACAAGCTCGCGCCTGCGGTTTCACCACCGCGCTGATTTCACCCAAGCCCGCTATCTTCTCCGGTGCCAGCGCCGTCATCGAACTCGGAGACACGCCGCTCCGCCGCTCGATCCTGCGCGGCAACGTTGCCCAGCATTCCGCTTTCATCACCGGAATCGACCGCGATCTTCCGCGCGAAATGCGCGAGCGTCAGATGGATTCGCCGGCCTACCCCACGACGCTCATGGGCGCCATCGCCGCCTTTCGCCAGATCATGTCCGACGCACAATGGCAGCGAGATCTCACCACTTGGTCTCAGCGAAACCCCAAGGGCGAGCGCCCGGCCCTCGATGGCGACCTCGACGCCCTCCTGGCCCCATTGAACGGCCGCCAGCCGGTCGTTTTCATTGCGAATCGAGAAAATGAAATCCGCCGTGCCCTCGACCTCGCGGCAGAGTTCAAGCTGAAGCCGATCATCGCTGGCGGCCGCGAAGCATGGAAATGCGTCGATCGCCTCAAAGCTGAAAGCGTGCCCGTCATTGTCAGTCTCAAATGGTCCGACGAACCGAAGCGCGACGACAAGAAGCCCCCGTCGACGCAGGAGGCCGCTCCACCGGACCGTCTCGCAGCAGTATTCGACGACAAATGGCAGCAGCAGCCGTGGGAATCTCAGCGCCAGTTCGACGAACGCAAGCGCCTCTGGGGTGAGGAGGTCGACAACCTCAAGAAGTTGAACGAGGCCGGCCTCAAAGTCGCCATCGGCTCCTTTGAGATGGAATCGCCCGCCGACGTGCTCAAGAACCTCCGCGAAGCCCTCAAGCGCGGCCTGCCTGAGGATGTGGCCCTCGCTTCGCTAACGCAGAACGCCGCTGCGGTCCTTGGGCTCGACGCCGACCTCGGCGAAATCGCGCCCGGCAAGCTGGCCAATCTGGTCATCATGACCAAGCCGCTCGCCGACGAAAAATCGAAAGTCCGCCTGGTCTTCGTCGAAGGCAAGCGCCTTGATACCGCCGACGTGGCTGAAGGCGGCGGACCTGACAAGGGCAGATTTCGCGGCCGCCGTGGCGCTCGCGACAAAGACGATGAAAAGAACAAGGACGAATCCGAAGACAGCGCCTCATCCGCGTCGCAACCTGCGACGACGTCCCAGCCCGTCGATTGGCCCGGCTTTCGCTGCGAGGTGGAAACCGACCGCAAACCCGAGTTCCAGACCGGCGGGAACCTTCTCATCAAGAACGCAAACCTCCTGACCGTCACCGACGGCGATCAGCCCGAAACGGACTTGCTGCTTCGCAATGGCAAGATCGAGCAGATCGGCAAGAATCTCTCCGCACCAGCCGGAACGAAGACCCTCAATCTCCACGGCTACTTCATCACCCCGGGCATCATCGATCCACATTCGCACATGTGCAGCGATGGCGGCTTGAACGAAGCCGCCCTTTCGGTCACTCCCGAAGTTCGCGTCCGTGACGTCCTCGACCATCGTGATGTTGGCGCCTATCGCGCCCTCGCCGGCGGCGTAACCTGCATTCACACGATGCACGGCTCCGCCAACACAATAGGCGGCCAGAATGCCACCTTGCGCCTGAAGTATGGCAAGCCCGCAGCGGAATGGCTGTTCAAGGACGCGCCTCGAACCGTCAAATTCGCCCTGGGTGAGAACGTCAAACAGTCGAACTTCGGCCGCCGCGGATCGCGCTTCCCCAATTCACGCATGGGAGTCGAAGCCGTCCTCCGCCGCTCCTTCGACGCCGCCCGGCAGTACCAGCTTGATCAGAAGAAATACGCCGAAGAGAAAGCCGTTGGGAAAGACCCGCGACCCGTTCGCCGCGATCTGCGCCTCGAAGCCCTGAGCGACATCCTCGATGGTGCGATTTGGGTCCACTCCCACTGTTACCGCGCCGACGAGATTCTCCGCCTGCTCGATGTCGCCGAGCAGTACGGCTTTCGCATCGCCGTCCTGCAGCACATCCTGGAGGGCTATCGCATCATCCCCGAAATCATCCGTCACGGATGCGGCGCTTCGACGTTTTCCGATTGGTGGTCCTACAAGATCGAGGCCTTTGACGCGATACCGCAGAATGCCGCGCGCATGATGCAGGGCGGCATCGTCACAACCGTTAACTCGGACTCCAACGAAATGATCCGCCACCTGCCGCTCGAAGCGGCCAAGTCCGTGCACTTCGGTGGACTGAGCTCCAACGACGCGCTCAAGCTCTGCACGCTGAATGGCGCCATTCAACTCGGCGTCGACAAACTCGTCGGCTCACTCCAGCCCGGGAAACTCGGCGACATCGCCATCTTCAACGGACATCCGCTCGACACCTCATCGAAATGCGTCATGACCCTCATTGATGGCGAAGTCTACTTCCAGGACGCGTCGTTGAATCCATCGTCGCCGCCGACCCCGCGGCCCATTCGCGAGTTCCGCGCGACCCGCCCGCAGCTTCCGATCCGCCGCAGCACCACGAACACCTACCGGATCACGGATGCCACCATCCATCCGGTCGGAATTGCTTCCGTCTTTCCAGCCGAGCTTCTTATTCAGGATGGCCGTGTACAGTACATCGGGCCCCCGGGCAAGGCCGGCGACGCCCCGGATGTCGTCCCCGTTGACGCGCGGGGCCTGCACGTTTACCCCGGCCTCATCAACGCCGCCGCGACGCTCGGGCTCACCGAGATCGACTCGGTCGCCGGCACGGTCGACGTCGCCGATATCGGCCGCTTTCAGCCCGACATCCGCGCCGAGTCGGCCTACGACCCATTCGTTCCCGCGATCGAAGTCACGCGCGCCGAGGGCGTACTCAATGCCCTCATCGTGCCCGGCGGTGGAATGATCCCGGGACAGGCCGCCCTCATGCAACTCGATGGCTGGACGATGCCGGAGGCCCTCGTCAGATCCAACGTCGGTTTGATGATAAATGTTCCATCGCTTCCGCCCGATCTGACAGCCATTCCCGAACGTCGCCGCAAGGAAGTGAAGGAGAACTACGCGAAACAGCTGGGGGAGCTCGACACTTTCATGAAGCTCGCGCTTCTCTATTCGCAAGTCGCGGCCGCCGCGAAACAACAGCCGGCACTCTCACCCGAATTCGACCGCCAGCTCGATGCCATGATCCCCTACGTTCGTGGCGAGCGACCAGTCCTCCTCAACGCCAACTCCTACAAGGAAATCCGCGAGTCGCTGCGCTTCGCCGAGCAGTTCTCCCTCAAGCCGATCATTGTTGGCGGGCGCGACGCGTGGAAGCTCGCCGATGACTTGGCGAAAAACAAAGTGGACGTAATTCTCGGCCGCGTCCAGTCGTACCCAGCCGGAGACTTCGAACCGTGGGACGGCATTTATCGAAACGCTGGCGTCCTCGCGCAGGCCGGCGTCCGCTTCTGCTTCTCGACCGGCAACTCTGACCTCGCCAAGCTTCTCGGAGTCGAAGCTGGAATGGCCGTTGCACACGGCCTGGAAGAGGACCGCGCCCTTCGTGCTTTGACAATCGACGCCGCCAAAATCCTCGGCGTCGGCGACTCGCTCGGTTCACTTGAACCCGGCAAGTCGGCGAACTTGATCATCTGCACCGACACGCCGCTGCAGGCCTCAAATACGGTCGTCGCCGCATTCATTGCCGGCAAGCCCGTCGACCTCACCAGCAAACACACTCGTCTTGACGAGAAATTCCGCCAGCGCCCGGGTCCGACATTGTCACCCGCCCCGGCACTGAAGGGCCCGCCTGCGATCCGAACCGAAGCTGCTGTCATCCCACGGGGCGGCTGACAGAGTTCGACACACCGCGCTCGACTCACGTCGTCGAACGGGCGAAACGCTCGTCGGGGTCCGGCTGTCGCGGCCACCCGGAAAATGCGGCGGCCCGTTTATTAAGGCGACGCCGTCCCCGTGGAAGCCGCGTTTCGAGCATCAGAATCGTGAAACTCGATATCGGCTGGGCAAATCGGGAAGAGATTTCTCTTGAACAAGTGTACGCTATGGTGGACGATAACGTCTTATCGTTCGGCGAGGCTGGCGAGCCGGAAAGCGTCGAATGGGTGCAGGAATCCGCCGAATCCCGATAGCCAAGTCAAATATTCGATCCATCGCCAATCTCGTTCGGTGGGCGCAATGCGCGCGTGCGCGCATTCGCAAGGGGAGTGGTATGCAGCGAATACTTTTGTTCGGGTTGTTCTTTACGGCACTCGCAGTGAATCAGGCCACTGCGAGCGCAAGCCCCGTGCAGGTGAGATTGACGGCCCCACGGCGAATGGTCAACGACAAGACCCTGACGGTTGTCGCCGAGGTCCTCGATGAGAACGGGCACGTCGACTGGAAGCTCTGCGGCGGCTTCGGCAGCGTATCGGCCGTCCGCGCCGACAATCTCGCGCCCGTCCCGATTTCTACGATTGCATTTGATTCTCATGCTGGTGTTCTGCCGGCCGACTCGATGCGCTTCTACAACGGAATCGGCAGCGTTTCCCTCGTCCTCGATAACGCGGCAGCCGAGCCCGCCGGCGAAATCATTATCTCTGTCGTCTACGCGGGTCTGACCGGTTCCCGTCGCGTGACAGTCCTTTCAAATCCGCCACTTCGCAATCTCTCGGGACCGCTGACAGGCGCCGATCTCTCCTGGAGTCCCAACGACGGTGTAATTCACCTCACGGGCGAGTGCTCCGTGGCAGCCGGACTGACGCTTCAGATTGCCGCAGGAACGCTGATCATGGTCGACGCCGGCCCGCAGGACGCAGGGATTCGCGTAGACGTCGCCGGTGGATTTGAGGCGATCGGTGACTCGGATCAGCCGATTTTCTTTTTCCCGACGGCTGGGGCGCCGGCCCTGCACCTCGAAGAGCTTTGCACCGACCCCGTGTCGAACCCCTACGCCTGGCGCGGCGTGCTGCACACCGGTAGTGCCCCCGCCAATTACAACTACGTCTTCATTACGGGCGCCGGAAATGGCGCGCTGACCGGCCACACGCGTCCGCCCGTCATCAAGATCGAAGGATCCGGGCCGGCCACATTCAAACGATGCGTCTTTGCGGACAACAACGGCAAGGCCATCAACGGAGTTGGCTCCGGCTACTACCAGCTTCTCGACTCGCTTGTCACCCGCTGCGGGCACGGCACGGAATGGAGCGGCAACGGCGATTACACCCTGCTCGTCGAAGGAAGCTGGTACACGGGCATCGGCCACGGCCCGGAACCATGCGACCGCGACGGCGACTGTATCAACATTCGCGGGACGGATCCTAACAATGGCGGGCCGAAGGTGGTTCGTGGCTCCATCATGGTTGATGGAAATGACGACGGCATCGACCAGGCGGCCACCGATTTCACAGTGGAAAACTGCATCATTGGGTACCTCCGTGATACCGCGATTATTCTCGATTCGCTGCTGATCGGCGGCTCGGTCACCGTCAACAACGTTTTGACGTTTGGTTCCGGGAAATTCGGCATTGCCGGTCGTAACCAGCCGGTTTATGCAACGAACTGCACCTTCGGCGATGGATCACGTACCGAGCCGATTCATGATTGCACAAGTTCGGTATTCAGCCGATGCATCCTCGAATACGCCTATTTCACCACCTGCTGCGGGACGGTCGAATACTGCTCGGTGCTACCCGTTTCGGACTATTCCTGCGGCGTAGGCAACGGTCCGTTCAATCCGTTGTTCGCTGCGCCGTGGCCAGGCGGTTGCGACTACACACTTCTTCCCGGTTCACCCGCTGCAACGGCTGGCCCAGGCGGAACGCCCATCGGTTGGCAGGGTTTCTTGCCTCCGAGGCGCGGTGCGAAACTGCTCGGCACCGTGAGCAACACCGAGGTGCCGCCGGGCGGCGGACTCACGCTCGAGTTGTTCGTCGAGGACGCGACGGAGGTTTCGAGCTATTCGACCCAGATCGAAATCGTGCGCTTATCGGGAACCGGGTCACTCGACCTGGCCTGCCCGGCGTGCATCACGATCGACCAGGTTCGTCCGGATCGCCTATTTGTCGGCCCACTTGACGTTAACACGGTGGTGCCGGCGGAGTTGCGGGCCACGGCATCGCTCGCGGCCGGTTCGGCGAGCACCGGCGCGGCGCCGCGCTACCTCGCGACCTACGAACTGACCCTCTCGGGCGACGCGGACGCTGGCAGTGTCTTTCAGATTTCAGTGGGCGGCTTCGGCGCATCGACGCTGAGCGACGAAGCCGGCGCACCGATCGCATTCATCGCCGATGGTCCATTGACCGTAACCGCTGCAATTTGTCCAATTTCGTTAGCCGGCACCGATCAGCACTTCTGCACTGCTCCATTGAGTGTCGCGCTCTCGGGAGACGTCGATAACGCGACAGGGTCGTTATGGACGACATCGGGTGACGGCTTCTTTGCGGATGATTCCGCAGCAGCGACCGTGTATACGCTGGGAACAGCGGATCAGGCCGGCGGCTCTGTCGTATTGACGTTGACCGCATCTCCAGGATTCTCGTGCACGACCAGCGCCGCGGATTCCCTTACGATCGACTGGACCGGAATCGGCGACGGCGACATGGATGCCAATAGTCTGGTGGACGGCCAGGATATCCAGTTGTTCGCGAATGCCATTGGCGTGATGCCGGTGAATTGCCACGCTGACCTCACCGGTGACAATACCGTGAATGCCGACGACGTCGTCGAGTTTGTCTCGCTCCTGTTGGGAAATTAGGCGTTCGTTGCGGTTCGCTCGGCGCAGGAATCGGCCGGTCTCCGGCCGAGCACCACCAGAATCGAGTCATTGGGGGGCCGCGGCAGTCTCGCTTGGACCGTCGCTTTCCGGACGCTATACTGCCCTGACGTTCGATTGATGAGGATGCACCAATTTAGCCGAGACTCTATTCCGATCCAAGCATTGATGCACGGAGGCATCGGTCGTACAAATCGCGTCTAACCATCGAAGCGAATACGGGTTAACGCGAGTCAGTCGCGGCGAGGTAGGTCCACCGGTCGAACCAGGAAAGAATCGGCTTTGAGGAAGAACAATTAGCCATGGACACGTTAGCGAAACGCTCGGTTGGCCAGCAGGACCTTGAAGAAGTTTCCGTTCGCTTCTGCGGCGACTCGGGCGACGGAATGCAGCTCGTCGGCACGCAGTTTACGAACGCATCCGCCGTCTTCGGCAACGACGTTGCTACTTTTCCCGACTTTCCCGCCGAAATCCGCGCCCCGGCCGGTTCGTTGGCCGGTGTCAGCGGCTTTCAGGTCAACTTCAGCAGCCACGACGTCCACACGCCGGGTGATCGCGTCAACGCGCTCATCGCCATGAACCCGGCGGCATTGAAGACAAACATCCGCGACGTCGAGGTCGGCGGGATCGTGATCGTCAACGAAGACGCGTTCGACAAGTCCGACCTGACAAAGGCCGGCTACACCGTCAACCCGCTCGACGATGGATCACTCGGCAAGTATCAGCTTTACCGCGTTCCGATGGAAAAGCTCAACGCCGACGCCCTCAAAGACATCGCCGGCGAGATCGGCTCCAAGGCCGTCGGCCGTTGCAAGAACTTCTTCGCCCTTGGGATTGCTGCTTGGATCTACAACCGTCCGCTCCAGCCGACGATCGACTGGATCACGAGCAAGTTTGGCTCCAAGCCGCAGGTGGCGGATGCAAACATCCGTGCGCTGAAGGCCGGATACTACTATGGTGAGACCGCCGAGATGTTCCCGACGCGGTACAGCGTCGCGAAGGCCAAACTCACACCGGGCCGCTACCGCAAGATCACAGGCAACGACGCTCTCGCCCTCGGACTCGTCACGGCTTCCGAACTCGCGAGCACGCCGCTTCTCTACGCCTCGTATCCCATTACGCCCGCCAGCGACATTCTGCACATGCTCTCGGGCTACAAGCACTACGGCGTTCGAACGTTCCAGGCAGAGGATGAGATCGCGGCAATCACTGCGGCCATCGGCGCCTCCTTCGCCGGCGTCATCGGCGCTACCGGAACGAGCGGTCCCGGCATGGCCCTCAAGGGCGAGGCGATGGGTCTTGCCGTCATGCTCGAACTGCCGCTGATCATCGTTGACGTCCAGCGCGGCGGACCCAGCACGGGACTGCCGACGAAGACCGAGCAGGCCGACCTGCTGCAAGCCGTCGTCGGACGTAACGGCGAATGTCCGCTCTGCGTCATCGCCGCCCGCTCGCCCGGCGATTGCTTCGACATGGCGATCTGGGCGGTCCGCATCGCCACCCAGTTCATGCTCCCGGTCATCTTGCTGTCCGACGGCTACATCGGCAACGGCGCCGAGCCATGGATCATCCCCGATCCGTCCAAGTTCAAGAAAATCGAAGTCAAACACCCGACCAAGTCGCAGGACGGCCATTTCAAGCCGTACGAGCGCGATGCAAACCTCTCGCGACCCTGGGCTATCCCCGGCGTCGCTGGTCTCGAACACCGTATCGGCGGCCTCGAAAAGGAAGACATCACCGGCAACATCAGCTACGACCCGCAGAACCATCAGCACATGATTAATCTACGGGCGCAGAAGGTCGCTAACATCGCCAGGATTCTCCCGCCCCTCGAAGTCGACGGGCCGACGTCGGGCGATTTGTTGGTCTTGGGCTGGGGCGGAACCTACGGCTCGATCTACAGCGCGGCCGAGCGCGCCCGTGCAATGGGTTACAACGTCTCAAATGCCCACCTGCAATTCCTGAATCCGTTCCCGTCAAACCTCGGAGCGGTATTGCGCAGCTTCAAGAAAGTGCTGATTCCCGAACTCAACGGCGGCCAGTTGCTCAAGCTCATCCGCGCTGAGTTCCTCATCGATGCAGTCGGTTTCAACAAGGTTCAGGGCAAGCCCTTCCTGATCGCCGAAATTGTCGAAAAGATCATCCAACTCTCGGAGAAGAGGTAATCGTCATGCATAGTCAGGGAAGTCTCCCGGTTCTCACCGCCAAGGATTTCACGACCGACCAGGACGTCCGCTGGTGCCCGGGTTGCGGCGACTACTCCATTCTGGCCCAGGTCAAGAAAGTCTTGCCGACCCTTGGCATTCCGAAGGAAAAGTTCGTTTTCGTCTCGGGAATCGGTTGCTCCAGCCGTTTCCCGTACTACGTCGAGACCTACGGAATGCACTCGATTCACGGCCGGGCGCCGGCTGTTGCAACCGGAATCAAGGCCGCAAGGCCTGATCTCTCCGTCTGGGTCGCAACCGGGGACGGCGACGGTCTCTCGATCGGCGGAAATCACCTGATTCATGCGATTCGCCGAAACGTCGACCTGAAGATTCTGCTCTTCAACAATCGCATCTATGGCCTGACCAAGGGTCAGTATTCCCCGACGTCGGAACTCGGAAAGAAGACGAAGTCTTCGCCCTACGGCACGGTCGATCTTCCGTTGAACCCCATCACGCTCGCACTCGGTGCCGACGCCACCTTCGTCGCCCGCTCAATCGACGCCGACCCCAAGCACATGGAGTACATCCTCCAGCGCGCCGCCGCTCACAAGGGCTGTGCCTTCGTCGAGATCTACCAGAACTGCAACGTCTTTAACGACGGCGCATTCGATTACGCCGCGGTCAAGGACACCCGGCCCGACACCGCGCTCTTCCTTGAGCACGGCAAGCCGATGATATTCGGTAAGAACCGCAACAAGGGAATCCGTCTCAACGGTCTCGAGCCCGAAATTGTCGAACTCGGCAGCGGTGTCACTGAAGACGACCTGCTCTTCCACGACGAGAAAATGCGAGAACCAACCCTCGGCATGATGCTGGGTCGCATGTGCCACCCCGAATTCCCGGAGCCGATGGGCGTCCTGCGCTGCGTCGAAAAGCCGACCTTCGACGGTCTGCTCGACGATCAGGTCAACAAGGCCACCGCCAAGATGGGACGCGGCCGTCTCGCCGATCTCTACGACGACGGCGAAACGTGGGTCGTCCAGTAACGCTGCAGATCGGCGCTCCGGAAGACACGGTTGCGTCTGGCGTACCAGTCGCCCGCGCGGTATGACGCGACCCACGAATGCTCGCTGTCGCCCCCTTACCGATTCAGGATGTTCTGCGGGATTACCTTTGGCCGTTCGGCATCGCCGTCATCGTAACGATGACGATCATGCCGGTCGTCCGGTCGATCGCCGTCGCCGGCCAGATTTTCGACGTCCCCGATTCTGGATTGAAGCCGCATGAGCGGCCGATCCCCTATCTCGGTGGTGTCGGAATCTACATCGGCTGGGCCGCCGCCGTCGCCTGGGCCGCCGTGGTCTTTCCATTCTCGCGACACATGCTCATTCTCATCTTCGCCGCCGGTACGGTGATGATGCTGACCGGCCTCATCGACGACATACGCGATCTTCGACCCCGGACCAAACTGCTGTTCGAGCTCGTCGCCGCCGGCCTGCTACTTTGGTCCGGCGTCGGCGGCCACGTCGCAGAAATATTCTTTTCCGCCGCTGGAGTTGGGGCCCCCGAGTGGTTCGTCCGCACGGTGTCGGCTGCCATCACCGTCTTCATCCTTCTGGGAGCCGGCAATGCCACCAACCTCATCGACGGACTCGACGGGCTTTGCACCGGCGTCATCGGGATCATCAGCGTCGGCTTCCTGGTCATCGCCACGCACCTCGCGGTCTGGCAGAGCAGTCGGACCTGCGATCCCGTTCGAATGACGCTCGCCGTCGCCCTCTTCGGATCGTGCCTCGCATTCTTACGATACAACTTCAACCCCGCCCAGATGTTCATGGGAGACGCCGGCTCCCTGCTCCTCGGCTTCAACGCCGCGACCATCATTCTGCTCTTCGCCGAAAAGGACAAAGCCCGCTGGTTTATCGGGGCGCTCATGGTGTTCGCCCTCCCGGTCTTTGACACCGCGCTCGCAATCCTCCGCCGCTGGCTGAACGGCCGCCCGCTCTTCATCGGCGACCGAAGCCATTTCTACGACCAGCTCCGACAACGCGGATTCACCGTTCGACAGACGGTGCTTATTTCCTATGCTCTGGCCTTCCTCTACGCCGCGGCTGGCTGCCTGGTCCTCTACGTTCGAGGTCGCTGGGCCGCGGTGGCCTTTCTGCTTGTGAGCGTATTGTCACTCCTCGCGGTCGCGCGCTACGGCATGCTCCGGCGCGAACCACCGCAGGGTTGATTTGGGCCGGACGATGCGTCGCGCGGCCCCCCGATCGGCACAAAATTGGTGCGGTCCACAAACCCCTGCTCCAACAGAGATTTAGGCGAAACTTTGCCGCAGGAATCCCTTGCAGCGGCGCGCGATTATGGGTACACTGGGTGGTTGTGTGGATGGAAGGTCCGCACACGGAAGGGAATTATGCGTTCCTGGGGTCCGAACAATCATCGCCTCACTACCGCGACCGCGGCGCGGATAATCCTCTTCGCGCTCCTGATCGCCGCGCTTCCCTGCAAGTTCGCCCACGCAAGCAACGCGGGCTTCGGCGATCTGCTCGTGAGCGCTGGCGGACTCCAGAATCGCGTCAGTCTCTACGACGGCGGCTCAGGCGCCCTCAAGGTCGGAAACTTCGCCTGGGACGGCGGCCTGATCCTCAACGGCGCTCAGGGCGTCTCATACGGCCCCAGTGGACAGCTCTACGTCGCAAGCTCGAACCTCAACCAAATTGTCCGCTTCAATGGAATCACGGGAACGTTCACCGATCTCGTTGTCGCCTCGGGAAGCGGCGGGCTGATGCAACCCTACGGAATCAACATCCGGAATGGAAACCTGTTCGTGGCCAGCTACGGTACGAACAGCATCAAGCGGTACGACGCAACCACCGGCGCATTCCTTGGTGACTTTGTCACAGCCGGGAGCGGCGGCCTCAACAAGCCGACCAGCATCAGCTTCGGCCCCGACAACAATCTCTACGTCAGCAGTTCCGGCAATGACCGCGTCTTGAAGTACGACGGTGCCAGCGGCGCGTTCATCGGAGTCTTTGTGACCGCCGGTAGCGGCGGACTGGACCGCCCGATCGACATGACTTTTGGCCCTGGTAACAATCTCTTCGTCACCAGTTCGCTCACGAACAGCGTCCTTCAGTACGACGGCGCCAACGGTGCGTTTATCAATACGTTCGTCCCGAGCGGCGGCGTCTCCGATCTTCAGAATCCCTGGGGCATCGGCTTCAATAACGGAAACCTCTACGTCGCCAGCCGTGACACCAGCACCGTGAAGCGATTCGACGCCAACACCGGCACGTTCCTCAACAACTTCGCCCAGCCGCTCGCCCCATCAGCGGGCTTCATCACCTTCGCCCCGGTCCCCGAGCCGGCGACGCTCGCGCTCATCGCCATCGGTGCCGTCGGCTTCCTGCGCTCGCGTCGCCGCGGCTAACACTCACTGCGTAACACAACGTTGTTTTTCGAGTAGGGTCGTCCGCGCGCTACGAGAACCGCGTCGGCGCGAACATGCCGATTTCGTGCCGCGTCTTTCCAGCCGTCGCGAGATCCGCGACGATTTCCCCCATTACGCTCGCAAACTTGAAGCCATGTCCCGAGAAGCCACCCGCGATTATCACGCGCGGCGACGACGGCGACGCCCCGATAATGAAATTCTCGTCCGGCGTATTCGTGTACAGGCAGACCAGTCCGTCCTGCGACGGGCCGTCCAGCGGCGCGAGATGCGTGCGAACGAACGCCCGCACGTCGTCCTTGTCCGCGCGGCTCACCGTGCGATCGACCGTATCGGGCGTCACGATCGCGCCGCCGTGGTGTCGGCAGATCTTCACTCCCCTTCCGTCAAATGCCGGGACGCCGTAGTAGGATCGATCGTTCGAGAAATAGATGAATACCGGCATCCGACCCGGCTCGAAAATCGCCGGCTCCCGCGCTGTAAACCAGAGCTGCACCTGCCGCTCGACCTTCAACGGCAATCCAATCGGCAGCACGTTCCCCAGCCACGCGCCGGCCGTCACAATCAGCCGTTCCGCCTGCACCGAGCCGTCCGCCGTTGTGACCCGGACGTCCTTTTCCGTCCATTCGATGGCGCTGACACGCTGGCCCGTCCGAATCTCTGCCCCATGCCGCTTCGCCGCCGCCACGTGCGCGAGTACGCACCGCTCCGGCCGCAGAAATCCAGCGTCCATTTCGTGAATTCCCACGACATTCCCGACCGGTCGCAATGCTGGAAACCGCCGTCGGATTTCCGAAGCGTCGAGAATCGCATGCGTCAGGTTGTGCAGCCGAACGCTCTCCTGGACCCCTTGGATGCACGGATGATCCAGCGGGCCGATGTTGATGCCGCCGGTCAGGTGTAGCAGTGTCTCGCCCGCCGCCGCCTCAAGCTCCCGCCACAGCTCGAACGCCCGGTGTAACAGCGGAACGTACCGCGGATCCTCAAAATAGGCTTTGCGAATGACGCGGCTGTGCCCGTGCGAACTGCCTCGCTCGTGTGGAATTTCGAATTGCTCCAGCCCCAGAACCCGCTTCTTGCGGCGGGCCAGGTGGTAGCATGCGGCGCTGCCCATCCCCCCCACGCCCAGAACGACGCAGTCGTAATTCGCGCTGGCCACGTTATGATTCTCTCCGCAATGGGGAAGATTGGCGAGGCGGTCATCATGAATCTGCGGCGAATCGGTTTCGGGCTCATTCTGGTTCTGGCAATGGGCTGCAAGGAAGACGACACCAAGAAGATTCCCTTCCCCGACGGCAAACCTGCAAAGCCGGCCGCCGAAACAGCGGAACCACCGCCGCCGGCCCTACCGGCAAACCACCCCCCGATCGATAAGCCCCCGCCCATGCCTTCCGAACAGGCCGCACCAGCGACGCTGAAACCCTCGTCAACAGCCGGAATGTCAACTGCATCCTTCAAGGGCTACGCCATGGACGTGCCGTCAACTTGGAAACTGCAACCGGCGGCAAATCCAATGCGAGTCGCCGAGTTCGAATTGCCCACGACCGCAGACGACAGCGAGGCCCCGTCGCTTATCGTCTTCTTCTTCGGCGTTGGCGGCGGCGGCGGGGTCGAGGCCAACATGGACCGCTGGCGCGGCCAGTTCGACGACGGCGGCAAGCCCAACCCTGGAACCACCGAAACGCTGAGCGCCGGCTCAACCAAGATCACCCTGCTGGACAAGAGTGGCACCTTCAAGCTCCAGCCGCGCATGATGTCACCCGAGTTCACCCCCAAGCCCGGCTGGCGAATGCTGGCCGCCGTCGCCGAAATCCAGGGTGGCCCCCTCTTCTTCCGCACCACCGGTCCGGAAGCCAGCGTCGCCGCACAAAAGGAGGCGCTGACCAAGGCCCTCAAGACGCTCCGAAACGCTGACACGGGCGACTTTCCCCAGCCTTAGCGCTCAAATCCCGGCGAGGATCGTTGAAAACCCGGCGACGGCCGCGGTTGTTAGTTCATCGTATCGCCTCTAAAATAGGCCCTCCGCGTCCGCGTTCGGGTGGAGCGCCCGTTCTTCCGCCCCGCAATGTGACGAGTCTGCGTGTCGCCGATCTCGCTGCTGATTCTCGACGTCGACGGCGTTCTGACGGACGGATCGCTGCCGTTCGACCGCGACGGCAACACCGTCAAGGCGTTCTTCGTCCGCGACGGCAGCGCCCTGAAAATGTGGCGCGAGGCGGGCGGCAAGGTTGCATTGTTGACGGGCCGCGAATCACCGGCCGTCGCGACTCGCGCGCGTGAACTGGGGATCGAAGCCGTTGTTCAGGGCGCCGCCGACAAGCTCGCCGGCTACGAGTCGCTGAAGAAGCGATTCAACGTCGACGACGCGGCTGTCTGCTATGTCGGCGACGACTGGCCAGACTTGGTTCCGATGAGCCGCTGCGGCTTGCCCGTCGCTGTCGCCGATGCGACGCCGACCGTCAAGCGTGCGGCGAAGCTGATTACGAACCGCCCCGCCGGACGCGGTGCCGCCGCCGAGGTTGTCGAGCGGCTGCTGCGACACGCGGGCTGCTGGGACGAAATGTTGTCGAAAGTCGGCGCCTGAAGCCACGCAGCCAGCGCAAACGGCACGGAGAGCCGTCCAATGAAGAAACGAATCATTCTGGCCTCGGTCGCCGCCGCGTTGTCGGTGGTCGCCTTCGTTCTGATATTCGGCAGTGGCAGCACCAATTCCGC
>CAZONT010000037.1:0-26907 GCA_964581285.1 uncultured Planctomycetaceae bacterium | reverse complement strand
CGATGGAGGGCCACTTTACGTCGAGGTCTTTGAACTGGGTGATTTGCTCGCGCTTCTCGGTCTTGGTGTCGTAAGACCAGATGTTGAGCTTGTGCTCGGGGCCGGCATCGCTGAGGTAGTACACGGTCGTGCCGTTCCACATGGGAAGGGTGTCGGTACCCTCCCAGTCGGTGATCTTCTTTGACTTCTTGTCCTTGAGATTGAAGAGCCAGATATCGGTGGCCATTCCGCCACGGTAGCGCTTCCAAGTTCGGAAGTCGGCGGTGTGCGGCGTGTACGCGAGCCATTGGCCGTCCGGGCTGATCGCGGCCACGGTGCCGTATGGCACCGGCAACTGAGTCGGCAGTCCGCCGGTGGGGGGGACGGTAAAGAGCTGCGACTGGCGTCGCAGGCCTGCGACGGCATTGGTGTAGAAGAGGAGCCGGCCATCGGGCGTCCAGTCGCACAAGATGTCGGAGTCCGGGTGGTGCGTAACGCGCGTGGGCGTGCCGCCGTCAGTCGGAATAACGTAGAGGTCGCGATTGCCGTCGTAGTTGCCCTGGAAGGCGATGGAAGTTCCATCGGGGCTGAACTTCGGGAAGAGCTCCTGTCCGGGCGGGCTCGCGAGTGGAATGGCCATGCCCCCTTCGCGCGGGACGATCCAAATGTCGTTGGCGTAGACGAATGCGATGTGAGTCTTACCGACGTCCGGATAGCGGAGCATGCCTGCGTTGGGGCGGACGTCCGCTTGTGTGCTCTCGCCGTGCGCGAAGATTGCAAGTGTGGCAACGATGATGAAGTTTGATCGACGGATTACCTGGGACACGCTTCATTTCCTCCGGAAAGAGAGGTCGACGGCGGCGCGCCGCCCGAATGTCGGCACGCAAACTGCTTAGACAATAAACGGTTTTTCCCGCCAGTTCTAACGAGCGGCGACGGACGTATGGCCGATCGCGGCATGGGCGTTGGAATCCGACTGGCGAACCGACAGAGATGCGGTCGCGAGTGCCGTCCCGAGGAGCGTAAGTACCAGAATCAGCGTGCACACCCCGAACAGGGTGCGGGTGCTTTCATTTGTGGTAATCCGGCGGCCAAGGCGACTGGACAACCGAGACGTGATGAATCCGACGACCCAGGCCCAGTGGAGAATCAGATGAAGTCCGATGAGGAGCGTCATGGCCATGACGCTCACGAAGTGAATGAGGGTCCACGCGTCGTAGCTACGACCCCAGAGGGTCCAACCACCGGCGAGACTTGCGGTCGGGAAGACAGTTTGCAGGACTGCAGCCGTCAGAAGAACCAAGACGAAGGCGAGGAGCAACGCGAGGTCGAGCAGGAAGTTAATCGCCGAGCGCGACATGCGTCACTTCCCCGCAGGCCGGGCAGATGGCGGCGTTTGACGGCCAGCCGCGCCATATCGTGATTCCACCCATGATCACGACGAGCGACGCGGCGACCTGGTACATCCTTCGCCGAACGCTCAATGTCAGCAGTTGTCCGCCGCCGGCTGCGAGCAGCATCGCCGGGACGGTGCCGAGTCCGAAGAAGATCATGATGAGCATGCCGTCGAGCGCAGCGCCTGTAGCGGCGGCGGCGGCGAGGAATGCGTAGACCAGACCGCACGGCAGGAAACCATTGGCGACGCCGGCGGCGAAGTGTCCAGCCCATCCGCGCCCGTTGAGAAAATGCGAGAACAGCGGGGTGAAAAGTCCGGACCCGGCGGCCGTCCAACGCCTCGGCAATCGGATGACGCCGAGCGCTGCCAGGCCCAGTCCGATCATGATGACGCCCGCAAGTATCGAGAAAAGCTGTTGCGGGCTGACGGGCCCCAGTCTCCAGCGAGAGAGAAAGACTCCGGCTGATCCGGCAATGGCCCCGAGGAACGCGTAGGTGAAGATTCGCCCGGCGTTATAGACCAGTTGCCGAGCGAGGGCCGCCCTGAACGATCGCTCCGACGCTGCAAGCGCGCAGGCGAATCCGCCGCACATGCCTATGCAGTGGGCCGAGGCGAAGAAGCCGCCTGCCATGACCAGCAGCAGTCGGCCAATCATGACTTTTCTCCCCGGTCGTGGGCAAGTCGGAGCGAGTTTCCGACGACCAACAGGCTGCTCACAACCATCGCCCCGGCCGCGAATACCGGGCTCAGCTTTCCGTTGAGGGCTAGGCCGACGCCGACGATGTTGTAGGCGAAGGCCCAGAACAGGTTTTCCTTGATCGTTCTGACAGTTCGCTGTGACAATCGGATGACCCAGGGTACAGCCGCGAGATCGTTGCCGAGCAGGCAGACGCCGGCTGCATCTCGGGTAAGGTCGGCGCCGCAGCCGAGAGCAATGCCGACATCCGCGGCGGCCAGGGCGGGCGCATCGTTCAGTCCATCGCCGACCATCGCGATCGGTCCGCGCTGAGTGCGATACTCGTTAATGATGCGCAGCTTGTGTTCGGGCAGTAGCTCCGACTGAACCGGGACCCCCAACTCGCCGGCGAGTGGCTCGCCGCGCGCGCGATGGTCGCCCGTGAGGACTGCGATTTCGAGGCGGGCCGCACGGAGTGCGTCGAGTGCCATCCGCGAGTTGGGGCGCAGGAATTCTTCGAAGCGAAACTCACCGCGCAACGAATCGTCGATCCACAGAAATGCCGCGGTACGTGTGTCGGCGCTGCCGGCGAGCTTTCCCGTGTCGCTCATCATGGCCTTATTGCCAAGCGCAACGCGGTGACCCGCCACGGTTCCGATCAATCCTCGCCCAGGTACGACGGTTGACTCAACGGCCGGTCGCGATCCGATACCTCGCGAACGCGCAAAACTGACCACGGCTCGCGACAGGGAGTGCGACGAGGTCTCGGCGAGCCCGACGGCAAATGACAGCGCCTCGGAAGCAGGGCCTTCGGGGCTCGGCAACGGTCGAAAATCGCCGACGCGCGGTTCTCCTGTGGTCAGCGTGCCGGTCTTGTCGAAGCAGACGAATCGCAGACTCGCTAGCTTCTCCAGTGTCTCGGCGTCCCGGAGCAGGATGTGCCGCGATGCCGCCTCGCCGAGCGCCACACAGATTGCCATTGGCGTGGCGATCCCCAGTGCACACGGACAGGCGATCAGTAGAACGGCGAGGCCGGCCATGACGCCGTCCATGGCAGCGCCCCGGCGAGTGCCCAGATAGACCGCAGCGATCGCGAGCGCAACGGTCAATGGAACCATGACTGCGGCCAGTCGTTCGCTCAGGCGTTCGTATCGACTCTGGGATCGGCGGGCGTCGTCGACCAGTCGGATGAGTCGGCCCAGCGTGCTCGCGGAGCCCGTCGCCGTCGCGCGAATTCGCAGTCCGCCGTCAAGATTGATCGTGCCCGCTCGAACTTCGTCGCCTGATTCGCGAACGACCGGGGTGCTCTCGCCCGTGACGATCTGCTCGTCGATATGGGCCCGGCCCGTTTCAATCCAGCCGTCGACTGGAATCCGTCCGCCGGCGGCAATTCGGACGAGGTCTCCCATCCGAACGTCGGCGGCCTTGATCGCCTGCGGTTTTCCATCGCGCTCGATTTCGACTTCCGCCGGAAACAGGGAATCGAGCGAGTCGATGGCATCCGATGCCCGCAGTCGGCCGCGCGCTTCCAGCCAACGGCCGAGTGTCACGAAAACGAGAATGGCGCAGCCGGTCTCGAAGTAGGTCTGTCCTCGGCCCACGAGCGTCGCGACGTACGACTGTGCAAACGCCGCCGCGACGCCGAGCACTAGGAGCCCATCAACCGAGACGATGCCGCGCCGGGCCTGTTCGACCGCGTTGGTCGCGATCGGAATGCCGAGGAGAAACAATACGGGCGTCGCAAACAGGAAACCGGCGTAACGCAGTATGGCGTCGAGTTGGACGGCGATTTCGGTGGGGGCGCCGCCCGCAATCTGCTGACGGTAGCCGAACATGCTAAACATCATGACAGCCATCGACAGGAAGACGGCGACGCCAAGTCGCGTCAGCATCCAGTTGACCTGGCCAGACTCGCCGCGTCGTCCGGTGATGTCCGACGCAAGTCGGCAGCCGTAACAGCAATAGAGCGGCGTAGGGGCGGGCTCATTCTGAAGTCGATGCGCGCGCGGGATCGGGAGATGGCAGAAATCGCAAAGCGCGCGGTCGGCCGTCGGTGCGGCCTCGCCGGCTGCTGGCGGCACATGCGTGGTCAGACCGATCAAGCGAGCCCCTCCGCGCGGCGCGTTAGAAATAGTTGCGGCTGGCCGGGATCGCGAACCGAACGACGTACCACGCGAGCCCGATCCAGAACCCAATCCAGAGCGCGCGGACATACCAGGGAATGCGGTGCGTCACGTACGTGTGGTACTGGCGATCCTCGAGGATGGTCGGATCCTTCGGCTCTTTCATGGCGCATCGCTCCACGGGCGGCCGGCCCGGCTGTCGAGTTCCGCTTCGCGTTCGAGCATGTCGAACTTCGGGCGTTCGACGTCCCGAAACATGCCTTGCTTAATGGCCCAGACGAGCAGGCATGTCATCCCGGCGGTGACGATGAAGTAGATGACGACCGGCACGATGGTGAAGCCGCCGATGAGATCGCGGCGCACGGCCTGGATGAAGAGAATCAGCTTCTCGACGAAGCCATAGGCGGCCGGGCCCAGGATCAGCACCGCCATCGTCAGGGGAACGATCGTCGACCAACGAGAGGGCTTCTCAAACTTCATCTGGCAATCCCCCTCTCCGCCGGCGCGAGGGCCACGCCAGGCGCCGCTTGTGACGTGGTCCGCCGATTCACCGGTCCTTCGCCCTGGTAGTACGGGTATTCCGGGATCCAACTGCCGAGCCACTGAACGTACATAATGAGAGCCATGCCGCGCTTGTTGGGATAGCCGTCGGCGTCAAACAGCCACCGATACTGAGGCATCACCGACGATGGAACGACGCTTGTCGGCTTCCAGAAGTGAGCGACGTGCCAGTCGTTGCTGCGACGCCCGCCTTCACGGCACAGGTCGGGTCCGACGCGGCGCGTTCCGAAGAGTACCGGGCGCTGAAGGACGTTTTGGTACTCCGTCGCCGTTGAAACGGGGCCCCAGCGCAGGTTCTCGTTCGAGACCGGGCGGATAAACTGCGAATGGCAGTGCCAGCACGCCTCAGCGACGTAAACCTTGTGGCCGAGTTCGAGGGCGTCGGCAAAGGAATTCTGATCCGGCCGACCAAAGTACTGCTTGAACTGCGTCGGATAGCGTTCGGCGAGATCGACGAATTCGGGGACGATGCCACGTTCTGCGAGCTGCGGCAGTGTCAGCTCGGGCGAATTGGCATAGAGGGCCCAGGGCAGCACGCCCATTACGATGAAGGAGAGTGCAAAGAAGCCGAGGCCGGCGATGAGGAAGACGCCCGATTTTGACTCAAACATGGTGCATCCGCCTTACGCTGTCGCCGGGTGGAGTCCCAGCGCGGCCGGGCTCGCTGATGCGGCGGGGCGAGTCCGCCATGTCATCCATACATTCCAAAAGAACAGGAAACTGCCGATCAGTATCGCCACGCCGCTGACCGATCGAAGGAACCAGAACGGCATGGATGCGATCAGCGATTGCTCCCACGGGGCGAGATCGCGCCAGAGGAACCCCTGTACGAGACCCGCGACGAGAAGATCCAGAAACATGACGAGTGTTCCAAGTGCGGTCAGCCAGTATTGCCAGCTATTCAGCCGGTCGCTGTACCAGCCCTTGGCGCCGACGAGCCGCGGGAACAGATGCACCATGATGCCGAGCAGCCAGAATCCGAAGACGCCGAACATGACGAGGTGGGCGTGGCCGACGACCCAGTCGCTGAAGTGGATGATCCGCTGGAACGGGAGCGTTGTCTGAAATGCGCACTGAAGACAGGTCGTGAAGTAGAAAACCATGCCGGTATAGAACCACCGGATCGGCATGGACGTTCGCAGCGCGTCACCGCGACCCGCGAGCGTCATGAAGAAGTTCACGATCACCGTCGTGACGACCAGCTCGATGGCGATCGTTGTGATGATCGCGCCGTGCTGGAGGAACATGGGGATCGGGCTGTAGAGAAAGTGGTGAATGCCCGTCAATGGATAGAAAAATGCGAGGCCCCAGAATCCGACCAGCGAAAGGCCGTGGCTCCACATCGGCTTGCGCAGGATGATGGGCACGAAGTAGTACATCAGCCCCCAGCCGAGCGGCGTTACAAACAGGCCGACCAGGTCATGGATGAACAACCCGCCGATGGCACCGGCCGCGGTCCCGCCGACGAAGTACTGCGGCAGGAAGTTCCCCATCGCATAGACGAGCACCGTCCAGACCATCGCCGAGATGAAATACCAGGAGGTGACGTACATCGGGCCGCTGGTTCGCATAATCGGTGCGAGGAAGTTGACTGCGACGAGGACCAGTCCCACGAGCGCGAGCGGGTCGATCCAGATTGGCGTTTCGCCCCATTCGAGTGCCTGGGCCTGACCAAGAACAAGTCCGATGGCCGTCGCACCGACGACCGCCTGCCAAGCCCAGAAGATGAACCACGACAGCTTGCGGTTAAAGACCGGACGCAGCGTCAAACGCGGTACGGCCCAGTACAGCCCTGAGAGGAACGCGTTTGCGAGAAATCCGTAGGCGACGCCGTTAGTGTGGACCATTCGCCAGCGACCTGGCGAAAAAATCTCGAGGCCCGGCAGTGGGTAGCGCTGCAGAAATTGCAGCGACACCAAGAACCCGGCGAGCAGCGCAACGCCGAAGAAGATCATCGCGGCGACCATGTGCCAGAGCACCAGTCGCTCGTCGACGAGTTCGCCGGGCTGCGGCACGTCGGCCGGCCTCGTTGATTGTGTGTGGGGGATCGATGTCATCGTGACCTGCTCGTATCGCTAGGGTTGAAACTCCGTGTCGGTCGGCTGCGTCATGGTCGGAGCGCCGGAATCGGGCGCGGCCTCCGGCGGTGGTGGGGGGGCGCCGTGCCGATAGATCGGGCGCGGTCGATCGCGGACGACGACGTTGGGCTCCGCTACAAGTGCGGGCCGTTCAGCCAGGAGACTCTGTACGTAGTACGCCATCGCCCATAGGTCCGCCTTGGAAACGAGAGGCGGACTGTCCGGAGTTGGGCCGGGCAGATCGATCGAGTCGACCCATGTCGGCATCGCGGTACCGCTGATGCCTGCGGCAATGCTGCGATAGAGGTCTTCGACGCGCGTGCCGGATCGAACCGAATCGCGCAGGAAATTGGGGGGATAGAGCATCTCGCCTTCGGCGCTCGGCTTGCCCTCGGCTTCGAAGAGGCCGGGGCGAAAACCCTCACGGCGCGGGCTGCCAAACGCAACGATGTCGTCGTTGATACGCTTCTCTGGTTCGTAGGCGGGGTGGCACGACCAGCAAATTGCGTAGCCGTGATAGACCTGTTCGCCGCGTCGGATGGCGGCCGTCTTGTCGGGCATCGTTCGATACGGATCTTCGGTCAGCGGAATCGGGCCGGGAGGAGGTTCGGCCTTCCACCTCGGGGAGAAAGTCTTGATGTAGGCGACCAGCGAGTCGATGGTGCGATCGGAGAGCAGATTGAACGACGGCATTGCACTGCCGCGCAGGCCGTTTCGGATGGTTCGCTTGAGATCGTCGTCTGTTGGAAGTTGTCCGGAGCGCGTCGAACTGAATTTGAAGTTTGCGGCGGTAAAGTTCCGCGGCTTCGGACTCAGAAAGGTGGTTGCATCGCCCGCGCCGTCGCCCATCGTTCCGTGACAGCCGACGCAGTAGGTCTGATAGTTCGCGCGGCCCTCTTCAACCAGAGAAACGGCAATGTCCGGCTGTTCGCCCCGCCGGGTCGGGCGCGATGTGTCGACCTCCGGCCGCGAATCGCAGCCCGCCGCCGCAGCAAGAACGCACAAGACGGCGAGGTGGGCGAATGGGCGCTTCACGGCTTCGCCTCCCGCCGCGGGGCGGATACATCGTATGGCACAAATCGTCCCCATTGTTCCAGGAGCAACATGGTCCAGCCGAATACGAGATGGGTTGCAACGGCGACATAGATCGGTGTTTGCTTAACGATCCATGATCCGCCGATCAGCAGAGGTTGGATCCAGGCAATCAGGCCGTAGAAATTGATGATCCAGATGGCGAGACTCAGGATCGTCGCGCCAAGGAATCGGGCCGTGCCCGAGCTCTTGTTGAGATAGCGTGACAGTAGGAGGTGAAACGGAATGCCGAGGAGCATCCCGGTCGCGAGGTAGAGGCAGCATCCGGCCGCGAGGGCAAAACCGCTCTGAAGCTCCAGCGCCCCCGCGCCGAGCGGGAATGTCAGATAGACGCGAATGAGTTCCAGCGGATGCCGGCCGACCATGGCCGCGCCGATGATGTTGAACAGCAAGCTTGCGAGGGCGCCGAACAACCCAAGCACCATACCCGCCAGCAGGTGATAGGTCGTGTAGTAGCCGGTCGGCGGCCACTCCGTGGGCGTGGACCGCGCCGCGAGTTGATCCTCAATCGCGGCGATCTGCGTCTTGAGACGCTCGAGTTCAAATTCGGCCTTGTCGCGTTCCACTCGTACCCTCGCCGCTGGAACTGAGTTCGACCTCGACTGGTCGGACGGCAGGGGTAAGGCAAGACTCGTGCCAGACGAGAACTGTGTGGAATCACGCAGAGCGTGGTCTCTGGATCAGTGCGGTCGAGTCGATCGAATGCGAGCTGCGGAAAAATCCGCAATCACGTGAGATGATGATCCGTTTGCGGCGTTAGAATCCCGATTAGCTGGAAACCGCAACAAAATGCCGCACGGTGGGTCCGCCGGGGCGTTTGTCGAAACCGCGGGCTCGCTGAAATAGCGCCAAGTCGGCCTTGGTAACCCGCTCGTGCTGGCGAAGGTGCTCATCCCAGGACTCAATGAAGAACATTTCGACAAAGCTGGTGCGATCGGAGAGGTCGCGGGTCAGGGTCCATGCGAATGCGCCGTCGCGTCGTCGGCGGCGGCCGACTTCTGCCATCAGCTTGGTGAACTCGGCGGCGTCGTCGGGACGGAGTTCGTACTCGACGATTACGGCAACGGGACCATCGTCGCCATCGGGATGTTCGAGTGATTCGTGTAGCGGCAGGAAGTCGGCGGATTCCAGGGCGTCCGGGCGTCCCTCGGCGAGACGAAAAAACGGGGTCGCGACGAGTTCCGGGATTAGGGCGGCGCCCGCCGCGAGCAGGGCCGCCGGGAGCCCGGCATGGCCGGCGACGACTCCCCAAATGACGCTGCCGAGCGACATGCTTCCAAAGAAGACCATGATGTGAAATGACATTACGCGGGCGCGCACCCACATCGGCACGCCGGTTTGAAGCGCGACATTCAAGGAAGAAAGAACGCAGAGCCAACCCATCCCGGAGACGAACGCGGCCGCGGCAGCCAACCACGCGCGCGACGTGAGACCGAGGGCAACCATCGCAGTCGCGAAAAGCGTCGCGCCGAGCGCGACCGTGCCGTTCGATCCAAGTCGGCCGCGGATGCGCGGCAGCACGATCGCCCCGCAAACCGCGCCGACGCCAAGCGAGCCGAGCAATACGCCGTAGCCCGATGCGCCAAGCGAGAGCATGTCGCGGGCAATAAGGGGCGCGAGCGCGAAGATCGCACTTCCGGGCACGACAAAGAGCGCCCCGCGCACCAGGACGGATCGGACCGGAGGGGAGTGCCTCGCGTAGCGGATTCCGGCCCGCGTGGCGCTGAGCAATCGCTCCGGCGGCGCGGACGACTCGGTTGCGCGACGCCGCCATCCGATCAGAACGACTACGACCCCGACGAAAGACGCCGCATTCAGCGCATAAACTGCCGATGGTCCGAGCCAGGCAATCAGCAGACCACCGACGGCCGGCCCGATGGCCCGCGATGCGTTCATCGAAACGCCGTTCAGGGCCACAGCGGCCGGAAGCTCATCGAGCGGGACTAATTCGGGGATGATGGCCTGCCAGACCGGTGCGTTGAGGGCGGCGCCGATGCCGAGCCCGAACGTCAGCGACAGGAGCACCCAGGGGGAGGCCAAGCCGCGCCAGGCGAGCAGGGCCAACGCGGCGGCCATGGCGAGCATCCACGCCTGCGTCAGCACCAGCAGGCGACGGCGATCGACAATGTCCGCCAGGGAACCCGCCAGCAAACCGAGGAGAAACACGGGCAGCGTCGTTGCGACCTGCACGAGACTGACCATGGTTGGCGAAGGGGTCAGCGACGTCATCTGCCACCCCACGCCCACGTTCTGCATCCAAGTCCCGATGTTGGAGACCAGCGAGGCGGCCCAAAGGGCGGCAAAGATTCGCCGGCGAAGCGGCGCCCAGGCGGATGGCGTCGTCGCTCGATGGACGAAGGCCGGTGGTGCGGCAGTTGTGGCCATGTCGATAAGTCTAGTCGCACGAAGGCCCGCGTGGTTTGCGAAAGGCGGCGGTTGACTTTGTCCGATGAAATCGGTAAGTACATGGCTACCAAGCCTCTACGGCGGCGCTACAGTTTGGCGGGGTGTGGGGCGCCGCCCGCACGGATGGAGATTCACGCGTGACAGACCAACCCAAAAAACGCGGCGGGGCTTTCTTGCCGATTTTGGTCGCAATCATCGTTGTCGGGGCGATCGCGGCCTCGCCGCTCTACCTGCCGTCCACTCGATCGGAGCAGGACAAGCTCGACGCCGAGTTGTCGCCTGCGGTGCAAAAGATCAGCTCTCAGATCAGTGCCGTGAACGCGGGCCTGGCGTCCGTCGCCGATCTTCGGAAACAGCTCGTGGCGGCGGACATCAAGCTGTCGGCCGATGCAGCAGCGGCAGCGGCGAAGAACAAGGCGGCGGCGGCCGAACTCGAGAAGCACCTGGAGGAGACCGCCAAGATCCTGACGGCGGTACAGCGGAAGTATCCGAACATCGGTGAGGGACAACCGCTCTCGGCGAAACTTGGATCGGTCGAAAGTACGGCGAGAACGTCATATCAGCAATTCGAGAGACTGCTCACTGACAACGAAAAGGCGCTCGCTTCGGCCGAGCGCGACATCAATACGATCCGAAACAAGACGGTGGGGGAGGCGAAGGCGAAGGATAGCGTCGCGCTCAACCAGTTGGCGGCACTGATCGCCTATCAGCAGGGGCTGATCGCGGCGAACCGCGCCGATCTGCTGCGACGACTCGCCGCGGAGGACCGGGCGGCGGCATTTTCGATGCTTCGGATGGCGTCGGACGCACGGAGCGCCATGTCCGGAATAGACGCCCAGACGCCAACGCAGATGATCGAGCAGACAGAAAAGCTGATCGATATTACGAAGCAACAACTGGACACGGCGACGGCCGTGCTCGCGCGACTGGACAAGGAGATCGCCGCAAGAACTGCCGAGGTCGATACGCAACGTCGAACAGCGGAAGACGCGAGGCAATCGCTCTCGCAATTGGAGCGATCAGCGTCTTACGCTTCGAGCGACTATCGGCGTCAGTACCAGCAACTTGCGGACACCGCACGTGTCGCCGAGGCCCGCGCGGAGCGTCTGGAATTCGGGACGCTGACCGGCGCGAAGGTCGAAGAACCGCCGGGCGGCGACCTGCTCAGCGCGGTCTATAGCGGCGGAAAGGCGGAGCCGGGGCTGAATACGCTGCGGGCGCGGCGTGAAGGCCTCAAAAGCGATACAGACGCGATGGCGAAGTCGCTGGATGCGCTGAACAAGCAACTGGAGGCGAGCAACGCCGTCAAGGCCGACCTTGAGAAACAACGGGAAGAGATTAAGAACCTTGAGGAGCAGGCGACTGCAGCGAATGACGACCTTGCGAAGCGTGCGGCGGCGCTATCGACCGCGGCCCGCGCCGACGAGGGAAAGGCCGTGAAATCGTGGGAGGCGGCGGCGCGGAGCGCGGCCGACGCCGTCCGGGCATCTCAGCAGCGCGCTCGAGTGGCGCGGGAAGCTTCATCAAAGGCGCCGCCTGACAAACCGAACCTCCGACTGAAGGATATTGCCGACGACAAGGACAGCGAGGCATCATCGCGATTCCTGGCCGGGCAAATCTACTCGGCGCAGGCGGAACTCGAGCTGAACCGAATGCTGGATTCGCAAAGCGCGACGGCACTGGCCGCCGCCCGCGCGAAAGTGACCGGGGAGACTCCGCCGGCCGCCTCCGCTGAAATTGGCGAGGCGAGAAAGCGCGGCGTCGAATTGGCCGCGAAGGCGATCGATGAACTGAGCAAGGCCGGCAAGGACATCGGGGCGGCCAGCCACACGATCGGCGGGACACGGATCCAGGGCAGTTTCTACAAGTGGCAGTTCCTGTCGGCTGAGGCCGCAGCGCACCTGCTGATGTCGCAACTGACCGATTCGCCGAAAGATCGCGAGGAGCAACGCGAAAAGGCGAACCAGCTCCTCACCGAGTCGGCCAAGGGGCGCGAGGGCAGCCCGCTGCTGGCGTCGACGATCGAGACGATCATCTACCTGCAGCGCACGTCGGGCGCCGGCGGAAACGGTTCGAACGACGCAGCCGAGTAGGCGTTACGTGCCTTCGTCGCTTGAGGCGAGGTACTTGGTCTGCTCTGACGACAGCTTGTCGATCCTGACGCCCATCGCCTTGAGCTTCAGCTCGCTGACCCAGTTCTCAATTGCAACCGGCACGTTGTGGACGCCGACCCGCAGGCGCCCGTTCTGTTCGCAGGCATACGAGGACGCGAGCGCCTGCGTGGCGAAGCTCATATCCATCACACTGGCCGGATGACCTTCGGCAGCAGCCAGATTGACCAGACGACCGTCGGCCAGCAGGTAGATCCTTCGACCATCCTTCATCACGTACTCGTCGACGTTTGTGCGGACCTGCTTGTTGACCTTCTTGGCAAGCTTCTTGAGCGCCGGGATGTCGATCTCGACGTCAAAGTGGCCGCTGTTGCAGACGACTGCGCCATCCCGCATGCGGCGGAAGTGGTGGTCGGCGAGGATGTGCTTGTTACCCGTGACGGTGATGAACAGATCACCGGTCTTGACCGCGTCCTCCATGGTGCAGACTTCGTAGCCCTCCATTACCGCCTCGAGGGCGCGCAGGGGGCTGATCTCGGTGACCATGACGTGGGCCCCGAGGCCGCGGGCTCGGGCGGCGACGCCGCGGCCACACATGCCGAAACCGGCAACCACGACGCGGCGGCCGGCGAGCAGCATGTCGGTCGCTCGGATGACGCCATCCAGCGTGCTCTGGCCGGTTCCGTAGCGGTTGTCGAAAAGGTGCTTGGTCGCCGCGTCGTTGACGGCGATGACTGGAAACTTCAGAAGACCCTTCTTCTCCATCGCACGCAGGCGAATGACGCCGGTGGTTGTCTCCTCAAGCGAGGCGATGATGTTTCCGGCTTCGCGGGTGCGCTTGTTGTGGAGCAGGTTTACGAGGTCGGCTCCATCGTCCATCGTGAGGTTGGGGCGCTTGTCGATGACTGCATTGAGGTGGTCGTAGAAGACCGGAACGCTCTCGCCCCGACGGGCGAAGGTCGGCACGCCGAAGTCTTTTGAGAGACTGGCCGCGACATCGTCCTGGGTCGAAAGGGGGTTGCTGGCACAGAGGGTCACGTCGGCCCCGCCGGCCTTCAGCGTACGCATCAAGTTGGCGGTTTCAGCCGTAACGTGCAGGCAGCAGCCCATTCGCATGCCAGCCAGGGGCTTATCCTTGGCGAAGCGATCACGGACGAGGCGAAGTACCGGCATGTCGGCGTCGGCCCACTCAATTCGCTTCTTGCCGCGGGGTGCGAGTTTCACGTCATTTACGTCGAACTTCATCGTTGCTCCTTCGTGGTTTTCACTCAATTTCGAACGGGGCATGTTACGCGATTCCAGCGACGATGGCTACGGGTCGAAACGTGCGAGGGCTTCGCGAAGCGCCTGCGGCGACCAGCTAAGGACGATGAAGCGGTCGGTTACTTTCAGAGCAGGCCCGACGATTCCGGCCTGAAGAAACCAGAGCCCGTCGTCGGCGCGGTTGATCGACATGGCCAGCAGGGGGGAGCTTTTCTTTGATTGGAGGTACCTGGACCAGGCAGTGCAGGCGGCATCGACTGCGGCCCGGACGCGTTCCGGTTCGCGAATCGGTACTGCCAGCGTGAGCGCGAACGGAACGCGGAGCGGGTGAGGGGGGTAGTCGAAAAGAATCAGCTCATTGCCTAGACGCGGCAGGATTTCCGCGTCGATGTCGACACCGGAATCTGACTCTGTTGCGGCCCACCACCTGCGCATGGCATCCGCGCGCGTCTGTCGTTGCGCTGCGAGGACTGCAGCGGCGGCGTTTTCAATCAGGCGTCGCAGGGGCAGGCGAAGGATCGCATAGTGCTTAGCTCCGGCGGGGATTCGCTCGCGGAGAGCGCGATCGCCCGCCCGATGGGGCGTGTAATCGGCAAAGATATCGCGCAGTCCACGGCGGCATATGCGGCGTAGCGTCCATTCCCGGCCGTCGAGACCGACGATCCAGAGTTCCCGGTCGTCTCCGGTGTTGCCAAATGAGCCCATGACCGCCCGCAGGCGAGCGAGGGTCACGTCCGGAAGGCGTTGCTCGGCCTGCCGGTGGTTCAGTGTGATGGAGACCCAGCCGCGCAGTGCGTCGCACCGGACCTGCGCGGATCGAAACCACGGGTCGGCGGCCAACGCGGCCGAGTCGCCGCTAAAAGCGGCGACGACGTGCTGCATGGCGCCGGCGCCGTAGGTGACGATGAAGAGATTGTCCGTCGTCATCCATTCACAGACGGCCCAGTCGGGGGCGCGGCGATCTCGGAGCCGCTGCACTTCGTAAGGTCCGACCGGCTGGGTTGTCAGAGTCGCGACGGCGTCATTCGTGTAACGGCTGATGATGCGATTGAGGGTCGTGAGCACGGCGTCGTTGCGTCCATGTGTTCGCAGCACGAGCACAGCTTGGAGCTGCTCCAGTCGGAAGCTGGGCTGCGAGGCGGTGGGGGAGGTCGATGGCGGGGCAGTGCCACTGATATCGAGCAATGCCAGGGCGAATTCGTGGCGGGCGAGCAAGGGGAGGCAGCCGGCGATATCGGCGAATATCTGTCCCTGACCGGAAAGGACACCGCTGGTGGAGAGCACGGCGAGGACGGCGTCGATCGTTGCGTCCGGGCCTCCGGCTGGACCCGTGGATGGCGCGCTCGTGGGCGATTCCAGCTCGCGCAGCGGCCGGCCTGTCAGGACGACAACCGCGTCGGCGGGAATCGCGCCGAGGACAACGGAGCCGAGTGGGGGGGTGACGTCGGCGAACGCCGGCGCGGAAACCGCGAGACAGCAGCAAGTGGCGACGAAGCGGCGCAGATTGGTCGGGGTCTTCATGCTGGCTCGGCGTGAGTTTATGCGAAGCTGGAGTGCGATGCGTCGACAACGGGAGCCATCGAGCCGACGTCGGAGGCCGCGGGCGGGGGCATCAGCCCCAGAATCGTTTGCGGGCTGGCGCTGCTGCGGCGGCCGCGACGGTGCCGGATTGCGAAGGCGGGGCGGCAAGTTTGTGGTGCAGGCGTGTCATTTCGATGATATGGCCGCGTTCGGCCTCGTCTATTAGCCGTTCGACGCGGACGAGGTCACGGCGTTGCTCAGGCGTGAGCTGCTTGGCCAGCTCGGCCTGGAGTTTTCGAGTTATGTCGAGAGCCACTTTGAGCGGCTTCGGCCCCGAGTGAATCATCCTTGCACCCTCCACGGGCTGCGTGCCGCGATCAAACGGGCGTGCGAGACCCGACCCCAGTTCGAGGCTTCGTCGGGCGGCCTCTTCGGGCCGGCAAGATTGATATTCCGTGTGCGTTGTCATGTCAAGTCCTGATAATGTCACAACCCCGGCATCCAGGCCGGTTTAGGCCCGCGAACCGCGTCGCGAAGCGCGTTCAGCGGCATCTGGAAGGTTACGATTCAATTTGCCGGAGTCGGCGCGGAAACGATCTTTTCGATTTGCCACTATTTCCGGGGCTGCTGCGATGTGTACGTAGGTTCGGTTTGCTCTCAAATCACTCGCGGCACGAAACGCAGCCACAAAGCGGAGGAATCGGGGCCAACCAACACCGCGCGACGCACGCGAGGGTCATGCCGCCGGAGATGCGGGGGGGGGGCGCGACGAGTCGGTCGGACGCCGATGTTGCGGCGCGGATTCACCAGACGGGGCGACGCGTGCCGAAACCGGCGTGGAACTGCGCGCTTGAGAGGTTGCGGCGTGTCGAGCACGTCGACAGCAGGCGATTCGGGCCAACGGCGACAGATTGTCAGGGTGCCGAAGTGTCTCCGATGGCATTGGCCGCGGGCGGGCAAGCGAGGGTGGGCGTAACCGCCTCGTAATTCCAGTATTCCATAATACCAGTATTCTATAATTCTAGAATACTGGTATCGCGTCGAGAGTCCGAGGTCGATAGAAGTCTAGCGGGTGCCGTCGGAGACGATCGCCGTTTGGGGAAAACGGCGCGGAGTTTGCGGGCGGCGCCTGCGCGACGACTGGCCGCCGAGCGTGCGAGTTGGCACGGCGACGAGGATGACTCCGGTTTGTCCGCCCGAAGGGTGATCTAAGGGCTCTAAAGTTCCGGCAGGGGAAGCGCGGCGAAAATCAAGGAGCAAACGGGATATGGCAGGACATCGAAAGGCGCGATTGCATTCGAATCGATCATCGGAGATCCGGACTACGAAGCGGCCGCCGCCGCGGACGAGGGTCAATCCCGCATTGGCTTGGTTTCCGGAGATTGGAAAGGCGCCCAAGTGTTTTGGCCTCGGTGTGGCAATCGCAATTGCCGAAGCAGCCGGCGACCGGCCGCGCGTGCGGATCGTTCGCCGGAGTTCGTTCTCGGGCAAGGCGGGCGATCGCCACCGCCAGAGATTGCTCGAATCCGTGCAGGATGCAGACTTGGCAAAATTCCTGGCGGCGTTCGGGCAGCGCCGGCGGCTGCGCATCAGCCGTGCGATCCTGTCCGGCGCGAACACGCATCACGAATTGGCCCGGGTGAGCGGGCTAGCGCCGGGACCGCTGTATCACCACATCAAGACACTCGAGCGAGCGGGAATGCTGGTCGTGGTGGAGCGAAATCGCTACGACCTCACGGCATTCGGGCGCGACTTGCTCCTGGTCGCGACGATCCTCATCGCCAGCGCGAAGCGGAGCGATCGCTGAGAGCGATGATTGGGCATGCGCCATCGGCCGATTCGAACCCCCTATTCAAGGTCTCATAACGCATGTTATGTTGCGTTTGATGACGCATCACAGATCGATGGCTGCTCTGCGCGGTCGGGACCTTATGACCCTCCAGCCCCTCCTGCGCCAGCCCGTCCGCCTTGCCGCATGAAGCGCGCGAGTTCGACCGAGTCCCACAGCAAGATGGTCTGATTGTTCAGGTTGTAGAAATAGGCGGCCATGCGGCCGACGGCACCGTCGGTAATCATGACCAGCTCCCAGTTGGCCAGGAACTGATAAGTCAGCATGACATAATCACCGCCTCGATCGAGCTGGCCGAGTCCCATGGCGGGCGTGGGCAGGGAGACGATGACGAAGATGCCCACCAACATAATGGTGGCGGTGATCGAAAGTACGCCGATGGCGAGCGAGTCGCGGTTCAGCGGTTTGGATGTCGAGTTTTCCGCCGGGCTTAGATCGGACATGGCTCAGCGTCCTCCCCGGAAGTCCCGCAGCAGGTCGCGGGCGTCACGATGAAAGATCCGACGAGTGCTACGGTCGACCTCGAACACGTGGAGATCGCGATTGGGGAGGTCGATCATGTAGAGCACGTCGTGATTCTGGAGGATGCTGCCGGAAACCATGAGATAGTTGGAAGCCAGCGGCGCGCCCTGGGCAAACGCCGCGGGAGGCCGGCCGCTGACGATAATCAGGGTCGTCAGCAGCAGCAGGTTCAGCCCCAGCAGAAGCACCACATATGCTCGTTTGGTCATGCACATTCTCCCGCCGCGCAGGCGGCTGGTCCCGACGATTATTGATTACTGATTCGCTTGCTGTTCTTGAAGGCGATCGCGAGACAGCCGATCAGGAAGGCGGCCGCCACGCCCCAGACGATCAGCGGCGATCCGGGCTTGACCATCGGTATCGTGTCGCGGACGACGCCGGAGGTGGCGTCTTGTGCATTCGCTGCAGTACCTGCGATCAAACACAGCCCCCCCGCCGTAATCATTCGCCCTGTCTTAATCATGCGCGGCTCCTTTCGTGCCAGCCGCGCGGATTATATGAGTCCGAAGCCGCCGGTAAAGCACCCGGCTGACGGAGACCCGGGACGCCGCCCCAGAAGTCGACTGGCGGCCGTGCCAGGCGCCGAAACTCCTCGCGCGGCAAACAGACGGTTTTCCAGCGAGGCGATCGCGCGCGGCGGTGCGCGAGGTAGTCGCTGAGCAAAACGACGCGCAGCTCATAAGCTCGGCCCGCGAAGGCGAAAAGATCGTCCGACTCCCCCGCTGTGCGGCCGCTGAGCCAGTGCGCGAATAGAAAGCCGGCCCGAAAGCCGCTGCCAAAGATCGCCGTCCATTCGCTCAATCCATCCAGATCGGCGGCCGTGACCCAGGTTTCGAGTCCGCTGTCGCGGGTCCGGGCGCGTCCGCTGACCTTCCGTCCCTTTACATCGACCAGATAGTTCGTTCCGCCGTTGCCGTAAACGATGTAGTCGAAGAGTTTGATACCCGGCCGGCCGGGGATGGCACGTTTCATTTCTTCGACCACGACGTAGGGCGTTTTCTGTTGATCGAGATACGCTTCGAACGCCAGTTCGTAATGGGTTCGACGCAACATCAGCGTCGCCCCCCTTCCGCGGACCGGACCGGTACCGCGGCGCGAACGCGTCGAACCATGAGCCGGCCGCGGCCCGTGGCAGTGAGGCCTACGGATCGATGCGGCAGGGGCGCACTTTCACGAAAGAGCGACGGGCAGCCAGCGGCCCTTCGCAGCACCGGCAAGGGCTGTATGGCGAGGCGAGCCGCGAAAGCGATCGCCATCTTATTACAGTGTTTTATAATTCTATAATTATAGAATACTGTAATTGTGCCCGCGCGGTTCAGATGAGCTGGATCGCTGCGGCCGTCGGTCTCAAACGACCGGGCTTGCGGCGCGCCGGAAGCCGGGACGTCCGCAGCACTTGAATTGTCCGGATCACGCACTCGCCGCTCGAACCGGCGGACATGAACGAGTGCGGCCTTCCGATTGAATGAAGGCGTCATTGCGCGGCTTCCCCGGATCCGAGCACCGCGGCCGGCGACGACAGGAGGCGCTCCAGAGCGGCCTCGCGCTGCTGCCCGGTCGACATGTCCTTGATCTGCAGGACACCGCGCTCGACGGTTTCCTGCCCAACGACGACCACGATGCGGCAGCCGCGATCGGCCGCGCGCTTGAACTGCTTTCCGACGGCCTGGGCCTCGTAGGCAAACTCGGCGACCACCCCCCCACGCCGGAAGGCGGCCACGAGCTGCGCGACAATCGTCGACGGCAATCGGTCAGCACCGGTCGTCGCGTCGACGACGAAGACTCCACGCGGCTCCGCCGGGGCGGGGACGCGCTTCAAATCGGTTAGCAACTCGAGGAGGACGACGTCGCCCATGCCAAATCCAACGGCGGGCATGGGCTTGCCGCCCATTTGCTCGAGCAGGTTGTCGTAGCGGCCGCCGCCGCAGATGGCGCGAAGCTTCCCGGGACGGTCGTAGATTTCGAAAACGGGCCCCGTGTAGTAGGCGAGCCCGCGGACGATGCGAAAGTCGATCTTACAGAATTCTAGAATTCTATAATCGTGTAATATGGCGGTCAGCGCCTTCAGGGTGCCGGCTGCTGACGCGACCCGGTCGAGGGTGTTGTGCCGGCCCACCCGCGATTCCAGTTCCTCGATCGAGTCAGCCGACATCACCTCCCACAGCCGATCGAACGCAACATAACTTCCCAGCGCCTCGCCCCATCGGCGGGAAAGTTCCTCGTTCGGCAGCTTTCCAAGCTTATCCAGAAGCGCGTAGGCGGCGGGGAGACTTTCGGACGGGATGCCCAGGGTCGACAACACAGCCGCCATGAGCTGGCGGTCGTTCATGCGAACGACAATATCGTTCGCGGTCAGACCCAGTTCGCGCAAACCCTCGACAGCGACGAGGATGCATTCGGCATCGGCGGCGACACCGGACACGCCCAGGATGTCAATGTTCCACTGCAGGAACTCACGCAGTCTTCCGCGCTGCGGGCGCTCGCCTCGATAGAGTCGGGGCATGCAGAACCACTTGATCGGCCGCGGCAGTGAACCCTGGCGGGCCGCAACCATTCGGGCCAGCGTGGGCGTCATTTCGGGGCGAAGGGCAAGGTTGCGCCCGCCGCGATCGGTCAAAGTGAAAAGCTGTTCGACGATTTCGTCGCCGCTCTTGCGCGTGTACAGGTCGGTGTGCTCGAGGGTCGGGCCTTCGAACTCGCGGAAGCCGTGGAGCAGCGAAACACGGCGCCAGGCGTCGAGGATTCCCCGGGTGGGTGCGTAGTCGTCGGGATAGAAATCGCGCGTGCCTTTGACTGGGGGGATCGGTTCGGCCACGCGCGCGATTGTATGGGGCGGTGCAGGCGGGTCAATTCGGCGATGTGGCCGCCCGCTTTGCAACGTATAATTGCGACCATGCGAGTCATCGTTGGACGCTATCGCGGTCGCAAGCTCGTCGCCCCCGAGGGCGAAACGACGCGCCCGATCCTCGATCGCGTCAAACAGGCGCTGTTTGACCGACTGGGGGCGCGGTGGGGATTGCCGGGCGAGATTCCGGCATTCGATGTGCTCGACCTTTACGCCGGGGCCGGAAGCCTTGGGATCGAGGCGCTTTCGCGCGGCGCCCGATTCTGCTGCTTCGTCGAGATGGACGCTTCAGCCGTGGAGTGCCTGCGGCGCAATCTGGCGGCCGTGCGCGAGGACGACTCGTACGAGGTGATCACGGCGCCTGCCGAACGGGCGACGATGCCATCGGATTTCGGGCGAACGTACTCGTTGATTTTCCTGGATCCGCCCTACCCGCTGAGCGGCGGCGTCTCAGAACAGACCCCGGTCGGGCGCGTGATGATGCGGCTGGGCCGAGACGTCCCCGTCTCCCATGATGCGCTTCTGGTTTGGCGCGTGCCGCGCGAAATTGTCCCGCCCAATGTGCTTCCGGGAGGTTGGTTTGTCGCCGAACGACACGACTATGGCACGATGAGCCTGCTGTTTCTTCACCGGCCTGCGTCATGAAGCACGTGCCCCCCACTTCCGCCCGAGCGGCGGCACTCAGAATTGTTCAAACGCTTCGCAAGGCCGGTCACACCGCGCTGTTCGCCGGCGGCTGCGTTCGCGACATGCTGATGCGGCGGCAACCGGCCGACTTCGATGTCGCGACGGATGCGCGGCCGGATCGCATTATTTCACTGTTTCGCAGGACGCAGAAAGTCGGTGTGCAGTTCGGCGTGGTCATCGTCGGGATTGGGCGTCATTGGGTCGAAGTAGCCACGTTTCGAAGCGACTTGGACTATGCGGACGGGCGCCGCCCCACCGCCGTCCGATTCAGCGATGCTCGGCATGACGCTGAGCGGCGCGATTTCACCATCAACGGCATGTTCTATGAGCCGATTTCGCGCGAGGTAATCGATTACGTCGGCGGGCAATCCGATCTGAAGGCCGGGATCATCCGGGCGATCGGCGACGCGTCGAAGCGGTTCGGAGAAGATCATCTGCGGATGCTGCGAGCGGTACGGTTCGCCGCGCGACTCGGGTTTCGAATCGAGGCCGGCACGCACGCGGCTATCGGGCGGCATGCGGCGTCGATCTCGCGCGTCAGCCCGGAGCGGATTGGCGATGAACTGGAACGCATCCTCACACACTCGAGTCGCGCCGCCGGATGGCATGAACTTTGCGCCGTCGGGCTGTTGCCGCATCTGTGGCGCGGCGCCGATTCGCTTATCGCACGGCATGTGGAAATCGGGAAACGCCTGGGGTGCTACCCATCGCGGGCGGTCTCATTTGAGTTGGGTCTTGCCAGCGTGCTTCTCGGTCGGGGAGCGGGTGCGATTCGTGATGCCTGTGCGGCGCTGCGAACGAGCAACGAGACGCGCGACGCCGTCGGGTGGCTCTGCCGAAATGAACCGCGATTGCACGATGACGCGTCTGTCAGCATGGCGGATCTGAAGTTTCTCATGGCGAACGGGCGGTTCGGGGAGTTGCTCCTGCTGCTAGGCGCATCGTTGAAGGCGTCTGGCGCGTCGCCGGCCCCCCACCGCCGCTTGAAGCGCCGCGCGTCAGCCGTTCCGCCGGAGGCCGTTGCCCCCCCGCCATTCCTGACGGGAGAGGACTTGCTCGCTCTGAACGTTCCACAGGGACCGATCTATCGGGTCGTGCTCGAACGAGTGTATCGGGCGCAGCTGGACAACGACGTGGTCGATCGGGCGATGGCGCTGGCGACCGCCCGCCAGATTCTGGCGGAGCTTGGAAATGCGCGGCGACCTGAACGATGAGTCAGCGACCCACGTTGTCGATTCGATACATCGCCACCCGTTCGATCGGATTCGTCGCATGCGTCGCCATCGCGAACCGCGCCATTCGAGCCATCGACCGCCACATCGTCGCCTTTGACCGGCCGCCTTACTGGCCGATCGGCGTATTCCAACCACGGGTTCCCAGTCTCGCTTCGATCTCAGCGGCGATTGCATGCGGACTACTCTTCTGGCTCGTCATTGCGCTGCTTGAACGGGCGAACTATCGGCTCGGTCTAACGGCGATCTGCGCGCTCGCGTTGATGATGGCGAGCAACAGCATCCAGGGTTGGCACGGTGGCTTCGTGCAGCCAATTTCCGGAACGCCGGGACTCCCGGCGATTCAATACTACGACGATGCGTTGAAGATCACCGATCCGCTGACATTTCTGGCGGATTTCACGAGCGTACAGACCCGGTTGCTGGATCACGCGCGGACCCATCCGCCCGGCGCCGTGCTCGCGGTATATGCATTGCAACGAGCCCTGGGCCGCCCGGAGCTGATTTCGATCGCCATCGGCGGATTGTATGTAATTGCGTCGACAATCTTTCTTCGCGGCGTGTTCCAACTGGATGGATCACATGACTTGTCGAGCCGGCAAACGACTCTGCTTTTTCTGTTGCTTCCAGCGGTTCAGATCTACGGCCTGGCAAGCGTTGATGCACTCGTGGCCGCAGCCGTCGCCGGCTGCGTGTATTCACTTCTCCGGCGACGAACGGCTCTGGCGATTGCGGGGATGTCGGCGTCCCTGATCGCGGCGTCATTCCTGTCATTTGCCGCGCTGTTTCTGCCGCCGGTGCTGGCGGCGACCGAGTGGCGTGGGCGACGGAGTATGAAAAGGAGCACGATAACGCTGTTCATTACAGCGGCCGTGTATGTCGCGATTTGGCAAGCATCAGGATTCAGCTATCTGACGTGCCTTTCGGCAGCCGCGCGGCTCGAAAACCCGGAGGGATTTCGCCTGTTTTCGGAGCCGGCTTCCTACGTCTTCACGCGTTTGGAGTGTGTTGCGGAAATCCTGGTTTTTGCCGGTCCGTTTGCACTGGTGTACGCCGGACGGGGATTGACCGCGCTTCGATCACTATCGCCGATACACCATACCTTGTTTGCTTCCGCGATTGTGACTTTGCTGGCAATGTTCGCGAGCGGCGCTTTTCACACCGGCGAGACGGCACGCGCATGTCTCTTCATCTATCCGTTTCTGTTCCTGCCGATCGCAGCGAGCAGTCGCAACGCGCCCCTTGCGACGGACGAACGGCGGCGCTTTGCCGGCGTGTTGTTCGGCCAAACCGTCATGATGCAGCTTCTTGGGGATTATTTCTGGTAAACGGTGTCTCCTGAGATGTCGGATGGCCGCGCGAACGGCGCGGGGCGAGCGCGGAATGCGCGTTCCACCAGTAGAATAGGAACCGCATGCGCATTCGGTGGAAACTTCTGCTCTTGCTGCTCGCCATCGCGGTGGTCCCACTCGCCATCGCGCTGTGGTTCGGCCGCGGCGAGGCCATTCGCGCCGCAGACCAACTGACCGACAACACGCGAACGCTTCTGATCGCCGACGCGGAGCAGTTCCTGTTGCAGACGGTTCGGGACAATGGGCGATTGTTGCAATCGAGGGCCGAATATCTGGAGCAGAACGTTCGCTTTCAGGCCAGGGCCGCCGCGGAATTCCTGGAAGAACCGCCTCCGGCCGATCCTCAGATTCGGTTTATGCGCGATGAGCCAAATCGACTCGGTCCCGGCGTTGCAACGCGGCCGGGCGCAGGCGAGTCGGGGTTCGATTTTCTCGCGTTTTATCTCGCACCAGGCGTGTCGAAGGAGGCGGTCGCCGGCGACCTGGCCCGGCTCACGCGCATGCTGCCGACCTACCAACTCGTCCGCCAATCGCAATCGGACAATCTGCTCTGGCAGTTCACGAGCACGCCGAGCGGCATTCACTGTTTCTATCCCGGTGACGGCTGGCTGCCGGCGAACTATGACCCGCGCCTCCGGCCGTGGTTTCAAGAGGCGGTGAAGGCCGGAAAGTTGACGTGGAGTCCGCCGCTGAAGGACGCCGGGACCCAGGAAGTGGTCTTAACGATCGCCATGCCGGTCTTTGATCGAACGGGCGAGCTCAGGGCGGTGACGGCGATCGACGTGCGCATGTCGCAGACGGTAAGCGTCGTCGATCTGCCGACGCACTGGCGGCCACACGCGGAGACCATGATCGTCTTTGCCGACCCGGCCGCCGATGCGGGCCGGGGCGCGATTCGCGTGTGGGCCAAGCAGGAGTATCGCTCGGATACGACCTGGGAGATTCCGCTGGAGTATGAATCCCTGCCGACGACGGACGATCCTCGCTTTCGTCCGGTGCTGGACGATCTCCGCAACGGGCGGGCCGGTGTTCGCGGGGTCCATTATCGCGGCCGGGACACGATCTGGGCGTATGGACCACTGAGCGGCACGGCGTCGTCGCTGCTCGTCATTCTGCCGCACGATGTCGTGCTTTCGCGGGCACTCGACGCCGATGTTCAGCTCCGCGGGTTGATCGAAGCGCAGAAGAGCTGGATCGTCCGACTGCTCCTGGCGGTCATCGCCGTGATCGTCATCCTTGCGATCACCGCGTCGCGGTACATCACGCGGCCGATTCGGGAACTCGCGGACGCCGCCCACCGCATCGCCGTTGGCGATCTCGATACACCCGTTCGCGTGCGAACCCGTGACGAAATGGGCGAGCTCGGCGGCGTCATGAATGCAATGCTCCCGCAGCTCCGCGATCGGCTGCGGATGCGCGAGGGACTCTCGGTCGCGATGGCGGTGCAGAAGAGTCTGCTGCCCGGCCGTCCGCCGGAGGTAAAGGGCTGGGACATCGCCGGAGTCTGCCTGTTCTCCGACGAGACCGGCGGCGACTACTACGACTTCGTCGATCTCTCCGGCAGTCATCCCGGCCGTCTCGGCGTGGCCGTCGGCGACGTAACGGGCCATGGCATCGGTGCAGCTCTGATGATGGCAACCGTCCGCGCCCTATTGCGGAGCGGTGTCCGCGACTCACACTCGCTCGGAGAGCTACTAGCCCGCACCAACGACGAATTGCTCCGGCCGGACTCGTCATCGCTGCAACTGATGACGTTGTGCTGCCTGATCTTTGACGCCGAGTCGCACAGCGTCCGCTGGTGCAGCGCCGGCCACGACGCGCCGCTGCTCTTTGATCCGGCGACGAAGCAGTTCTCGGAGTTGTCGAGCGGTGGCGGCGTTCCCCTCGGCGTGCAGGCCGACTGGCGATACGAAGAACTTGGGCCCCAGGCGATGCAGCCGAATCAGCTAGTCGTCATCGGCACGGACGGCATCTGGGAAGCGAGAAACGTCGCGGGTGAGTTCTTTGGAAAGGAGCGGCTGAAGTCAGCTATCGCGGAGTCCGCAGCTCGCGACGCGGGCGAGATTTGCGCAGCCGTCACAGCGGCGGTGGCGGCTTTCCGTGGCGAGCGCCGACAGGAAGACGATCTCACGCTCGTCGTTGTAAAACTCCGGCCCTAAACGCACACGCATTGATCCAATCGCCCTGCTGGACACCGGACCCGAAGTTAGGTATATGGCCGGTCTGGCGCGGCCGTTTGTTTGTTTTTTTGAAAGGAGAACAAAGCATGCGTCGTTTGGTCTGGGTGCTCTGCAGCGCGGCTCTGGTTGCGGGTTGTTCCGACACTCATCCGCCAAAGATGTCGATGGACGACATGTACAAGAAGCCGGCGCCGGCGCCGGAGCTGGCGAAACTGAATCGCTTCGTGGGGAACTGGTCAGGCACGGCGGACATGATCAAGCCGACGGCCGAGCAGATGCAGAAGATGATGCCCGCGGGTTCACCGCCGCCGCAGACGCACTTCAACGGCGCGGAGAGCTATTCGTGGACGATGGACGGCCACTTCATGAAGGTCGAGGGATGGCACGATCGCGGCAACGGGCAGCGCGAAAACTTCAGCGGCGTTTGCGGTTGGAACGCAGCGGCCAAGACGTATTGGAGCGGAGCGATCACCAACTGGGGCGGCTCGGGCCACGGCACCATGACGGTCGACGCGGATGGCCGAACTTTCCATTTTTCGGGAGACGACAGCGACGCCCATGGAAATCTGATGAAGACCAAGGGCACGGTCCGGTTTGTTGACGACAACACGATGGACTGGTCATTCCAGGGAACCGGCCCGATGGGGCAGATGGAAATGAAGGGCACGATGAAACGCTCGATGTAGATCGAGCGCATGACTGTCGATCTGCGGATTATCGAAAGGAGAATTTGAAATGCGTCGCACAATTTGGATGTTTGCCGTAACGGCACTCATTGCCGGATGTTCCGAGACTCATCCCAAGATGTCGATGGATGAGATGATGAAGAAGGCCACGCCGGCGCCGGAGCTGGCAAAGCTCAACCCAATGGTCGGCAATTGGACTGGAACGGCTGAGATGGTGAAGCCGACAGCCGACGAGATGAAGAAGATGATGCCGGCTGACGCGGCCCAGAAGTTCACCGGCAGGTTCAACGGCGGTTCGAACTATCAGTGGACCCTGAACGGAATGTATCTCGAGGGCAGGGGCTGGCA
>CAZONT010000036.1:0-27191 GCA_964581285.1 uncultured Planctomycetaceae bacterium | reverse complement strand
TGATGTTCTTGGCCTCGCCGGTCGGCTGGCCGTCCTTCACGTAGTAGCGGTCGGCATGCTCGTAGTACGCCGCCAGCAGTTCGCAGATTCGGAAGTCGGCGGCGGAGTTCGCTGCCGCGGCAGTCGCCGCAACGGCTGCTGGCCCCGCGGCGGTCCATTCGGAAATCAGGCGCTTGTAGGCGTCGAAGCTCTCCGGCGAACCGTGCGGACCGAGGTAATGGTCGCGGCCGGCGATGGTGACGACGGCGTAGCCGGTGGCCTTGTGACGACGATACGACGGGGGTTTGCGGGTGACTCTGGACATGTGCAGCTCCTTCGGGCGGAGCAAAAACGGTAATTACCGTTTTTGGCTCGAACCTTCGGGCTGCACTTTCCGACGCGGAAAGGCTCGCTAACATGCGATCAGCCACGGACTTACGTATCATAGCGGGCGAAGGGATTCGAACCCTCGACGTCCAGCTTGGGAAGCTGGCATTCTACCACTGAATTACGCCCGCAAGCGCTTCGCGATCAATTATCGACACCTGCGCCATGTCGTCAAGTTCGCACATCGCACGCACCGAACCGCGAACGTGCGTGCATCCGGAGCGACGCTTGCACTCGGCCGGACCCGAGCGACAATCGCATGGGTTCGCCCGCATGACGGCAGATGGGTTCATTCGAATGACCTCCATCTTTTCTCGCTTGCACCGGGATCGCATCTTTCATGTCTTGACCTCGATTGGCTTGGGACTCTGTGCAGCGGGTTTGGCCGCTTGTGATCGCTCCACCCAGAATACCGACAAGCCGAAGATTGGCGCGATCCTCATGCAACAAGATCAGTTCTTCCGGCTCAATGAATCCGGCATGCGGACCGCGGCGGAAAAGCTGGGTGTCGATCTGCGTGTGCAGAACGCCGCGGGCGCTCTGGACAAGGAGATCTCGCTCATTGAGACATTCATGGCTCAGCGAGTCGGCGCGATTCTCGTTTCGCCCCTCAGTGCCGCTGCATCCCTGCCCGCGTTGAAGCGCGCGAGCGAGACCGGAATCCGAATCATTACGTACAACAACTCGCTGCCGGCGGCCTTCGTCTCGACGGAAATCGGGAGCGATCAAGTCGAACTTGGCGCAAGCTCCGGCGAAGCCGCTCGCCAGTACGTATCGAAGCACCGGGCCGGCAAGGCCAGGATCGCCATCATCGGATTCGCGTCGCAACTTCCCGAGCAGGGTGGCGCCCGCGTCGCGGGATTCAAGCAGGCCGTCACGGGCTTGCCCGGCGTCGAGATTGTCGCCGAACAGGACGCATGGGAAGCGCCACAAGCCGCGACCGTCGTCGGCGAGTTGCTGACCAAGAACCCGGACATCATCTGGGCCGCGAACGAAGGCGGGACCGTTGGCGCCGTCACGGCGGTGAAGAATGCCGGTAAGGGCGGCCGTGTCGTCGTCTTTGGAACAGATATCAGCGTGCAGCTCATCGACTTCCTGCTTTCCGACGACGGTATCCTGCAGGCGGTGACGGCGCAGCAGCCGTACGAAATGGGCTCCGCGGCCGTCGAGGCGGCGGCCCGCGCGCTTCGCGCCGAGCCCATCCAGAAGAAACAGGTCATGAACGGTCGTCTGTTTACTCGCGACCAACCGGACGAACTCCGATCATTCCGGGACCGCCTCGCGGGCGCGTCGCGTTAGAATCGCAATCGATGGATGGCGCGGCGATCGAAACTCGGGAAATCCGCAAGCTCTATCCGGGCACGGTCGCGCTCGACGGGCTCTCAATCCGATTTCAGCCGGGGCAAGTGCACGCACTGCTCGGGAAAAACGGCGCGGGCAAAAGCACGTTGGTCAGAATTCTCTCCGGGGCCACGGAGCCGACGAGCGGCCAAATCTTTCTCGGCGGCCGCGAGATACGACTGCGATCGCCGCGCGACGCCCTGCAGAACGGCATCGCGACCGTCTACCAGGAACTCAGTCTCGTTCCGGACCTGACTGTTGCCGAGAACATTCTCCTGGGTCGCTGGCCCTGCGGCAGCGGCCTGCGCCGCTTCGCGTTGAACTGGCGCGAGATCGAGGAGACGGCGGCAAATACGCTCGCAAGCTTTAACGTGCGATTAGATATCCGCCAGAAGGCCGGTCGGCTCAGCGTCGGCCAGCAACAGATCGTCGAGATCGCCCGCGCAATTTGTGGCGACGCATCGGTGTTGATGCTCGACGAGCCGACGGCGGCGCTCGCAAGGCATGAGGTTGATCAGCTATTCCACCTCGTCCACGGCCTCGCGGATCGCGACGTGGCAGTCATCTACATCACGCATCGTTTGCACGAACTGCGCGAGATCGCGGACTTCGTTTCAGTCTTGCGCGACGGCCGACTGGCTGGATCGCTGCCGATCTCCGACGCATCGCCGAAGGCGATTGTGGATCTCATGTTCGGTGAAACCATCCAGCAACGCCGAACGGCCGACGTGCGGGAATCCGCCGCACCCATTCTGGATGTGCGGCGCCTGCGCGTGGCCGACAAGCTCGATGATGTCAGTTTCTCGCTCGGTCGCGGGGAGATTCTCGGCCTGGCCGGAATGCTCGGCGCCGGCCGCACCGAGCTTCTCATGACCCTGTTCGGCGCAACGCCGCCCGCCCACGGTGAAATCCGGATCGACGGCCGACCGCTCGTCGCCGCCTCGCCGCGAAAGGCGAAATCGGCCGGACTCGCCCTGGCTCCGGAAGACCGCCAGCGCCAGGGCCTCGTGCTCGACATGAGCGTCCGTGACAACCTGTCCCTTGCATCACTCGATCGACTCGGTCGATTTGGATTGATCTGGAAAGGGCTGCAGCGTCCCATCGTCAGTCGCAACATACGTGATCTGAATATTGCAGTCGCTGATGCTGAGCGGCCGGTCGCACTGCTCTCCGGTGGCAACCAGCAGAAGGTCGTTCTCGGCAACTGGATGAATGCCCAGCCGAAGGTGTTTCTGTTTGACGAGCCGACGCGTGGCATCGACTTGCAGGCCAAGCAGCAGATCTTCCAAATCATCCGCGAACTCAGTCGGCAAGGCATCGGTTCCATTCTCGTTTCGAGCGAGTTGGAGGAGCTTCTCGACGTGTGTCACCGAATCCTGGTGCTACGCGGTGGTCGAATTGCCGAAGAGGTCCGACCCGAAGAAACCACTCTCGACCAGCTCGTGGCGTTGTGCATGGAAGCGGGTGCAACGTGACGCGGCGAAGGCTGACCTCGCTACTTCTAGATAGCGTGCTGGAAATCATTCTGCTCGCCGTCTGCATCTACCTGGCGCGCCGCGTTCCGGAGTTCCGCAGCGTTGAAAACTTAATGAATGTGCTCCGGTCGGTCTCCGAGATCGGTGTAATCGCCTTCGGCATGACGATGGTCATCATTGCCGGCGAGATCGACTTGAGCGTGGGTTCGGTCGTCGCCCTGGCAGGTTGCCTGACGGCCTGGCTGGTTGCCAGCAACGTCTGGGTGTGGGCGGCAATCGGATTGACGCTTGGCGTCGGATTCACCTGTGGCGCGTCCATCGGCCTGATGCGGTCGAAATACGGCGTCCCCAGCTTCATTACTTCGTTGGCGCTGCTGACCGCGCTCCGAGGCGCCGCACTGAAGCTGACGCATGGCTTTCCGCTTACGCCGTTTCCGGAGTGGTACAACTTCATCGGAAGCGGCCGCATCGTCGGAGTGCCTTTTCCGACGATCGTGCTGGTGATCACTTTTCTGACGGTGTATATCATCCTCAATCACACGCCATTCGGACGGAGCATCTACGCGATCGGCGGGAATGCGGAGACGGCGCGATTGTGCGGCATCGCCGTCGGCCGTGTCCGCGTGTTCGCGCTGGCAATCACCGGCACGCTCGCCGCGCTAAGCGGTGTGCTGCTGTCGTCGCGAATGATGTCAGGCAACGCGACCGTCGCCAGCGGGTGGGAGCTGGATGTCATCGCGGCCGTCATCGTCGGCGGCACCAGCCTGCGCGGCGGAAGCGGCAGCGTCTGGGGTACACTGGTTGGCGTCGTTTTCATCGGCGTCATCGTCAATGGAATGCGCCTACTCGACATCCGCGAGGACGGCCAACTCATCGGCCGCGGCGTCATTATCGTGCTCGCGGTGCTGTTGACGCGGTTGCGGCGCGACAGATTCGGCTAAGCAGAGGAGGTAACTGTGCAACGGACCCTGTCTATTCACGTGTCCCTCACGGTCCTCGTGCTCATTCATGCCCCCGCGATTCCGCTTGTCCACGCGGCCCCGCCGCCCTCCACCCAACCAACGCTCTACGTCGTCGGTACCGCCCATCTCGATACGCAATGGTTGTGGACGATTCAGGATTCGATCAACGAATACGTCCCCAACACATTGAACCACAACTTCGATCGCTTTGAGAGATTCCCTGATTACAAGTTCAGCTTCGAAGGCGCGTTTCGATACATGCTCGCGCGCGAGTACCAGCCGGCCGCGTACGAGAAGCTCAAGTCGTACATTGCCACCGGTCGCTGGAATGTCTGCGGCAGTTCGATCGACGCTGGAGACGTCAACATCCCGTCGCCGGAGGCACTCGTTCGACAGATTCTGTATGGCAACGGATTCTTCCGGCGCGAATTCGGCCGGACGAGCTGCGACATCTACCTGCCGGACTGCTTCGGTTTCGGCTACGCCCTGCCGAGCATCGCCGCTCACTGCGGCCTCAAGGGCTTCTCGACACAGAAACTGACCTGGGGCTCTTCGATCGGCATCCCGTTCGACATCGGTATCTGGGAAGGAGTCGACGGCTCGACGCTGATCGCCGCACTCAACCCCGGCGATTACGTAAGCACAATCCGCGAGGACCTGAGCCGGAGCTCGGAGTGGCTGGAGCGGATCAACAAGACGGGGCGACAGTCCGGCGCCTACGTTGGCTACAAGTACTTCGGCGTCGGCGACCAGGGCGGCGCGCCGGATGTAGAGTCGGTGGCGCAACTCGAAAAGAGCATCCGGGGGAACGGGCCGATCCGCGTCATCAGCGCACCAGCCGACCAGCTCTATCGCGACCTTGCGCCCGAACAAGTCGCTAAATTGCCGCGCTACCGGGGCGAGATGCTCATGACCCGGCACGGCACGGGCTGCTACACGTCGCAGGCCATCATGAAACGCTGGAATCGCCGCAACGAGCAGCTCGCCGACGCTGCCGAGCGTGCCGCGGCCGTTGCCGACTGGCTCGGCGGTTTGCCGTATCCGCGTGACGCGCTCCGGGACGCCTGGGTGCGGCTGCTGTGGCATCATCATCACGACGACCTGACCGGTACGTCGATCCCGCAGGCCTACACCTTCTCCTGGAACGACGAGCTCGCCTGTGCCAACCAGTTCGCCGGCGTGCTGACCGACGCAGTCGAAGCGGTATCGCGAACGCTCGACACCCGAACGAATGGAATCCCGGTCGTGCTGTTCAATCCGCTTTCGATCGAACGGCAGGACGTCGTCGATGCCGTTGTGAGATTCCCGCAATCTGCGCCGAACGCCGTGCGCGTGACGGACCCGGATGGCAGGGAGATCCCGGCCCAGGTCATCGAGCGACACGAGAATGACATTCGCCTGCTCATTCTCGCGACGGCGCCGTCGGTCGGAGTTTCCGTCTATTGTGTCGAGTCGAGCAGTGCCCCCACAAAGCTGCCGAACGAACTTCGGGTTACCACGACGGGGCTCGAGAATGCCCGCTATCGCGTCGCGATCGATAAGAACGGCGATGTGGCGAGCATCTTCGACAAATCCATCGGCCGGGAGCTGCTGGCCGCTCCGATCCGGCAACAGCTTCTCGAGGATGTGCCCGATCAGTGGCCGGAATGGGAGATCAGTTACAAAAACATCTCGGCCAAGCCGCGCGGATACGTCGGTGGACCCGCGAAGATCCGGGTACTCGAGGATGGTCCCGTCCGCGCTGCGGTCGAGATTGTCCGCCAGGCCGACGGCTCCACCTTCGTACAGCGGATTCGACTCAGCGCCGGCGGTGCGGGGGATCGCGTCGAGTTCGACAACCGTGTCGATTGGAATACGCGCGGGACGCTCCTCAAGGCAGCGTTCGAACTGGCCTCAGCCAATCCGCGAGCGACGTATGACCTCGGACTGGGCACCATCGAGCGCGGAAGCAACACCGAGCGTCTGTACGAGGTGCCGGCGCAACAGTGGGCCGATGTGACGTCGCCGGACGGTTTGTTTGGCGTCACGATCATGAACGACTGCAAGTACGGCTGGGATAAGCCCAACGACCGCACGCTTCGACTTAGTCTTGTTCACAGTCCGCCATCCGTGATGAAAGACCTTGTTACACACCGCTTCCTCTATGCGGTGGCCGGCCATAGGGGTGATTGGCGCGACGGTCAGGCCCCGTGGATCGCCGCTCGCGTGAACCAACCGCTGCAAGTTTTTCGGCCGGAGGGCGGCGCCGGCAAGCCGAGAAACCCCAGCGCGCCGTCCACGTTGCGGTCGCGCTCCTTTGCGTCCGTCAGCACGCCGCAGGTCGCGATCCGGGCGATCAAGAAATCGGAAGAAGGAGACGACCTGGTCGTGAGAGTTCAGGAGCTGTATGGCCGGCCGGTCAAAGGTGCATTCGTACGATTCGCCGCCAGTGTCGTCGGCGCAAGAGCGCTAAACGGGACCGAGCTCCCGGTCGAATGGCCCGTGGTCGTCCACGACAACCAGATCGACTGCGAACTGAAGCCGTATGAGCTGCGAACTTTCGCGGCGAAGCTGTCCGAGCCCGGCCCGGCGCTGACAGCGCCGACGTGCCAGAGCATCGCGGTGCCTTTTGATATTGATGTCGTTAGCCGTGACGCGGAGAAGCCCGGCGGCTCGTTCGATCGGGATGGACACGCGATACCCGCCGAACTGCTTGGAAAGACGGTTGAGTGCGGCGGTATCCGATTCGAGCTCGGTTCGTCCGCGCCCGGTGAGAAGAACGCGATGTCGTGCCGCGGGCAAACGATCGACCTTCCTGCGGGCAATTACAGGCGGCTTCACGTTCTGGCTGCGGCCGATGGCGACACGTCCGGCTCGCTCATGCTCGGTGAGCAGAAAGTCCCATGGCGGGTGCAGGACTGGACCGGCGACGTGGGCCAGTGGCAGAGTCTTGTCGTCGACGGACGCGTCGTGCCGCCCAGTCGCATGGCCGAGCCGTTCATCAAGCGCGACCGGCTCGCCTGGATCGGCACGCATCGCCACGACGCCGCCGGCCGAAATGAGCCGTATCTATTCTGCTATCTCTATCGCTACAGCTTCGCGCTTCCGGCCGGCGCGAAGGCGATCTCGCTTCCCGACAACGAACGCATCCGCGTATTTGCCGTATCGACCGGCGCGGACGAGAGCGATTCGTTCACGGCAGCAAGCGACCTCTATGACCACGTGCTGGCGGCAAAGATCGAACCGCGACAGGAGCTGGCCATTCAGCCGTTCGAAGTGACCGTCAGGGCCGATGATCCGAATGCCCGAATCCATTACACGCTCGATGGCAGTGAGCCGACCCGGCAGTCACCCACTTACTCCGGCCCGATCAAGGTATTTCGCGATGCAACGATCAAGGCCAAAGCCGTCGTCGGTGTCGAGCCGAACGACTTCGTCACGTCGCGCTCGTACCGATTCGTCAAGCCGCTGCCGGCCGAGAAGCCGAGCGACCTGACGAACGGATTGTCCTATGCGTACTACGAGGATTCGTTCTCGCGCGCAACGGATCTTGAAAAGGCCGCGCCGAAGTCTCGCGGAATCATCGAAAGTTTCCGCCGCCCACCCGGGGCTCGGGAAGCGAACTTCGGCGTTCAGATCAACGGCTACATGGATGTTCCGCGCGACGGCATCTACACGTTCTATGTCAACTCCGACGACGGAAGCAACCTGTGGATTGGAAAGACGCGAATAGTCGACAACGACGGCTTGCACGGTGCGCAGGAAGCCGCGGGAGCGATCGCACTCGCCGTCGGGAAGCACCCCATCCGGTTGGAGTACTTCCAACGCGGCGGCGATTCGGCACTCGACGTGTCGTACGAAGGGCCGGAGATCGCACGCCAACGAATAGCCGCCACAGCACTTTTCCGCAGCGCGGACTGAACCACGATGGTCTGATCGCCAGATCGCGGCCCCGGCCTTCCAGTGCAGGCCTCAGCGGCGCCGACCGCGTTTACCCAGCCGCGGCCTGCTCCCGTGCGACTTCCTGCTCGACGAGATCGACCAGCAGCACGAAGTAGTCATCGAGCGCGCAATCGGCGTGGGCGCGCATGGGGCAGTTGCCTTGAGCATCCTGCATCTGGCACTCGCTGCAGACCACCGCCCGCAGCGCATCGACGTAGGGATCGATCTGATCGCTCCGGGTGGTCTGGACGATCCGAACAATCTCGTCGAGCTTGCTCACGATCGGGCAGGGCATCCGTTGAAGGCCGCAGCTTCCGTCGGACTTTTCGTAGATACACGCGCGACAGATCGTCTCGCGAATACGCCCTTCAATTCGCTCCCGCAGCGGTTTCATGTTCGGACCTCCCCTGCCGCGCTCCCCGGCGCGAAGCCCCTGGCCTTCGAGTCCGGCGCACTCCGCCGATCGAAGGGAATACGCAACTGAAGCGTATCGCCATGCGGCCTCGACTCCATCGGAAAGCCGCACTTTTCAAACACGCGGAGCATTCGCGTATTGTCGGTCAGTACATCCGCCGTGAAGCCCTTCACGCCACGCAAAATGGCTATCTCGGTCAGGCGGCGAATCAGCGTGCTGCCGATCGCCCGCCCCTGGTACTGGTCGGCCACGACGAAAGCCGCCTCGGCGAAGCCGGTCTTCGCGTCGAGCGCGTACATCGCCGTCCCGACAATCTGCTCGATGTCGCCCTGAGTCAGCGAGGCGACCAGCGTCATGTCGCGGTCGTAGTCGATGTTGCAGAATTGCTGGAGACTGGCATGCGGAGCATATTTCTTCACCGTGAAGAACCGCTGATAGATCGTCTCCTCGGAGAAGCGGTAGAACAGATCGCGCAGCAGGTCCTCATCCGTCGTCTTGATCGGCCGGATCAGCAGCCGCAGTCCATCCTTCGTCCGCAGCTTTGTCTCCAGCTCCTTGGGATAAATCGCCATCCGCACCGGCGGTTCGAGCTGATCGACGTATACCATCTTGTGCTGCTTCGCCTCCGCCAGCAGCCAATGCCGGAACTTGGGATGGGCGATCGAAATCAGCGCCATCGCCCGTTCGCGCACCGTCCGGCCGTGCAGGTCGGCCACGCCGTATTCCGTCACGACGTAGTGCACGTCGCCGCGCGTCGTGACGACGCCCGCGCCTTCGCCGAGTCGCGGTGCGATCCGCGACACCGTGCCGTCGCACGCCGTCGAGGGCAATGCGATAATGGGCTTGCCGCGCTTTGCCCGTGCCGCGCCGCGGATAAAGTCGACCTGTCCTCCGATACCACTGTAGAAACGTGTTCCGATTGAATCGGCGCAGACCTGGCCGGTCAGATCGACCTCCAGGGCCATGTTGATGGCCACCATGTCGTCATGCTGGGCGATGATGAACGGATCGTTCGTGTAATCGACCGAATACAGCTCGATCGTCGGATTATCGTTGACAAAGTCGTAGAGCCGCTGCGACCCCATGCAGAAGCCGGCCACGACTTTGCCGGGATGAAGCTTGTTGCGCCGACCGTTGATCACGCCCGAGCGAACCAGATCGATCACACCATCGCTGAACATCTCGGTGTGGACGCCGAGATCATTCCGATGAGCCAAAAAGCGGACGATTGCGTCGGGGATGCCGCCGATTCCCATCTGCATGATCGCGCCGTCCGGGATCAGCTCGGCGATGTGTCGCGCGATTGCCTCCGTCTCCGGACCCGCCGCCGCCGGACGAAGCTCGGGCAGCGGATGGTCGATCTCCACCATCGCGTCGATTTCGTCGATGTGGATGAGCGTGTCGCCATGCGTCCGCGGCATGCGAGGATTCACCTCGGCGAGGACCAGGCGAGCCGCCTCCACCGCCGCCCGCGAGACCGATACGTGTGTTCCCAGACTCACATAGCCGTAGCGATCGGGCGGCGTCACGGCAATGATGCTGACGTCGATCGGAATTCGCCCCGTCCGAATCAGCCGCGGGATCTCGGAGAGGAAAATCGGCGTGTAGTCCGCGCGGCCGTCGGCGACCGCCTGCCGCACGTTGTTACCGATGAAGAGTGCATTGTGGCGGAAACGACCGGCCAGCTCCGGCCTCACGTAGGGCGCGTCGCCGAGGGTGAGCAGGTGCGTCAGCACGTTGTCGTTCAGCGGCGATTCCTCGGATACCAGGGCCGGCAGGACCCCAATCGGCGTGGCCGATCCGTCTGACAGGTGAATGTGCTCCCCGCGCCGGATGAGCGCCACGGCGCGCGGCAGCGGCATCAGCTTGCCCTTGCACAGGTCGCGCCAGTTGTCACTCATGCTCGCACCCGCTTCGATTTGGGTTACAGGGTGGCCTGCAGGAAATGCCGCGACCGGCTGATGGCCGATTCGGCATCTGACAGGAATGCGAACAAATCATCGCCTTCCGTCAGTTGCGTGCAAAGTCCCGCTCGTACGACTGCTTCATAATAGTCGAGACCTCGCTCCAGCATGTGCTTTACATGCGCCGCGTGGCAATGTTCAGCCAGCCAGCGCCGCGACTCGTTGATTTCATCCATGCATGACAACATGTGTCACGCTCCCTTCTACATTGACCACCGTTTCGGACACCGCGGCCAGACGCCCGGCCCGAACGGCGGCTCGGTTGACTTCGATCAATTCAGGGTGCTTTTTTCCGACGACGGCGGTGATCGCCATGTCCACTGCGGCTTCGCTCAGCGTGCCGTCAAAGCCCATGTAGGCGCCCAGCATCACCACGTTGGCCGCGCGCTCGTTACCGGCGGTTCGGGCGATGTCCCGCGCCGGCAGGTACAGCTCGGAGATGTAGGTCCGCCCCAGCCGCGTCGGCACCATCGACGCGTTAACCAGCAACACTCCACCGGGCCGGACTAGCGGACCGAACCGTTCCAGCGACGGCTGGTTCATGACTATCACGGCGTCGTACTCGGCGGCGATCGGCGAGCCGATTTCCTGATCGGAGTAGATGGTCGTGCAGTTGGCGGTCCCGCCGCGCATCTCAGGCCCGTACGACGGAAACCAGGTCGTGTAGAAGCCGTCGCGCATGGCGGCCTCCGCCATGAGCTGGCCGATCAGCAGGATGCCCTGCCCGCCGAAGCCCGCGACCAGCACCGAGCGCTTCATGTGACCGTCTCCAGCGGCCGCTCGCTTACGCGGTCCACAAATACCCTTGGCGGAAACGCCGGCACCACCGACTTCTCGACATACTTCATCGAGTCGATGGGCGACAGCCCCCACTGCACGGGGCACGTCCCCAGGAACTCGATCAGCGAAGAACCGCGATCCTCGAGCTGCGCGCGAGCCGCCAGCCGCATGTACTTGCGGGCCAAATTCACGTTCTTGGGGCTCGTCAGCGGAACTCGGGCGACGAAGGCCGCCGCCGGCAAGGTCGAGATCAGTTCGCAAACGCCGATCGGCGGACCGGTCAAACCGAGGCTCCGACCCATCGGCGACGTCGTCGTCTTCTGCCCGATGAGCGACGTCGGCGCCATCTGCCCGCCGGTCATGCCGTAGATGCCGTTGTTGACGAAGAAGACACAGATCCGCTCGCCGCGGGCGAGGGCGTGGACGCTCTCGGCAAGGCCGATTGCGGCGAGGTCGCCATCGCCTTGGTAGGTAAATACGAATCGCTTCGGGTCGCAACGTTTCACGGCTGTCGCGACGGCGGCGGCGCGGCCGTGGCTCGCCTCGATGAAGTCGCACTGGAAATACTCGAAAGCGAACACGCTGCAGCCGACCGGGCATATACCGACCGTGTGATCCAGGTTTCCCAGCTCGTCAATCAATTCCCCGATAAGCCGATGAATGATTCCGTGGGTGCAGCCCGGGCAGTAGTGCAGCGGCTTGGCGGTCATCGAGTCCGGCCGCTTGAAGGCGACCTCGAAGTCATTCGGTGCTGTTGCAACTGCCTCAGTCACGATTCGCCTCGCAGCCGGCGTCAACGCCGTTCCGGACGAACTCGGCGAGTTCGTCGGGCGGCGGGATGATCCCGCCCATGCGGCCGAAGAACTCGACCGGACGCGCGCCGTTGAGCGCCAGTCGTACGTCCTGGACCATCTGCCCCGCATTCAGCTCGAACACCACAAAGCGTTTGACCGTTGCGGCCAGCCGCTCGAAGACGCTGTCGGGGAAGGGATAGAGAGTCACCGGGCGAAGGAGACCGACGCGCCGGCCCTCGGCTCGGAGCTGCGTGACGGCGCTCCAAGCGACACGGGCGGCGGCGCCGAATGCGACGATGACGCACTCCGCGTCCGCGGTCAGCCGTTCTTCGCAGCGCGACTCGCACTGCGCTGTGCGATAGACGGCTTGCAGGCACTTGTTGTGTTCGGATAGTTCTTCGGCCCCAAGCCAAAGCGAGTTCACGACGTTGGCGTGTGCGCGATCTCCGCGGCCGCTGGCCGCCCAGTCCTTCTTGGGACGCTCGACCGGCGGAAAAGTCGCCGGAATTTCCGCCGGTTCGAGCATCGATCCCAGTACGGCGTCGGCCAGCACGATGACCGGCATTCGATACCGATCGGCGATGTCGAACGCCTTGCGGGTCAGTTCGTACATTTCCTGCACGTTCCATGGAGCGAGAACGATGCTGTGGTAGTCGCCGTGCCCGCCACCCTTACACGCCTGAAAATAGTCTCCCTGTGACGGTGCAATATTCCCCAGCCCCGGGCCGCCGCGCATGACATTGATGATGACGCAAGGCAGCCGCGCGCCGGCGATGTAGCTCAATCCTTCCATCATCAAACTGATGCCGGGACTCGAGCTGCTCGTCACCGCTCGATGCCCCGCGGCGGCTGCCCCATACACCATGTTGATCGCGGCCACTTCGCTCTCGGCCTGGAGGAACACCCGGCCGAGTTTCGGCATCAGGCCGGACAGGATTTCGGGAATCTCATTCTGGGGGGTGATCGGATAGCCGAAAAAGCAATCGGCCCCTCCCGCCACCGCGCCCAGCGCCAGTGCTTCGTTGCCCTTGACCAGCCGGCGGCGATCCATGCGGGATGCTCGCTCAGTGTCACTGGCGGGTGACGAAGTGCGTGCAACGGACGCGGTGGCTCCAACAGCGCTCATGACACCTTCCTCTTCTTGCGTCGATAGACGCGGATGGCCGACTCAGGGCACATCTCCGCACAGAGGGCGCAGGACGTACACTTGGCTCCGACGTGCAGGATCGCGGGGTGGTAGCCCGCCGCGTTCAACTCCGACGAGAGTTCCAGGAGATGACGCGGGCAGAATTCCACGCACAACCCGCAACCCTTGCACCGACCGTGTTCGACCTGACAAGGGTCCATGAGCGGACCTCCGACGGCGGTACTTCCGCCGCATTGTTACTCATCGCAAGCGCCGTGCCACTCGACAAAGAACGAGAGCAACCCGGCGACGCCGGGGCGAGCCGCTGGGGCCTAGAAAGTGATGCTAAATGCCCCCGTCCGGCGGTTGCCGGTCCATGCCCGTGGAAAAAGACTCAGTTACCGCGAGAATTCCCGCTGTCGTTCAACTGCATACCCAATCCGGTGCTGAAGCGACCTGCCCCCGGACGATTCGCCGCAGCCACGCCGCGAGCCGCAGAATGCCCGTTCCCGTCCGGCTGCTCGTCTCCAGAATCTCGCAATCGGGGTTGATCCGACGGATGTCGATGCGGGCCTGGGCGATGTTGAAATCGACCAGCGGCAGCAAGTCGAGCTTCGTAATCACCACCAGCTTCACATCACGAAACAGCAAGGGGTACTTGGAAGGCTTGTCGTCACCCTCGGCCACCGAGAGGACGGCGATGCGGGCATGTTCTCCGAGGTCGAAGTTTGCCGGACAGATCGGATTGCCGACGTTTTCGATCAGAAGCAGATCGGTTTCGTCGAGCGAAAGCGCGTCCAGACTCTTTTCGACGTGACCGGCCGTCAGGTGGCACCCGCCGTCCGTGAGCAGTTGCACGACCGGCACGCCGATCGCCGCGATTCGCTCCGCGTCCCGTGTCGTAGCCAGGTCGCCTTCGAGCACCGCGACCCGCATGCCGCTCAGCACCGGCAAAACGGCTTCGAGCAGCGCCGTCTTTCCGCTCCCCGCCCCGCCGAGAATGTTCACGCACGCAATACCGAGCCGATCGAAGCGAGCCCGGTTCTGGCCGGCCGCATGGCTATTCTGTTCCAACAGTCTGCGTACGATCGGAATATTCATCGCCGGTCTCCATATCAATCGACTGCAACTCCAGCTCGTCGCCGCCGCCGAGCAGTTCCCCCTCGTGGCCGCAACGTGGGCACTGCCAGTCCCAGTTCCGAACCGCGAACGACTCGCTGCACTTCTCGCACCGTGCCAGCAGCGGGACCCGCTCGACGACCAGCCCGGCTCCGTCGCAGGATGTGTCGCACGCCGCCGCGTCGAACGCTTCGCGGATCAGCGCATGATCGATCTGTCTCATGTCACCGATGCGGCAATGCACGGCCGTCACGCGCTGGCCGCCCGCCCGTTCGGCCGCTTCGCATGCCGCTGACACCAGGTTCATCGCGATCGAGAACTCATGCATCGCCACGAATCCTCCGTTCCAGCCAGTGCTCAACGTCTTCGTGGATGCGGTTGGCCAATTCGCCCGCTCGCTCGGCCAATCCGGGTGAGAGCAATTCGCCGTAACCAACATCGCTCGCTGCAATGACGTAGACCCATACATCCTTTGGGAGCACGCCGAGGTCGGCGCCCAACGCCAGTGCGGTATTGACGCCCAGGAAGTGCGTCGGCTCGCCGCCCGCTACGCGGACCGGGGTAATTCGCGCTTCGGTGGAGTGTCCGACGTCGATTCGAATCCACTCGCCCGGTCGCAGTTGCGGGCCGGCTATGACCGCGTCCACGATGATGAGCAATTCATATCCGTCGAGGTCGAGGAGCAGGTCCGCCCCGGGCGCCTCGCTAGTCGCAAGCCGGACGCATGGGTGCGACATTCTCGAAAGCCGATCGACCACATGCAGCCCCAGCCGATCGTCAGTGCGGTGGCTGCGTCCGCAGCCGATGATACGGACGCAAGGCGTCGTCGAACGGGGACCTGCGTCCACGGTCGCGGTGTCGGCGATTGCTGTCTCTGCGTTCATTCGATCCACTCCACGTCGAGCAGGTGTGTCGAGCAGGAAATACAGGGGTCATACGCCCGCACGAGCATCTCCAGTCGCAGCGTGACTTCCTCCTTGCTCAGGCCCTCATCGACAAGCTGGGCGACCATTGCCCGCATGTCGGCCTCGATATTGGCGAGATTCTGGCCGGTGGGGATGATCAGGTTGGCGTCTTCGATGCGCCCCTTTTCGTCGAGCGCGTACTCATGGAACAGCACGCCGCGCGGAACCTCCGACGCGCCGGCGCCGCGGCCAAATCGCGAGGGCGACACCAGCGGCTCAATGGAAACCCCGCGCGTCAGCAGTCGGTCGATCAGCTCGATCGCCGATTCGACGCAATGCACGATTTCGACCAGCTGGGCCGTGTTGTTGTGGAACGGATTGTCGCAAGGCGCCTTGAGCCCCAGCAGCACTGCGACGTCGCGGGCCTTTGCATGAAGCTGCGCGTGATTGTTGTTGAACCGGGCCAGCGCACCGACGGCATAGGTTGCACCTTGCGGCGAATGACAATGCTTCGCCGTTGAATGGGCGACAACGTCCTCGATGACGCGCGTTCGGTAGTCGCTCACGGGAGTCGGATGCGGATCCCGCGTCGAGACGATCTCGCCGTCGTAGAACGCGTACTCGCCGTTGCCAACCACCTTGAGCGACATGTACTCCGTGTCGCGATGCAGTTCGGGCATCTTCAATTGCTGGAACAACTGGACCGTCGCTGCAAGGTCTTCACGCGAGGCCTCCAGGCGCCGGTGCATTTCGTGCAGCTCGGCCGACGTCGGAACGTGCGTGAAACCGCCCGCGTGATAAGCGATGGGATGGATGTGCCGGCCGCCAACCACGCCGCACAGGTCATTCGCCAGCTTCTTCATTCGCAGGGCGCGCTTGACCACGTCGGGATGCGTCCGCGCGAGCGGAATCACCGAGCCGACGCCAACGAAGTCCGGCACCGCGAGAAAGTAGAGGTGCAGCACGTGGCTCTGGATTTGTTCGCCGAAGAAGATCAGCTTCCGCAACAGCACGGTCTGCTCGCTCGGGGTGATGCCGCAGGCCGCCTCGATGGCCTTGACCGAAGACGTCGTGTGGCCAACCGAGCAGATTCCACAGACGCGGCAGGTGATGTGCGGTGCTTCATACCACATTCGCCCGCGCAGGAACGACTCGAAGTAGCGCGGGCTTTCGACGATGGCGAGTTCCAGATGGGTGACCTCGCCATCCCGCAGCCGAACGGAGATATTGCCGTGACCCTCCACCCGCGTGACATCTCGCACATCGATCGTGACGTTTTTCATGACGACTTCCTAGGGCAGTTCCGAGCCCTGAAACGCGCCGAACAGCCGCAGGTCGGCCAGCACGCCCGCGGGATCGACCTTGTGTTGTTCGCGCATGTTCCGCCCGAAGATGGCCAAGGCGTCCGGGCTGACGAGCCCGCGGCAACCTTCACACTTCGAGCCGAAGTGCGGGCAAATTGCGTTGCACCCAGCCCGGATGATCGGCCCGAGACAGATCTCGCCCTGCTCGTACAGGCAGAGGTTTCCCGCCTTCTTGCACTCGACGCACACCGGAAAGGTCGGAAGTCGAAACGGACGCCCGGCCAGCACGCACTTCACGAGCCGCAGAAACTCCTCCCTGATCATGGGACATCCGGGCAGCTCGTAATCAACTTTGACAACGGCCGAGATTGGTCGGGCATCGGCGGCCGGAAACCACTCGGAGTGCATGCCATAAACATACGACGCGTAGGCGTCGCGACCCTGCGAATTCTTCAACGTGTTAATCCCGCCCAGGCACGCGCAGGCCCCGATCGCGACCAGCGTATTGCAGCACTCCCGGAAGTGTTTGACCTCCTCCTCGTCGTGCGGAGTTGAAACGGCTCCATCGACGAAGCCGATGTCGATATCCCAGGACCGCTCGGTCATGCCCTCCCGAAAGTTCACGATCTCCACGGCACCCAGGAGATCGAGAAGCGTGTCTTCCAGCTCCAGAATCGCGAGCGAACACCCCTCGCAGCCGGTCAGACTGAAGATTGCAATTTGCGGTTTCATTCCAGCGCCTCCCTGAGCGACTTCAGTTGCGCGTAGCGGAAGACGGGCCCCTCCAGGCACGCATAGACGTTGTTGGCCTGGCAATGCCCGCACTTTCCGACCCCGCACTTCATGCGGCGTTCGAGCGAGCAGTAGACGTTTTTCTGCGGAATGCCGCGCGCCAGGACCTCCAGGACGACGAACTTGAACATGATCGGCGGCCCGATGACCGCGACCACCGTTCGCTGCGGATCGAGCCGCGGCAGGTGCCGGAAAAGCGTCGTCACCACCCCCACCTTGCCGCGCCACTGCGAATCCGGCTTGTCCACCGTAACGAAGAAGTTCACGTCGCGGCTCTCCCGCCAGAGAATCTGATCGTCTCGAAAGACAGCCTCGTCCGGCGAGCGCGCCCCATAGAGCAGGTGGAATTTTCCGAATTGGCCACGTTCATCCAGGATGTACTGGATGAGCGATCGGGCCGGCGCGAGGCCGAGTCCGCCCGCCACAATCAGCACGTCCCGGCCGGCGAACTCCGCGATATCGAATCCGTGGCCCAGCGGACCCCGAATGCCAATCCGGTCGCTCGCCTCCAGGGTGTGAATGTGAGTTGTGACCTCGCCGACCCGGCGGACACACAACTCGAACGCCGGCGAACGGGTCGGAGACGAGCAGAGCGAGATCGGACACTCACCGACCCCGGGGATCGAGACCTGGACGAACTGTCCCGGGTGGTGCCCCAGCCGCTGATTGCCGTCGAGGGCGACCGAGTACAACTTCTCCAATTCCGTCAGCGATTCGACACTCAGAATCTGTGCCTCGACCGGCACGAAGATGCTGTCGGACGCCGAACGAATGGCTGGTCGAGCAAGCATCACGTGTCAATCCTCCTCGGCAAGCTGGTTGTAAATGTCGACCGAGTTAATGTGCGCCGTGCAGGCCCGGTCGCACCGCGCGCAGCCCACGCACCCCTTCCGGCCGCTACGCTCGGTGGTCCAGAAACCCTTTCTCATGATCCGATGCCGCAGCCGCTCGGCCGCCCGGGCGCGGAAATTGTGGTCCCCGGCCACTGTCGCGAAGTCGCGTAACTGGCACCCGTCCCACGTCCGCTCACGACATCCGCTCGTCGGTGGGAGATCGTTCTGGTCCTGCATGTCGAAGCAGTAACAGGTCGGACAAACCAGATTGCAGCTCCCACACGAATAACAGCGCTGCCCGACGGCCTGCCAGAGCAGCGAGTCATACGAGCGCGAAAGCACCTGCGGCAACTGGTCGAGCCGTGTTCGTAGCGCGAACGGAAACGCCTCCGCCTTCCCCCGCTGGTAGGTGTCAAAATCCCGCACGTCGAGATCGGTCGGCAGGCGGGTCCGGTCCGGCGCGTCCCGGTTGAGGAGCCACGCACGACCCGCATCGCTTCCGAAGACGACGCCGAATCGCTCGGCGGGATCGATGACGCCGTCAACGCGTTTGATCCGATCCAGCGGATAGAGCATGACGTCGTATCCCGCATCGATGGAGTTCGCCTCCATGTCGCGGCAGAAGACGCCCTTGTGGCACGGCGTCGCGCAATCGATTCCAACCAGGAACAGGTGCTCGCGACGGTGAAAGTAATGCGGATCGCGGTAGTCGGCTGCGAAGACCGCGTCGAGCGTCTGGATCGCATGCAGGTCGCATGGATGCACGCCGACCAGCGCCGTCGAATTTCCGTTGAATACCGGAAATGCCGAAAAACCACGTTCGGTCTTGCGAAAGACGAACAGCGTCTCCGTCGGCGGCAGCAGGTGCGCCTTGGGACCATAGACGCAGTACGTGAAGCCAAAGTCGATCTGATCGGCGCGCTCGACCTGCTCGTAGAAGTAGCGCAGCGGCGGACGGCAACGCGGCGTCCGACGCGCGACGGGGCCGACAATCCTCCATCGCGCCGACAACTCGTCGACGCAATGCAGCAGTTGAGAATAGCTCACTACACGATCAAGCATAACGTCGCTCCCTTTCGCACCGCGGGTCCGTTCGATGGCCCGGCGGCGCGATGCGGCTCACGCGCCGGGGCGAGGTCGCTGCTCCATGCGCCTGGCAGTAACAGCGTGAAGCCCGTGCCTCGTCCCGGCTGCGATGAGACGCTCATTCGACCGCCGCATTTTTCCAACACTTCGCGGACGATCGTCAGTCCGAGCCCGGTTCCGGAGATGCCTGCTGCAACGGCGTTGCTCCCGCGTCGAAAGTCGTCGAAGTCCGACCCGCGCGGCCCTGTTAGCGCTTCGATCTCCGCCGGCTCCATCCCCATGCCCGAATCGGTGACCTGCACCGCCACCCACTCCCCCGGCTTTCCGGTGCCGCCTGGTTCCACACGGACCGATACCCAACCCTCCGGACGGGTGTACTTGATCGCGTTTTCGACGACGTTGGCGACGCAGTCCCGCAGATCGGTTGCCTGAACGCGCGCACGCAGGTTTCGGTCCGGCCCCGCCTCGAACTTCAACTCGACCCGGCCGGCGTGCGCGACGGCCTCATAACTGCGGCAGACCGACCTCACCACCTCGGCGACGTCCGCAACCGCGCCGCGATGGCGAGCCGGATCGGCGTCACGCACGCGCGCCAGCGTCAGCAGTTCGTCGACCTGGTGGATCGCCTCCCGACAGCGACGAACGATTCGATCACATGTCGACGCTTCGGCCGACCCGACCGGCAACCCGTCGCGCACGATGCCCGCCAACGTTTGAATCGTCGCCAGCGGCCCCTTGAGCTGATGGGCGGCCGTCTGCATGAAACGCGCTCGGCGAGCGTGCAATCCCGCAACGGCCTGCTGCGATCGCCGCAGCGCGGCGTTGGTCTCCGCCAATTCGCGTTCCCGCGCTCGCAGCCAACCCGCGATGTGAAGGGTGAAATAGAGCGTGCCAATGATGCCACACGTAGCAATCGCCACCATCGCGACAAGGTGACCGGCCTGATCATGTGATTCGGGGCGCGGGGATAGCAGGTCGAAGGGGAAGCGTGGCTGCAGCCAGCCGAATCCGTCACCCGCAGCCATCCCCGCGAACAGGAGCGCGGCCCACGCCCCCTCTGCAATCGCGCGCCACTGTGGGAGGAGCAGTGCGCTGATCGCCATGTGAAATACGTAAAAGATGGCCAGCGGACTATCGACGCCGCCGGCGTAACGCAGAATCAGCGTCAATCCCAGTAGATCGACGGCGATCTGCGCATCCGGCAATAGTCTCCATCCGCCCCGCCAGATGAGTGGGGGCTCACGGCTGATCCATCGCACCAACACGGTCCAACCCAGGTTCACGCCCGCCAACGCGAACACCACCAGCCACAGCGCCATCGGGCGCGCTTCGGCCGTGCCCGATCGCATGCTGCGCTCACACAGCAGCGCCGTGACTGCTGCCGCGACAAACAACCATCGCAAGGAAATCAGCCAGCGCAGCCCCCGAACCGGCGAATCCCGTTCGTCAAGCTCCGGCCGCAGCGAGCTGGCCGGGCCCATCATCGACGGCTCATGCGTGGCTGGGGATGTCATGCTCCGTCCTCTCGCCCATCAGGACTCGACGCACCGTTTCTCGGAGGATGCGTGCATCCAGGGGCTTTTCGAGGAACGCGTCGGCCGGCACATACGCCGAGCCGACTTCCTTGGCGTAATCCATTCCCATCGTCCGCCCGATGGCGGACGTCATGATGATCGGGATGGTCTTTAGCAGGTCGTCCGATCGCATCTCGTATGCGATGTGAAACCCTTCGCTCGGCGTCGATAGCATGATGTCGAGCAGCACCAGATCGGGCGGATCGCGCCGCATTGCCTCCAGACTCTGTCCCGCCGTGCTTGCCACCTCGATCCGATAGCCGTCCGGTGCAAGCATCGTGCGCACCGCGTGCTGCATATCGACGTCGTCTTCAATCAGTAGGATGTGTTTATCAGTCAGATTCATCGTACGAATCCTCGCTCAACAGATCCGCGGCAAATCCTCCCCGTAAGGCCGCTGGACGACTCTTCGACCGCCGAGCTTGGTCAGCAGCTCGACCAGCGGCGGACGGCTGCCCGTCATGACACCAACGCACGCTGCGTCACTCCCGAGTGGATGATCATGCAGGGCCGCCAAAGCACGATCGCAGTCCTTGGCCGCCACGACACAGACCACCTTGCCTTCATTCGCGATAGAGAGCGGATCGAGACCGAGCATCTCCGCCGCATGCCGCATCGACGACCGGATCGGCAGCAGGCGCTCGTCCAGCTCGACGCTCAGATCCGCCGCCTCGCTGATGTCCGCCAGCACGCCGGCCACGCCGCCGCGCGTCGGGTCCCGCATGAACTTCACGTCGACCCCGCTATCCAGCAGCGCACCGATCAGGCCGCCCAGCGGGGCAACGTCGCTCAACAGCGGCGCGCTAAACTCGATCCCGTTGCGAACCGACATGACGGCCAGCCCGTGCTCGCCGATCGATCCGCTCACTAGGACGTGGTCGCCCGCGCGGATTCGCTTCGCGTCGAGCCGTGAATCAGGCCGCAGCCGCCCGACCCCGGCCGTGTTGATCAGCAAGCCGCTCTCGCCTCCGCCCGCCTGCCGGCGCTCGATTACCTTGGTATCGCCCGTGATGACGCTGACTCCGGCTTCCTCGGCCGCCGCCGCGACGGACGCAACTACGCGATCGAGGATTTCCAGCGAGAGCCCCTCTTCAATGATCAGCCCGAGACTGACCGCGATCGGCTCGCCCCCCATCACCGCCAGATCGTTCACGGTTCCGCAGACGGCCAGGCGGCCGATGTCGCCGCCGGGAAAGAAGAGCGGCGTGACGACGTACGAATCGGTCGTGAAGACCACCGCGCTGCCTTCCCACGGAATCAGGGCCGCGTCCGTTAGCCGCGACAGGGTGGGGTTCGCAAGCGGCGGCAATACCCGTTCGCGGATCAGTTGCTGCATCAACTCGCCACCGCCGCCGTGGGCCAGCAGCACGCGCGGCTTGGTTTCAATTTGTGGTATCGACTCGATTGCGTTCATGACAGACTCTCCCGAAGTACTTTGCCGTACTGAAACCACGCCGCGCAGGTGCCCTCGCTGCTGACCATGCATGGGCCGATCGGCGTGAGCGGCGCGCAGCCCCGTCCAAACAGAGGACAATCCGGGGGCTCCACCCGGCCGCAGATTACGTCTCCGCACCGGCACGCCGGATTGTCCGAATCTTCGCCCAAGGTCATCGCAAACCGCTGCAGCGCGTCGAACTTCCGAAACCGCGGCGCAAACTCCAATCCGCTCTCCGGAATCTCTCCCAACTGGCGCCACGGCGTCGCGGCCGGAACAAATACCTGCCGCAACACGCGCTGTGCGACGGTGTTGCCGGCCGTGCTGACGGCGGCCTCGTAGCAGTTTTCCAGTTGCGCGACCCCCGCTTCGATCTGCCGCAGGAGGTGAACGAGCCCCTGGATGATCTGAGGCGGCTCGAACCCCGCCACGACGCACGGTCGTTGATAGTCTTCGACGATCGATCGATATGCGTCGGCACCCGTAATGACGCTGACGTGCCCGGGGCAAAGGAAGCCGTCGATCGACCCGTCATCGGCGTCGAGCAACGCCCGCATCGCGGGGACGACGAGCTTGTGCGACAGCAGGAAGCTCAGATTTTCGACGCCGTCGCGCTCCGCCTCGAGCACCACGGCCGCGGTTGCGGGCGCTGTCGTCTCAAATCCAACGCCGAGGAACACAACCGAGCGGTCCGGGTCTTCACGAGCAATCGACAGCGCCCGACGAGCCGACCCGACGGCCCGGACATCTGCGCCTGCCGCGCGCTGGGACTCGAGCGAGCCGAGCCGACCCGGCACACGCAGCATGTCGCCGTAAGTCACGATGATCAGCCCCGGTCGCGCGGCCAGTTCAATCGCGGCGTCGATGTGGCGTTGCGCAGTCACGCAGACCGGGCATCCCGGGCCGCTGATCAGTCGCAGATTGGATGGAAGGATTGACCGCAGGCCGCTGCGAAATATCGAAACGGTGTGCGTTCCGCAGACCTCCATGATTTGCACGCGTCGGCCGATTCCCGCGCACAGCGCCCGCAGCTCGCTCATCGCGTCCTGCGTCGCCGCTGCCGCACCGACATCGTTCGTTCGCTTCGTGCTCATGGACCACTGCTCATCGCGGTCGCTGCTTCGGTCAGGTCCGCGCCGGCGTCCGCCAACACTGCGGTCCGCTCCATGTCTCGCAGGTAATCCCAGGTCTCCTTCGCGTCACGTTCCTCCACCGTCCCGATCGCGAAGCCGGCGTGCACGAGCACCCACTCGCCCGGCGCGATCCGCGGCGTCAGCACGGCGCTGATGCGCAGCCGATTGCCCTGCAGGTCAACGACGGCCTCATCGCCCGCCGCCTCAATCACCAATGCCGGAACAGCAAGACACACGCCTCGTCCTCTCGCTTCGATGCCACACCGCTGAGCGCCCGCGCGCGGCCGATTCTCGCCAGAGCGCCACCTGGGCCTGGCCCAGCGACAGGCCCGCGTCACCAAACCCGGCGATCTGACTGGTCAACACGCGCAGGTTTTTCTCTTCCAGTCGCTGGCTCAGCCGACCGCGCAGCCGACTGTTCGCAAAGCAGCCACCTGAGAGCGCAACCGTGGAAGTACCTGTCCGTTCGCTTGCGCGTTGCACCGCGTTCGCCAGCAACCACGCGATCGTCTCGTGAAATCGGGCCGCGATTCGTTCGATTGGCTCACCCGCGCACCGAGCGGCGACGATTTCTCGGATCATCGGTCCGATGCGCAACTGCATGACGCCGCGCGAATCGTCCATCTCGGCTTGATAGGGCAGCACGCATCCGGACTTCGCCGCCGCCCGCTCCAGACTTGCGGCAGCCTGCGACTGTCGATCGTTTGACTCGCACATGCCGAGCAGAAATGCGACGCCGTCAAACACACGACCGAGGGACGATGTCACGGGCGCGTTCAGCTGCGTTTCGATCATTCGATTGACCAGGGCGACCTCCGGCGGGTCCACGCCTGACGGCCACACCTCATGCCAATCCGCGCCAAATGCCATCCGCAAGAGCGCGGCCGCCGGACGCCACGTCTGTACCGCCGCCGCGTCGCCGCCGATGAGCGGGAAATACGCAAGGTGGCCGAGCCGGCTCGCCTTGGCTCCGTCGCACCGCAGTATTTCGCACCCCCATACCGCGCCATCTTCTCCGTAGCCGCTTCCGTCGCACGCGACCCCTATCACGGGTTCAGAAGTTCCGTGCTCTGCCAGAACTGAAGCAATATGCGCGTGGTGATGTTGCACGGCCACCGTCGACCGTCCGGCGGCGCGTGCCACTTGTGTCGAGTGGTAGTGCGGGTGCAGATCGTGTGCGATGATCGGCGCTCGATCGCCGCTCAGCCGGCAGACATGGCCGACCAATCGCCGCATGTCCCGTAAAGCGCTGGGTTCCTTCAAATCGTCGAAAGTCGCACTAAGCCGGGCCACCCCGTTCGCCAGAAGGCAGACCCTAGCGTGCAATTCCCCGCCGACCGCCACAATTGCCGGAGTATCGGCCGCACTGCGTGATTTGCCCCCGATGCGCAATTTCGTCTCGAACAACTCATGAACGTCCGGTTCCATGGCTTGCACCGCAAAGAGACCTAGCAATTCGCGGTCCGCAGCGCAACAAGGCCGACTGGTCGTTTCAATTAGTACTCGTCCGCTCCGATTTGAGTTTCGACGCATCCCAAATCGTTCTGCTCGTTCAAACAGCCACGGCGTCTGCGGGAAATTCCTCAACCCACCGAAGAAAGCTGACGCGCCCTACAAACAGCTGCGGCACGGCGATTGCTCTGTCGACCTTCCGTCAATTCTCGAGCCCCGGAGGTCACGAAGATGTCCACCATCACCAGCGAACCCCCAGCGACCGGTCGACGACTGACGGTTCCATTCACCGGCCAGCGCCTACTCCACGACCCCCGCTTCAACAAGGACGCCGCGTTCTCGGCTGCCGAGCGCCGGAATCTCCGTCTGCGCGGGCTGCTTCCCGCAGCCGCCATGACGATCGAACAGCAGGTCGCGCTCGAGGTTGAACACCTCCGGGCGAAGTCCGATGACCTCGAGAAGCTCATCGGGCTGCTCGCATTGCAAAATCGAAACGAGACGCTCTTCTATCGCGTGCTGATTGAAAATCTGCCGGAGTTGATGCCGCTGGTCTATACGCCGACCGTCGGCCTCGCGTGCCAGCAATATAGCCACATCTTCCGCCGGCCGCGCGGACTCTGGATCACGCCCGACGACGTCGACTCCATTCCCGAACTCCTTCGCAACTGCGGCCTGCACGACATCCGCTTGATCGTCGTTACCGACAACGAACGCATCCTCGGCCTCGGCGATCAGGGCGCTGGCGGCATGGGCATTCCCGTCGGGAAGATCACCCTGTACTGTGCCGCCGCCGGCATCCATCCCCGCAGCTGCCTCCCGATCAGTCTGGACGTCGGCACCGACAATCCAAAGCTACTCGATGACCCATACTACGTCGGCTATCGGCACCGACGCCTGCGAGGAGCCGAATACGACACATTCATCGAGGCTTTCGTCGAGGGAGTGGTGGAAGTATTCCCCCGCGCGCTGGTGCAATGGGAGGACTTCTCAAAGGACAACGCATTTTCCATCCTCGACCGCTATCGAAAGCGAATCACCTGCTTTGATGACGATATCCAGGGCACCGCTGCGGTCGTCCTCTCCGGCATCTACTCCGCACTGCGTCTGACCGGTGGTCGCCTCGACCGCCAGCAACTGCTCTTTCTCGGCGCCGGTGAAGCGGGCGTCGGAATCGGTCGGCTCGTAAAGGCGGCGATGCGCAAGGCCGGCATGAGCGAGCCGGCCATTCATCGCGCCCTGATCTTTGCCGATTCCAACGGCCTGCTGCACGAGGGCAGGACGATCCGCGAACCGTTCAAGCGCGAATTCGCGCTTTCGGCGGCCGAACTCGACTCATTCGATGCGGCGGCCCTTACCGCACCGGGCGCCTTCGACCTCGCCGCTGCTGTTGCGCGGATCAAGCCGACGATTCTGATCGGCTCAACCGCCCAACCCGGCGCGTTCGGCGAGGCGGCCATCCGCGCGATGGGTCAGTTCGTCGATCGGCCGGTGGTGTTTGCCCTGAGCAACCCGACGTCGAAGACTGAATGCACGCCGGCGGAGGCGCTGCATTGGACGAACGGTCGCGCGATCGTCGCAACCGGAAGCCCTTTCCCACCTGTGCGATACGACGGAAAGTCTTACGAAATTGGACAGGCCAACAACGCGTTCATCTTCCCCGGCGTCGGCCTGGGTTGCATCCTCGCCGAGGCCCGCGAAGTCACCGACGAGATGTTCCTCGCAGCGGCCGAAGCGCTGGCCGGGTGCGTTACCGACGATCGCCTCGATCGAGCGGCCGTCTATCCGGATCAGAGCGAACTCCGCGAGGCCAGTGCCCGGATTGCCGCCGCGGTGATTCGGACCGCCCGCCGACAGAATCTCGGCCGGATCATTCCGGACGATCAGATTGATTCGCTCGTGCGCGAGTCGATCTGGTATCCCGACTACCCCGGGTTCGATCCGCCGCCGACCACGCGGCGGGGCGAGATGAATCGCTAACGCGCCGGTCGATGTCTGAGACGGCGCCGGCTTAGGACTTGCCGCCGGGCGCTCCATCGACATCGACGCCGTGCTTCTGCAGTCGATACCGGAGTTGATCGCGGCTGAGATTGAGGAGCTTGCAGGCCTGTGTCTGGTTGTTCTTGGTGCGCGACAGGGCCTGACGGATGAGGTGTAATTCGAGCTGCTCCAGCCGCTCCAGGTTGAAGCCCTCCAGCGGCAGCACGCAATGCTGAAGCTCTCCCAGCCAGCCCTGCGGCTGATCGCGGCCGAGCACAATGTCGTCGACCCCGATCGACTCCTGCCGACAGAGCAGCACTGCCCGCTCGATCACGTTTCGCAATTCCCGCACGTTGCCCGGCCACTCATAGCGGAGCAGCTTCTCGAATGCCGCCCTGTCGATCTTCGATACCTTCTTCTTGAACTCCGTCGCGAAG
>CAZONT010000035.1:0-27387 GCA_964581285.1 uncultured Planctomycetaceae bacterium | reverse complement strand
ACGTCATTTCGTGCCTGCAGGCCATCGCCGCCCGGCCGGTCACCGCCTACGGCGTGCAGACCACACCCGTCGCCTGGGATTGCAACTGCCTCGAAGAGGTCTGCGGCGCCTGCACCATGAACATCAACGGCCGCGTGCAGCAGTCTTGCACCGCACTGGTCGACAATCTCGTCAAAGAGTCCGACGAAATCGTCCTCGAACCCATGAGCAAGTTCCCCGTCATCCGCGACCTCGCGGTCGATCGCTCGCGGATGTTCAACTCGCTCAAAAAAGTTCACGCCTGGATTCCCGTCGCCGGCTACCACGATCAGGGCCCCGGCCCGCGCTACTCCGCCGACGACCAGGACGAGATGTATCCCCTCTCGCGCTGCATGACCTGCGGCTGTTGCCTCGAGGTCTGTCCGCAGTACGAGCAGATTGAGGTACTCCGCGACGCCGGCGAGTCCGATGCCGACTACGCCCAGCGCAAGACCGAAGCCCACGAGGGCGCCTTCCTCGGCGCGGCCGCCATTTCCCAAGCGGTCCTGTTTAACACTCACCCCATCGGCAAGCTCACCCAGCGCGAACGCCTCGAAGCCCTGATGGCCCCCGGCGGCATCACCGACTGCGGCAACGCCCAGAATTGCGTCAAAGTCTGCCCCAAGGAAATCCCCCTGACCCGTAGCATCGGGCAGGCTGGCCGCCAGACCTCGCTATACGCGATTAAGCAGATCTTCCTCAAGTAGCGCTCCGCGTACCACGCAGCGACACGCCTCGTCCGAATTCGAAGTCCACGGCGATCTTGTCTTGGCCTTCCACTCCGCCCGCGTTAACATTTCACACGGCGTCACGGCAAAGTCCGACGGCGTCCACACGTCAGGCTCGAACGAAGAAGGAGCGCGTCATGGCCGATCTCACTGGGAAAGTTTGCCTCGTCACGGGTTCAGGCCGCGGCATCGGCCGCGCCATCGCCCTCGCCCTCGCCGAGGCGGGCGCCGACGTCGCCGTCAACTACAGCAAATCCGCCGACGCCGCCGAGGAAGTCGTCAAGAAAATCACCGGCCTCGGCCGCAAGTCCAAGGCCTACAAGGCCGACGTCGGCAAGCTCGAAGACGTCCGCACCATGGTCGAGCAGGTCGTCAAGGACTTCGGCCCGATCCAGGTACTCGTCAACAACGCCGGCATCAACCGTGACCGCACCTTTGTCAAGATGACCCCCGAGCAGTTCAAGGAAGTCATCGACGTCAACCTTGTCGGCCAGGCCATGGTCACTCACGCCGCCATCCCCGCTATGGCCACCACCAACTGGGGCCGCATCATCTACATCTCATCCGTCAACGGCGAGCGCGGCAGCTTCGGCCAGGCCAACTACGCCGCAGCCAAAGCCGGCCTCATCGCCCTCGCCAAGTCGCTCGCGATGGAACTCGCCCGCAACAACATCACCGTCAATTGCATCGCCCCCGGCTTCACCGAAACCGACATGACCGCCGGCATGCCCCCGGATGTGCTCGAGAAGATCAAGGCCTCGATCCCGCTCCGTCGCCAAGGCACCGCCGACGAGATCGCACACGCCGCCGTCTTCCTCGCGTCGCCCAAAGCCGCCTACATCACCGGCGCCACGATCGACGTTAACGGCGGCCTCTACATGTAGAGGCAGCACTCGCCGTACGCGTCGCGACCGCTACCCGTCCGCCGCCAACCGCCGCGCGTCCTCGACCAGCGCCGCCGGATAGCCCTCGCGCGCCAGGATCTCCAGCGCGTTCCGCGTCCGCGCCGGACCCTCGCGAAGCCGGTAGTCAAACACCGGCCCGCTCTCGCCCAGATTCTCCTGAAAATGAAAGTTCGCCGCCGTCTCCCGCGTGATCGCTCGGTCGTGCGTCGCCACGACAAACAACCCGCGCGAACGCATCAGGTGTCGCACCAGCGCCACTCCCGCCGCCGACTGCTCGACCGAATTGGTCCCCCGAAACGGCTCGTCGATCAGCCCCAGCATCGGCGTCGGATCATCTGGCCCCGCCACGACACGCCGAATGTGCCGCACCTCCGCCATGAAGTAGCTCGCATGCTCCGCGAGGTCGTCGCGCGCCCGCAAGTCGGTAACGAGCCGCAACGGCGACAGTGCCATCCGCTCCGCGCAAACCGCCGCTCCGATCTGCGCCAGCAGCGCATTGACGCCGATCATCCGCAGAAACGTGCTCTTCCCTGCCATATTCGACCCGGTGATGACCCACACATGCCGATCACTGTTCAGCTCAAGGTCGTTCGGCACGCACGCCTCCGGCGCCACCAACGGATGTCGCCCGCCCTCGATGCGGAGAGACATCTCGCTGACCAGCTCCGGAAAGCAGCCCACCGGCTGCTCATCCGCAAAGCACGCCAGGCTCATCAATGCCTCCAGCTCCGCCAACGCTGCAACGCACTCCAACAGCGCATCACGATTCGGCAACACCCGTCGCAGAATCGCCTGCCCTACTTGCAAGTCATAGAAGAAAATCGCATTCAGAAAACCATGCACCGGGCCGCCGGTGTCCGCCCAGTACAGATACCTCAACAGCCCAGAAAGCACGCCCGATCCCGACACCGTGCCGCATCGCTCCCGCAACGCTCGCAACTCACCATCGTCAGGCAGCTCGCCCACCGCCCGCTCCGCCGCAATCAACACGCCCTCAGCCGCCGGCCCAAGCCGCCGCCACGGATTCACCGTCGCATTGAGCACTGCCCGAAGTCGGTAGTACACAAATCCATTCACAAACAGGAGCGCCAGAAGCGGACCGATCCACCCCGTTTCACCCACGGCCAATCGGCCAAGCCCCCAGATCGACACGAACAGCGACGCCATTCCCCACAGTCGCAGCAGTCCAATCGGAATCGTCGCCGGAAACGCCCGCGCCCGCCGAATCGCCGCCGTCAGTTCATCGACGTGCACGTCCCGGCCCCGCAGCGCCGCCGCCCCGGCCATCATCGAAAGTCGCTTGCCGCGATGTATTGCCAGCCATTTGACGGCCGCCTGCCGCGCTCTGATTCGCTCACCATCGAGCAGGCAAATCTCGACGACGTCGCGCAGCCGCCGCGCCCCAACCGCCGTCGAGCACCTGTTCAGCAGGCCGAACAACCCTGCAGGCGACGAGTACACATCTAGATCGTCCAGCTCCTGCCGGGTGAGACTCCACGCCCGCCCTGGCGCGACAACGTTTGGCAAAACGGCTTCGACCGCGAGCGCATCGTCCGGCCGCTCACTCGATCGAATCACCTCGAGCCGACCGCCGCACCGTCGCCGCGCTTCGTTGGCCACGATCACCTCGCGGTCAGCCATCTCCCGCAACGCCCGCTTCACCCGATGCCGCCGCACGCAGCTCCCGAACCCAATGAGCCCAACCGCAACCACCGCAATCGCCGCAACGGGTCGCGATGACACCGGAATCCACCCACCCGCCGCGATCGCAAATGTCAGTAGCCGCGCCCAAGCCCAGCGAAGCTCCGTGGACCGCAATTGCGAGCGCTGCACGATCAGAGCTGACGCGCGCGCGTCAAGCCACCGTCCGCATTCCGAGGCATCGCGCGCCGGGGTCGAGTCAATTCCGTTCAACACGCGCGCCATGCTAGCGTTCGCCGCCCGAGCCCGAAATCCGCCCGGCCATTCATCGAGGCCGCTGGCCCACCGCCGTCCGTTCGGCTAGAAAGACTCGTGTCATTCATGCGTTATCAGTGACAGGTCGGGAGAAAAACGCGATGCCCCATCGATTTGTGCACTTCCGCATGCCCTGCAGCGCCCTCTGCTTGCTAGCAGGCCTCGCTTCTCCGGCCCTCGCCGCTGCCCCCAAGGCCGGCCCGCTCGACCTCAAGAACCCGCCCCAGGGGCTCTTCTACGACGAGTGGTATGCCGTGACCCTCGCCGACGCTCAGTGCGGATACATGCACTCAACGATGACGCGCGAAGCTGACGAGATCGTTTCCGTTGCCGACATGAACTTCACCCTCCAGCGCGACAAGGTCAAACTCAACATCGGAATGAAGCAGTCGTACCGTGAATCGCTCGCCGGCAGCCCCATCTCCTTTGAGCAAGTCATGAACCTGGCCGGCCAACCCGTTACACAGCGCGGCAAGGTCAACGGCCGCAAGATAAAGCTCACCACGCAACAGTTCGGAACCAAGCAGGTTCGCACCCTCGACTTCGATCCCGAAGTCCGGTTTGCCTGGGGCCAGCTGCTGGAACAGCAAAAGCACGGCCTCGCCCCCGGCACAAAATTCACGACGAAAACCTACGAACCGTCTCTCGCATCTGATCAGGCCCTGGTCACGACCACGGAAGTCGTTGGCCCCGAAAACGTCCAACTCCTCAACCGCCAGGTTCCCGGCGTGCGGGTTCACAGCTCCATTCAAACAGCTACCCCGATCGAAAGCGACGGCTGGGTTGACCAGGATGGCCTGCCCCTCGTTATGGAACTCAACATGGGCGCCATGATCGTCCGCGTCGTCCGCGCCGACAAAAAGTCCGCCATGCGCGTCGACCAGCTCCCCGAGTTGTTCCTGAGCACTTTCGTGAAGGTCGATCGACCCGTCGATCGCGATGCCGGGACCCTCAAGCTCCAACTGTCGCTGCCAAGTGAGCCGCTACCCGATCTGCCCAACACCGCCATGCAGACCTTTCGCCGCATCGACGAGCATCACGGCGAACTCACCATCAAACGCTTCGACTGGAAGCGAATTCGCAAGGCAGGTGATCCGCCCCCTGCCGAGTACCTCGCCCGCTCCACCTACATGGACACGGAGGACCCGCTCATCATCGAACTCGCTGGAAAGGCCCGCGAAAATGCTGCCGGCCAGGTCGAAATCGCCGAAAAGCTCTGCCGCTTCGTCGCCGAATACATCCACAAGAAGGACCTCGGCGTCGGTTTCGCCACGGCCTCCGAAGTCGCCAAGCGTCGCGAAGGCGATTGCACCGAGCACGGCGTCCTGCTCGCCGCTCTCGCTCGCGCCAGCAAACTGCCCTCGCGAACCGTTGCCGGCCTCTTGCTCGTCCCCGGTCGCAAAGACGAATTCGGCTACCACATGTGGACCCAGGTCTGGCTCAACGGCGAATGGGTCGACCTCGACGCTGCCATGGACCAGACCGAGTGCGACGCCACGCACATCGCCCTCGCCACGCTTTCCCTCAGCGAAGACAACGCCCTCTCGCAAGTCGTTACGCTCACCAGCATTCTCGGCAAGCTGAAAATCGAGGTGCTCGATGCAGGCCATTAATCTCGAACACAAGTTTCGACAGATCGACGAGTTCTGGAGCCCGCGCATCGCCGCCGAACTCAACGGCCAGTACGTCAAGCTGGTCCGCTTCAAGGGCGACTTCGTCTGGCATCACCATGAGCACGAAGACGAGATGTTTCTCGTCGTCCGCGGCCAGATGCGGATGCGATTTCGTGATCGTGATGTGGTGGTTAGTCCCGGAGAATTCATCGTCGTTCCGGCCGGCGTGGAGCACTGCCCCGTCGCCGAGGAAGAAGCCCACGTCGTTCTTATCGAGCCCATGTCAACACTCAACACCGGCAACGTCTCCAACGAACGCACGCTGAATTCGCTGAAGCGCGTCTAGAGATCGCATCCGTAAGTGCTTTTCAGAGCATTTGTTACGAAATCTAGGTCGACCGCCTGAATTCCTCGTTGCACCCTCGAACCTCTACCGTTATCTTATTAGTTGAGTACCTAACCAATTATGACCAACGACCGAAACACCCGCGAGATACTCGTTGAAGCCGCCCGGCAACTCTTCTACGAGAACGGCTTCAACGCCACCTCGCTCAACGACATTCTCTCGACCGCCAAAGTGAACAGCGGCAGTCTCTACTACTTCTTCAAGACCAAGGAAGACTTGCTCCTCGCCGTGCTCGACAGCTACGTCGAACTCCTCATGCCCGTCGTCATGAACCCTGCGTTCGAGATGACAACGGATCCGATCGAGCGAATCTTCGCCGTCCTCGAGTGCTACCGACAGGGAATGATCGCCAACGGCTTCAACAAGGGCTGCCCCATCGGCAACCTTGCCCTCGAGTTGGCCGATTCTCGACCAGCCGCTCGCGAAAAAATCGCCCTCAATTTCGACAACTGGTGCAAGGCCATCGAGCGTTGCCTCGACGCAGCGGCCGACCGCCTCCCGCCAAGTATTGAACGCCGCCAACTCTCGCGCTTCGTTCTCACCGTCATGGAAGGCGGCATCATGCTCACTCGCGCTCAGCGAAACATTGCGCCGTTCGAGGAAGCAGTCGCGGCCTTGCGCGACTATTTCGACCGGCTCATCGGGACGGACCCGCGTCGTGCCACGGCCGGCAAATCAGAAAACAGACCCCGGAAATAGGAGGTTCACATGACACTCAAGGAATGGCTCACCATCGCATCTCTGATCATGTTTCCGACTTCCGACCGCCGCGCCACAGCCGGCGAGCTGAAGACGTCGGAGAAGATTCTGCAGAGGCAGGTCGACGTCAACGCAAGCCCAGCCGAGCTCTGGCATTCCTGGACCACGCCCGACGGCGTCGCCGGCTTCTTCGCGCCCGGCTGCAAGATCGAACTTGAGCCCGGCGGCGCCTACGAAATCTACTTCATGCCCAATCAACCCCCCGGAAAACGCGGAGCCGAAGGCAGCCAGGTGCTGAGCTACCTCCCCAACGAATTGCTCGCATTCACGTGGGGGGCGCCACCCGCCGTCATGAAGCTCCGTGAAGAAGGCGCGATGACACAGGTCGTCCTCCGCTTCGAACCCCTGACCGATGGAAAAACACGCGTGCACTTCGCCCAGCTCGGCTTTGGAGACGGCGAAGACTGGGACAAGTACTACGCCTATTTTGAAAACGCCTGGCCACACGTCCTCAGCAATCTTCAGAAGAAGTTCGCCGATCGCGAATCTCCGGCAAAGCCCGACTCGACCCTCGCCGCCAAACAGTCCACAAACGGCCACGTCAAGGTCTCCACGAGCACGGCCCCCCTGAAGCGCCAGGACTTTGAAATGACCGTCCCGGTCTCCGTCGAAAAACTCTGGAATGCCCTCGCGACAACGGACGGCCTGAAGTCTCTCGGCGGCTCCGACCCGCTCGTCGAGCTCAAGCCCGGTGGCCGATACGCCTTCTGGCCGCAGGCCCCCAATAAGGTCATGGCATTCGTCCCGAAGCAGGTTCTCGCGACCACCGGCAGCGCCCCGCCCCAATTCCCCAACGTCCGCAAGGGTGGTACCTGGGGTGTCTATTTCTTCGAACCACTCGCCCCGGACAAAACGCGCCTTCGCCTATCGGTCATCGGCTGGAAGCAAGGCGAAGAGTGGGATCAGGCCTTCGACTACTTCATTCGCAACAACCCGATATTCCTCAACAGCGTCTACAAGCAAGTAACACAGGACAAGGCCGCCTCCGGAGAAATCCTCCGTCATGAGGCAGTGGTAGATGCCCCGATTGCGGAGGTCTGGAACGCACTAACAACGAAGGACGGAATCGAGTCCTGGATGGTCGCCCACGCGGACATCAACCTCCGCGTCGGCGGCGTGATGCGCACCAACTACAATCCGAACGGCGTTCTTGGTGATGACGGAACAATCGAGAACACGATCCTCAGCTACGAACCGCAGCGAATGCTCTCCATCCGGGCTACAAGAGCCCCGGCCGGTTTTCCCTTCAAGGATGAAATTGCCAACATGTGGACCGTCATCTATCTCGATCCACAGGGCGAAGACAAGACTCGAGTCTCGATTAGCGGTTTGGGATTCCGCGATGACGAAGTCTCTCAGAAAATGCGCGCCCACTTCGATTGGGGCAATGCCTACACCCTGAAGAAGCTGCAGGAACGCTTTAGTACCACCGCCCCCGCTCAGCCAAACGCCGCCGCGAACGCGGCGACTCGATAACGATTGGACGCCGGCTCGTTCCGGCAGTACGCTGGATACTCGAAATTCGTATTGCGATCGGCCCAGCGCCTTCGCAACACACCCCACTCGAATAATCCGGCGAGTCTTTTTTTGAAAAGGAGATCAGACCCATGGCCAAGAAAGCGAGTAGTCCCATTCCCCAGGGCTGTCACACCGTAACGCCTCACCTCATCTGCGCGAACGCGGGAAAGGCGATCGAGTTCTACAGCAAGGCCTTTGGCGCGAAGGAGCACTTCCGAATGCCCGGCCCCGACGGCAAGTCGATCGCCCACGCAGAAATCCAGATCGGCGACTCTCTCGTCTTCCTCGCGGACGAGAATCCCGCCTGGGAGTGCAAGGGCCCCAAGCTCCTCGGCGGCTCCCCCGTCACGATCCACATGTACGTTTCTGACTGCGACGCCACCTTCAAGCAGGCCACCGCCGCCGGCGCCGAAGTCGCCATGCCCCTCACCGACATGTTCTGGGGCGACCGCTACGGCAAGCTGATCGACCCGTTCGGCCACCACTGGGCCGTCGCCACGCACAAGGAAGACCTCACCCCACAGGAAATGGGCGAGCGCGGCCAAAAGGCGATGGCCGAGATGTGCAAGCAGGGCTGAGTCGAGTCGAATCGGTCCATCCAAATTAACATCAACGGCCGCGCCCCCCCGGTGCGGCCGTTTTTTTTGCCTCATTCTCTGAACGCAGCTAGGGACAATCTCCGCCGAGCAGGCAGTTGACCATCCCCGGTACATCTTCCGGCGTAACCAGACTATCTCCGTCGAAATCTGCATTGACGATAGGACAGCCCGGATTGTCGTTCATGAATCCGGCCGGATTGAGGAGCACTTGGACGAACGGCGCAATGTCCAATCCGTCTCGCACTCCATTGCAGTCCAAGTCGCCTCGAACAGTCGGAACCTGGATTCCTCCTGCCGGCTCCAATCGAAGCTGAACCAGCACGTCATCGTCATCGTCGTCGTAGTAGAACGAAGCCGCGTCATCCATGTGCAGCAACCAGGTCGTCGGGCCCGTCTGCTCGATGATCGACCCACCGAAGCCGAGGCTGTCGTCCAGGTCGATGAACGCGTAGCGCGATGCGTCGGTAATCGTGTCGATCGAGAACGCCCAATAGACCCCGCCAAATTCGGTGCGTTGGTAGAAATGGAGCGGGCTGCCCCGCGCGACGTTGCCGACATGGACCTCCCCGGACGGATTCGGATAATTCGGCAGCCCGTGCAGGATCGGGACGGCATCGGCCTGCGACGTACCCAGGCCGAAATCGCTGGTGGCGCCGGCCCCACCGCCCATCGGCGCGACGAACAGGACTGCGTCATATGGTACGCTGAAGAAACTCGCCAGCGGCGGCGCGTGTGCAGCGCAGGATTCGATTCGGCCTTTGTCGTTGTCACTGAGGAGCCCCGCCGCGCGCCAGTCATTCGCGAGGTGCGCCACCGCGCTGACGAACTGGCCATGGTTGTGCGCCGCCAGGCGCGCCTTCGCGATTTCATCGACCATGGTGCAGCCGCTTGCCAGCATCTGGTTGACAACGCCGCTGTCGCACCCCCCGATGACGATCAACCAGCTCCGATCCGAACTCGGACACGGATCGACGTCCCCGCAGAGGCCGTCGTAATCCGCATCATTTGCCGCGTCATGGGGACAATAATCCGCGCAGTCCGGCCAGCCGTCGCCGTCGCTATCCGTGTCCGGTACACCGCAGCCACAATAGCCCGGGTACTGCTTCAGTGGATCACTTGGACAGTAGTCGCACGAATCACCGGAGCCGTCAGAATCGGCGTCGGGTTGGGTTGGGTTGTACGTGTAAAGACAGTTGTCGCACGCATTGCCTACTCCGTCACCGTCCCAATCCGATGTATCGGGTGTTGCGAGGTCGGGGCAGTTATCGCAAGCGTCGCCGATGCCATCGCTGTCGCGGTCAGCCTGGTCAGCGTTGGCCTGGTACGGACAGTTATCACAAGCATCGCCGCGGCCGTCGCTGTCCGCGTCCGATCCATTCGGGCTCCCAAGATTTGGACAGTTATCACACGCATCCCCCAGCCCGTCACTGTCCGCGTCCGTTTGGTCTGGATTGCCGACGCCCGGGCAATTGTCGAGTTGCTGATCGACTCCGTCGCTGTCGACGTCGACGCATCCCGAGCTGCTGTTCCGTGGGTTCGAATGCTCAATTATCACGAAATCAGCACTGTTATCGTCAGTGTCCTGGCCGTTCCCGTCCGACCCGCCGGGCTTCCGCTCGTAGGCCTTGTCGATGTAGAAGAATCCCAAGTTCGCCAACGGCGTCCCTTCCTTGAACGTCGCTCCCGGATCAAGCCCGACACGATCGGCGATGGATCCATCGGCGCGCGCCAGCGCGAACCCGCCTGTATCGCTCAGATCCGTGAAATCCATCGTCAGGTCGCCCGGCACGCTCCCGCTGTAGGGCCCGCCCGGCGTCGAGCGATTCGTAATCAGGTAATGACACCCGGGACGCAATATCGTCCCGGCCGGTATCACCGCCAGATCGACGGTGTGTCCGTCGCCGCGCCAGTTCGGGCCGATGATCCGCCATCCGCCGAGCGCGACCGTAGTTCCCGACCGGTTGTACAACTCAATGAATTCGTCGCTTACGCCCATCGGCCCGCGAACGCGGAACTGGCTGATCACGACGTCGCCCGGAACCGGTGGCGGATCGGGCACCGCCTCGAAATTGAATACGGTGGACTCATGCCCCGCGAAGCCGATTTCAACGTTGTCGACAAATCCCCGCCAGCGCCCGCCTCCCGCGAAGTTGCTGCGAATGTGAATCTCGCTGATGGGCGAGTCAGCGGGGATTGCTCCCAGCGATCCGGGCGGCGTGTTTCCGTCGGCCGCCTGAATGGACATGTGACCAATCATGTTGTCGTGTCGCCAGACACCGGGCTGAATACTCAACGAGCTTCGATTCCAAATCAGAAAAAAGCTCCGCGTGTCGCCGTACGGATATATGCGAATGGCCACGTCGGGCCCGTACAGCGCCGACGACTCCCGGTCCGTGTACGAGTCAAATCCGAGCACCGACAGCGTCCCCCACGTCCCATGCTGATCTGCAATCGTCCAGTTGATGTAGGCGCCGCCGCCGCCCACCGGCTTCATCAGCTCCAGCGACCCGAATCCCGCCCTCGGATTCGAGTTCGTGACTCCAACAAGACCCCAAATCGGCAGGTACGTGAACCAGCCGTAGTCCCAGGGGTAAACAATGACCTCTGCCGCCGGGCAAACGCCCGGCACGATCAGAGCCGCGAGCGCCACGACAACCGCTCCCTGCCGCTTCGCACGGGGCCAGCGCAGGCATGACGATCCGGGAAATTGATTCCGGGATTCCTCGTCCGATCGAACGACCGTCGAAATCCAGGTCAGGTCAGTGCGGAGAATCCGAGACATGAATGCGCCTCCTATTCGAGTCCCTATATTGATTGGGCGAAATCGATTTGCTCTCGGGGCGCGCGTTCCGGAGAATTCATGTTGCAAGCAGCCGAAATTGAATAAACTACGGGAACTTCCCTAGGCTTGGCCGCTCATGTACGAAGCCCAACACAACGCGAAAGGGGAGCCCCTCGAACGGTATCGTGGCTACCTTCGCCTCCTTGCTTCGCAACAGGTCTCCCCGCGCTACCGGGCCAAAGTCGACCTCTCTGGCATCGTCCAGGAGACACTCTTCGAAGCCCAACGAGAGATTGCCACCGGCCTCGACCTTCCTCCCGGCCGCCGCCTTCCGTGGTTGCGGCGCATCCTGTCGAACAATCTCGCCGACGAACTGCGCCGCGTGACTGCCGACAAGCGCGACGTGCGCCGCGAGATCCCGCTGCAACAGTCCGTCGAAACCTCCTCGCAGCAATTGGAAGTCTGGCTCGCCCGGGATTTCGCCCCCGCGCGCGCGATGGAACAGGAAGAGCAGATCCTCTACCTCGTTGCCTCGCTCGCGCGCCTGCCCGATGCGCAAAAGTCCGCCCTCACCCTGCACTACTGGAGCGGCTGGTCGCTCGCGAAAATCGCCGAGCATCTCGACCGCTCGCGCGAGGCGATCGCGGGCCTCATCAAACGCGGCGTTCGGCAGTTGCGGCTCGATCTTGATGGACGAGGCGCCGCGAGTGACTGACAGCCCCGACGACTCGCGAAGCCGCCGCATCGACGCCGCCGTCGCGGAGTACCTCGAGTCGATCGAGCGCGGCACACCGCTCGATCACGAAGCGTTCCTGGCGCTTCACGCCGATCTCGCCGACGACCTTCGCCAATTCCTCGCCGACTACCACGCCCTCGAGCCGGCCTCCCATCGCCCGGACCTCATCACCGCGCCGATACTCACGGAATCGCGCCGCGTCGGCGACTACGAGCTTCTAGAAGAAATCGGTCGCGGAGGCATGGGCGTCGTCTATCGCGCTCGCCAGATCTCGCTCGATCGAATCGTCGCCGTCAAGATGATCCTCTCGGGTCGTCTCGCGTCCCAAGCCGAGGTCGCCCGATTTCAAGCCGAGGCCCACGCCGCGGCTACACTCGATCACCCCAACATCGTTCCGGTTTTCGAGGTCGGCCGCCTCGACGGGCAGCAATTCTTCTCCATGGGATTCGTAGCCGGCCGCACCCTGTCCGAGCAACTGCTCGATGGCCCGCTCAAGCCGCGCGAAGCAGCCGCCATCATTCGAGACGTCGCCTCGGCCGTGGATTTGGCCCACCGCAAGGGCGTCGTTCATCGCGACTTGAAGCCCGCAAATATCCTGATTGACGCTGAGCGCCGCGTCCGCGTGACTGATTTCGGTCTCGCGTCCATCCCGAACGACGACAGCCGGTTGACCGTCACCGGACAGGTCCTCGGTTCCCCCAATTTCATGTCGCCGGAACAGGTCTCCGGCCGCAAGGCCGAAATCGGTCCCGTCGCCGATGTCTATTCGCTCGGCGCGACCCTCTACGCACTCCTCACCGGCCGCCCCCCCTTTCAGGCCGCCAGCACCGTCGAAGTCCTCAAGCAGGTAATCGAAAAGGATCCGGTCCCGTTGCGTGAGCTCGACGCCAGTCTGCCCCGCGACCTCGAAACCATCACGCTCAAGTGTCTCGAGAAGGATCGCGCCCGGCGATACCCGACCGCGGCCGCCGTCGCCGACGATCTCCAGCGATTCCTCGACGGCCGGCCGGTCACCGCCGTCCCGCCCTCGACGCTCTACAAGCTCGGAAAATTCGCCCGGCGCAACAAGCCACTTGTCGCTGCTGCCGTCGCGGTTGCGGCCGCCCTCGCCAGCGGCGTCACCATGCTCTCGATCGGCCTCTCGCGTGCCCGCTCCGAATCGCGTCGCGCAAACGACGCGCTCGCCCAGGCCCAGAAGATCAATGACTTCCTGACCGAACTTCTGACGCGTGCCAGCCCGATCTACGGCGGTGATGACAGGGGCCACGACGCCACCATTCGCGAAGCCCTCGACACCGCAGCCCGGCGGATCGACCGCAGCTTCGCCGAGCAGCCGAAGATCGAAATGGCCCTCCGCGAGACGATGGGCTCCGTGTACGAGGCCCTCGGACTGAAGGCCGACGCCCGCAAGCATTACGCGCGTTCCGTCGAACTGAGTCGTGCGCTCGGCGTTGATTCAGAGCCCGACGGCCTGCGCCGGCAGGTATCGCTCTTGCGCATGCTGCCCTCCGCCGAAAGCGCGGCCGCCGCGATCCCCCAAGCCCAATTTCTCGTCGAGGAGTGTACGCGTCGCCTCGGACCCGATGCCGCAGTCACGATAGAGTCGCTCGACGCGCTCGGCGGAGCGTATGGCCTGACGCACCGGCTCGACGACGCCCGTACAGTATTCAAGCAGGCGCTCGCCCGAACCGGCAAGAACGTTGCCCAAGACCCACAGGCGCATCTCCACCTCTCGTTGGGCTACGCCTCCGCGTTGCGCGACTGCGGCCAACTCCGCGAATCGATCGACGTCCTCGAATCACTTTTGCCGCTACTCAACCGGTTGCCGGGCTCGGGCGGGCGAATCGATTATGTCCGCTTCCTCGCCAGCATCGGTTCGATCTATTACGACCTGCATGACGCCACAAGTGCCGAAAAGTACTATCGCCAAGCCATCGATGCTGCCCTCGAACAGGGCGGACCGAACCACCACAATGCCGTCCTCTTCACCCACTGGCTGGCGCGCACGCTCTACGACCAGAAAAAATACGACGAAGCCGAGCGCCTCGAGCGCGACGCCTGGTCGCGCTCTGTCCGGCTCATTGGCAGCGAGAATCCCACCACGCTCGAAATGACTTCCACCCTCGCCCTCATCCTCGACAATGGCGGCAAGCCCGCCGAGGCCGAGCCATTCTTCCGCGACGTCGTACAGGTCCGCCGTCGAACCCTGCCCGACGACGATCTCCTCCGCATCCAGAGCGTCGCGAACCTGGCGGGGAATCTCGAAAAACAGAAACGCCCGGCCGAGGCAATTCCGCTGCTTCTCGAAGTCTACAAGCGTCGCAAACTGTTCCCGAAACAGGGCAACATGGACGCACGACTCGCAGGCGACCTCGGTCTCGCACTTTGCGAGGTCTCGCGCTTCAGCGAAGCCGAGCCCTACCTCCGCGAGTCCGTCGGCATCCGCCAGGAGCGCCGGATGCCGATGACCAAAACTTCCCGCCGCATCTTCGAATCTCTCGCCGATATCTGCGAGAAGTCCGGCCGTACCGACGAAGCCGCAAAGTTCCGCGAGACGGCATCTCCGCCCCCGACATCGCAACCGGGCTGATCAGCGCCGCCGCTTCGCCCGCGTCCCGTTCCCATTCCCGCAGTAGGTATTCGGAAACGCCGCGTAAAACGCTGCGCACTTGACCATGTGCTCGATCGGAACGCTGTCATTCACGGTGTGCGCCACATTCTCAGGTGCCGGCCCGAACCCGACTGATGGGATGCCGAACATCCCCGCAATCGACACGCCATTCGTGCTAAACGTCCACCGGCTCACCGTCGGCTTCTTTTTGAACAGCGACTGATAGGTATTCACCGCCGCCGCCACCTGCGGCGCATCCTCCTCCTCACACCAGGTCGGGAAGAAGTTTTCCGTAGGATACACCAGCCCCGTCCACGTCGGCTTGTCGTAGCGCTTCACTTCGACGTCCGCCGACACGCCCGCCCGCTTGATCGCTGCCCGCACCTCGCGCAGCGCCGACTCCTTCGTATCCCCCACCGTCAGCCGCCGATCGAGGTGGATATACGCCTGGTCCGGCACCGCGCACATGCTCGGCGTCTTGCAGTCGACGTAGCTGACGACAATCGTCCCCTTGCCGAGAAACTTGTGCGGCCGCAGCTTCTCGTTCAGCGCCTCGATCTCCCGGATCACCCGCGCAATCTTGTAGACCGCGTTGTCCCCCTTGTGCGGCATCGACCCATGGCACGACCGCCCGTGAACGGTGACGCCGATTTCCATCCGCCCGCGCTGCCCCCGCAGGATGTTGCAGTTCGACGAATCGGTAACGATGACACACTCGGGCCGGATCTTGTCTTCCTGAACAATGTACTGCCAGCACAGCCCGTCGCAGTCCTCCTCCGAGACCGTGAACGTGAACAACAGCGACCAGTCCGGCCGCTGCAGCTTCAAATCGGAGATGATTTTCGCCGCGTAGAGCATCGCCGGCGTCGCCCCGCGCTGATCGCCCGCTCCGCGCCCAAAGACCCAGCCGCCGGCCACCTTCCCCTTGTACGGATCGTGCTTCCAATTCTTGCGATCCCCAACCCCGACAGTATCGACGTGCGCATCGACGGCGATCAGTCGCTTCCCCCGCCCGACCTGGCATAGCAAGTTCCCAAACTTATCAATCCAGATCTTGTCGAAGGCGCCAAGCTTCTCCGCCTCGCGCTTGATTCGGTTGATGACCGGCCCTTCCGTCCCGCTTTCACCGGGGATAGCCACAAGGTCGCGAAGCAGCTTGACCATCGGCTTTTCATAGCCCTTGGCCTTCTGAACAATGGCTGAATAATTGAGCATTTCCAACTCCTCTCGAACGTCAACTTCAAAGCAAGCCGGCAAAGAGTAGCGGCGCGCGGCCAGTCGCTTCAAGTCCGGCCAGCTGCATGCCGGCGCGCGCAAATACCGCGCGCGAAAGCGATCGCCTGGACAAACCTCGTCTATTCGACCGTGACCGACTTGGCCAGGTTCCGCGGCTTGTCGACATTGCACCCGCGCAACACCGCCGCGTGATAGGCCAGCAATTGCAGTGGAATGATATTCACCAGCGGCTGCAGCGGCTCCAGCGTATCGGGCACGTAGAACACGTGCTCCGCCAGCCGCTGGATCTCCGTGTCCCCCTCGGTCGCAACGGCGATCACCCGCCCGCCCCGCGCCCGAACCTCTTCGATGTTCGAGAGCACTTTCTCATACTGGCTATTGTGCGTCGCGATGAACACAACCGGCATGCCCTCGTTGATCAGGGCAATTGGCCCGTGCTTCATCTCAGCGGCCGGCATGCCCTCCGCATGAATGTATGAGATTTCTTTGAGCTTCAGCGCGCCTTCCAGCGCCGTCGGGTAGTTGTATCCGCGCCCGAGATACAACCAATTCTCGATGTCCTTGAAGCGGTCTGCGACCGACTTGATCGCCTCGCTCTGCGCCGTGATCTTGCGAATCTTCTCGGGGATGGCCGCCAGCTCACGCATGTGTTCGAGCGTTTCCGGATGTGACAAGTGCCGTCGCCGCCCGAAGTACAGCGCCATCAGCGTCAGCGTCGCCACCTGCCCGATGTACGCCTTGGTACTGGCAACACCGATCTCTGGCCCGACGTGCAGGTACACGCCCGCATCGGTCTCGCGCGCGATTGTCGAGCCGACCGAATTGACGACACCGAGTACCCGCGCCCCCTTCTCCTTCGCCTCGCGCACCGCCGCGAGTGTGTCTGCCGTCTCTCCCGACTGGCTCACGAAAATCGCAACGGTGCCCTCTTCCATGATCGGATTGCGATACCGAAATTCACTCGCGTACTCGACCTCGGTCGGTATCCGCGCGAGATCTTCGAACAAGTATTCGCCGACCAGCCCCGCATGCCACGCCGTCCCGCAAGCCGAGATGATGATGCGACGAATGTGCGCCAGCTCGCGCGACTGGTTCGCCAGTCCGCCGAGGACGACGCGACCCTCCGCCAGGTCGAGCCGCCCGCGCAGACAATTCTGCAGCGCTTCCGGCTGCTCGAAGATCTCTTTCTCCATGAAATGCTTGTGCCCGCCGAGTTCGATCTCCTCCAGTGAGAATTCGATCTCGTTCACTTCCTTAGTGATCGGCACGTTGTCGAGCGTCGTCGTCCGGAACCCGTCGCTCCAGATCGTCACCATCTCGCCATCTGACAGGTGAACCGCCTGCGTCGTATGCTGAATGATCGCCGCCGCGTCCGACGCGACGATGTATTCGCCGTCGCCGATGCCCACAATCAGCGGGCTGCCCTTTCGGGCCGCGACGACCTTGTCCGGCTCGGTCGAGCAGACCACCGCGATGCCGTACGTCCCGCGCACGTCCGCCAGCGCCTTGCGCACGGCGTCCTCAATACTCCCCTGGTAGTGATGCCCGATGAGCTGCGCGAGCACCTCGGTATCGGTGTCGCTCCGGAACTCAACGCCCTTTTGCGCGAGATACTTCTTCAGCGACTGGTAGTTCTCGATGATGCCGTTATGAACGACCGCGATCCGCCCCGACGAATCCGTATGGGGATGCGCATTGACCTGGTTCGGTGCCCCATGCGTCGCCCACCGCGTATGCGAAAGCCCACACGTCCCCGCTGCCGTCTCCTCGTCCAGGAGCGTCTCCAGCGCCGATATCCGCCCCGGAGACTTGCGGATTACCAGTTTGCCGTTCCGCTGCATGGCAACGCCGGCCGAGTCGTATCCCCGGTACTCAAGTCGCTTGAGCCCCTCGATCAGGATCGGCTGGGCCTTTCGATAACCAACGTACGCGACGATTCCGCACATTCTTCGCTCCTGGGGGGCTAATGGGCCGGACAGGCACCCTCTTATTCTATTATCGTCCGCTGAGGGGGCTGGGGAAACTCCCGGATTTGCGATTCTGGGGCCCCTCCGACCGTCCCGATGCTACGCCCGGCCGCCCCCATCAGTTCGGACCCCGCCGCGTTGACGCCCGCCGCCGCCGCCGCTATCTATTCGCCCTTCGGAGCCGACCGCCGGACAGTCACAGAGGTGTCATATCGTGCAAGCAGTTAGCGTGCGATCGTTTGCGGACGTTTGGGTTTCAGGCGGCAGGGCTGCGGGCCGCGTCGCTCGCGAGGTATTGCTTGTTCTCGCCGGCACGGCCTTCATTGCCGCCTGCGCAAAGATTCAGATCCCAACCCAACCGGTTCCCGCGACTCTACAGACCTTCGCTGTCCTTCTCGTCGCGGCCACTTTTGGCGCACGCCGCGCTGCGATCACTCTGCTCGCCTACCTCGTCGAAGGTGCAATCGGACTGCCCGTCTTCGCCGGTCCGGGTGTCGGCCTTGCCCGACTCGTGGGCCCAACGGCCGGCTACCTCTGGGCCTTTCCGATCGCATCCTTTGTCGTCGGCTACCTGATGGAATGCGGCGCGGATCGTCGTATCCTCACGGCGCTGCTCGCGTTGCTCGCGGGAGACATCCTCATCCTGACGACCGGCTTTGCGTGGCTCGCGATCGCAATCGGTCCGCAACCGGCATGGGCAACGGGCGTCGCCCCATTCCTGCTCCTGAATGCCCTGAAGATCGCACTCGTCGCCTCCGCCCTTCCAATCGCTCGCCGACGCGTCAACGCCCGTTAGCGAGTATCACGCGCCTGTCCACGATCTCCGCCTGCGTCGAGTCTCTTTCGCCGCAAACAGCGCCATGGCCGTCATTCCCATCGCGGCCGACGCCCCAACGCCGCACGTGCCGCAGGTCTGGTCCGGCAGATCGACTTTCGTCGACAACACGCCGTTCGAGCCGTCCGTAAAAACTGCGACATACCCGACGTTCCCGTCTCCGTTGAAGCCCGCGTTTCGCCCGTCCTCGCCGCCACTGCCCCCGATCAGGAACGGGACTTGGATCGTCCGTGAATCGCCCGGCCCGATGTTGACCGACTCGCCGCCCCGAGCAATCAGTGTCAGCCCCGCTTCGGTCTGCGCCCAGATGCCGTCCGAGTTCTGCTGATAGGTGATGCCGGGACCCTTGATCTGCGCCTGGAACGCGAGTCGGCCCGCGCTGTTCATCCCCATGCTGAAAAAGCTGTCAAACACCACTCCATTCGCCATCCCCGGCACCTGCGATCCTGCCCGCGCCACCAGCGTCAGGTTCCCGCCGCCCTGCGACCAGATGCCCGTGTCGTTCACCGCCTCGGTCACTCCCGACCCCCGCAAATACCCGATGAACGCCACGCGTCCCGCGCTATTCATCACCACGCTATCCGGCGAAAACCCGTCAGACACAACGCCGATCGGCGTGCCGGGTGCCGCCGATCCGCTCCTCGCGATCAGCGACAGATTGCCGCTCGAATTCGACCAGATTCCGATGTCGTTGTTATTCTCCGACACGCCCAGGCCGGTCAGACTGCCCATGAATGTCACTCGACCCGCGTTGTTGATCACCGAAAATGAGTAGAAGCTCTTGAAGTGAACCCCCAGCAGTGTGCCGGGTGCCTGCGACCCCGATCGCGCAACGGGTGCCAGCGAACCGCCGCCTTCCGAATACAGCGCCACACGGTTCGCATCATTCACGCCCGTCCCTTTCAACAACCCAACGAACACCGTTTGCCCATTATCGTTCAGCGCCGGTGTCCCGAGGTCGTCGATGACGACACCCGCTTGCAGACCAGGTGCCTGCGATCCGCAGACAAACACGGGCGCGAGTGCCCCGCTCCGCGTTGACCAGATGCCGATCTTCGCCGGCGGCTGCGCGCCGACATCGGTGAGGATTCCGACGAACGCCAACTGGTTCGCCGCATTCATCAGCGGTGACTGCAGAATCCTGAAATTCGCCCCGGCCGGCGCTCCCGGCGCAGCATCGCCCTCTCGCGCCACCAGTTGCAGCGTCCCGCCCGCGTTGCTCCAGATTCCGCGATCATTGTTATCGTTGACGCCCGTTCCCCGCAGGTATGAATCAAACGCGATCTTCCCATCGCGACTCATCACGGGCGTATTGAGACCGCCGAACTGCACCCCCGCGCCCGCTCCCGGCGCATCCCACCCGGACTGGGCCCAGAGGTACAGCAACCCGTTCCCTTCCGAGAAAACTCCGGCCTGGCTGGCTTCATTTGCACCCGGTTCCTTTAGCGACGCGAAAAACGACATCCGCCCAAGGCCGTCGATCGGAGAGCCGTAGATATCTTTGTAGGTCAATCCACCGACCGTCCCGACCGCCTCGTCTCCGCTGACCGCAACGACCCGCACCGGCACACCCGCCGACGCCGTCGCGCACACGACGCCGGCCAACACCACGACCAAACCATGCTGCCCAATGCCACGATTCATGCCTGACTTCACCTTTCTCACGTACCACACAAATCCCGGATGCCGGTTTACGACCGGCCTTCACGCCGATTGCGGCGGCGCTTCCAGCCGACCTCCGGCCTCGTCAACGGCCCGCTCAACGCCATCTCCGTCCCGCCAACCCCCGCAACCTCGGCAGGCAGAGGGCGATAGCAGCCCGGAGTCCTCCGGAAGCCGTCTTACCTACATGCATGCGATGGCCGCTCGACCCGGGCGTCAGACCCCGCGAAATTGGGTTAGAATGCTGCTTTTCAGAATCCGCGATGCGACCTCGGGTTTTTCCTGACGTCCCGCCGGATCCGTTTTCGCACTCGCTCAGATAGAACCTATGGAACGACCCAAAATCGCATCATCCGACTCAGAACAACCGCAAGCGGACGTCACCGTGCTGCTTGCGGCCGCCGCCGAAGGCCGGCCGCAGGCCGCCCGCGACCTCCTGCCGCTCGTCTATCGATCTCTGCGAGATCTGGCCGAGCGCCAGATGCGTCAAGAGCGCGGCGCCCACACCCTTCAGGCCACCGCACTTGTCCACGAGGCCTATCTTCGCCTCGTCGGCGATCGCGACGTCGGCTGGGACAGCCGCGCCCACTTTTATGCTGCGGCTGCCGAGGCCATGCGACGCATCCTCATCGAGCACGCCCGCCGCATCGGCGCAAAGAAGCGCGGCGGCGATCGCAAGCGCGAAATCGCCAACGTCGCTGATCTCTCCAGCGACGAAGCCGTCGGCGACGCCCTGGACATCGACGCCGCCATCGAGGCCTTGCAGCAACAGGACCCCCGCGCTGCCAGCGTCGCTCAACTTCGCTTCTACACGGGTCTTTCCGTCGACGAGACCGCCGCCGCCCTCAACATTGCCCCCAGCACCGTCGATAGGGAATGGCGCTACGCGCGGGCGTGGCTTTTGCGATATCTGCAACGCAGCGACGGCACGGAACCGTCATCGTGAATGAGTCGGATCGCGAACGTCTGAAGGACTTATTGTCGCGCGCGGGCCGCATCGCGGCCACGAAGCGCCGCGCCTTCATTCAGCAGCAGGCCGCCGACAATCCCGCGCTGGCCGCCGAGGCCCTCGAGCTCGTCTCAACTCTCGACGATCCCGACTTCCTCGGTGCCGTCACCGGCGCGGGACTCGCCGCCGAACTCGATGCGGCCGCTCCCTTCCGCGAAGGCCCCGGCGCCCGCATCGGACGCTACAAGCTCCTCCAGCGCATCGGCGAGGGCGGCTTTGGCGTCGTCTTCATGGCCGAGCAGACCGAGCCCGTCATTCGACGCGTCGCCCTCAAGATCATCAAGGCCGGCATGGACACGCGCCAGGTCATCGCCCGCTTCGAGGCCGAGCGTCAGGCCCTCGCTCTGATGGATCATCCGAATATCGCCCGCGTACTCGACGCGGGCGCAACCGACAGCGGCCGGCCCTACTTCGTCATGGAACTCGTTCGTGGCGAGCCCGTCACGCAATACTGTGATCGCGAATCCCTCTCAATCGAGCAGCGACTGGACCTCTTCAGAAACATCTGCAGCGCGGTACAACACGCCCACCAAAAGGGCATCATTCACCGCGATCTCAAGCCGTCCAACGTCCTCGTCACCGTCGCGGACGGCCGCCCCCTCGCCAAGGTCATCGACTTCGGCATAGCCAAAGCCACCGCTGTCCGTCTCACCGACAAGACCCTGTTCACCGAAATACACCAACTCATCGGAACCCCGCAGTACATGAGCCCCGAACAGGCCGAGGTCACCGGCGTGGACATCGACACCCGCAGCGACGTCTACGCCCTCGGCGTACTGCTTTACGAACTCCTTGCCGGCGACACCCCCTTCGACGCCAATCGACTCCGCTCCGCGCCGCTCGCCGAAATCCAGCGAATCATCCGTGACGAAGAGCCCCCCCGGCCGAGCACTCGGATGCGAACGCTCGCTGCCTCATCCAGCATGAATGCGCTCCCATCGGGCAACGTCAGCTCGAAACCATCAACCGATGGCTCTGCCGCCGACATCGCCCGTCGCCGACGCACCGAGCCGTTGTCGCTCGCCAAATCGCTGCGCGGCGATCTTGACTGGATCGTCATGAAGTGCCTCGAAAAGGACCGGGCCCGTCGCTACGACACCGCCGCCGCCCTCGCCGGCGACATCACGCGCTATCTCGACCACGAACCTGTCACGGCCACGCCTCCCAGCACCAGATACAAGCTTCGAAAATACGTGCAGCGACACCGTGCCGGCGTCGTCGCCTCCGCTGTCGCGGCCGCGGCCCTGATTCTGGCGACCGGCGTGTCGATCGCCTTCGGCATACGCGAGTCGCGGCAGCGCGCCGCCGCCGAGCTGACTCGTGCCCGCGCGGAGAAGGCCGAAGCAGAGGCCAAAACCCGCGCCAGTGAACTTCAACTCGTCGCCGAATTCCAGGAAGAACAGCTTTCCGACATCGACGCCCGCGCCATGGGCGCGCGGCTTCGCGCGGAATTGCTGAAAAAAACCCGGGCCGCCGCCGAACGCACGAATCTGCCGCCCGACGTCGTGAATACCCGCGTTGCTGAATTGGATCGCCTCATCGCCGACAGCGACTTTACCGGCATTGCCAACGACGCCCTTGAGGTCAACTTCTTCCAGCCGGCGATGGCCGCCATCGAGAAGCAATTCGTCGATCAGCCGGTCGTCAAGGCCCAGCTGCTTCAGAGTCTGGCCGATACCCTGCGAAATCTCGGCCTGCTCGATCGCGCCGTGGCGCCACAGACCGAGGCCCTCGACATTCGCCGTCGCGTCCTCGGCGAGGAACATCCAGACACACTCACCTCGATCGGCCGAATGGGCATGCTCGTCGGCGATCAGGGCAAACTCGCTGAGGCGGAGCGCTACGACCGCGAAGTGCTGGAAAAGCGCCGTCGCGTGCTGGGCAACGAACATCCCGACACCCTCTCCGCACTCCATAATCTGGGCCATACCCTCCAGGCCGTGGGCCGGCTTTCCGAAGCCGAGGAATGCTACCGCGAAGTGCTGGACGCACGCCGCCGAATCCTCGGCGAAGACGACATCGATACCCTTACGTCCATCATGAGCATGGGATACCTGCTGCAGGCGCGCGGAAAGCTCGACGACGCTGAACCCTATTATCGCGACGCGCTCGAGAAACGTCGCCGCCTTCTCGGCGACGACCACCCCCACACCTTGTTTGCAATCGGCAACATGGGCTCGCTTCTCAACATGAAGGGCAAGTTTGACGAAGCCGAACCCTACTATCGCGAAGCGCTTATCCGGCGCCGTCGCGTCCTGGGCGACAACCACCCCGAGACTCTGCAGTCCATCAACAACATGGGCAGTTTTCTGCGCGACCAGGGAAAACTCTCAGAGGCCGAGCTCTTCTACCGCGAAGCCCTCGAGAAACGCCGCCGCATTCTCGGCAACGAGCACCCGCATACGCTCAGTTCGATCGGCAACATGGGCTCGCTGCTGCAGGCCCAGGGAAAGTTTGACGAAGCCGAACCACTCCTCCGCGAAGCGCTGGAAAAGCGCCGCCGCCTGCTCGGTCCCGATCATTCGGACACCCTGGTCTCCATGAACAACATGGCGTCTTTGTACTTCGGCCAGGGCAATTTCGCCCAGGCGGAGGCCTACTCACGCGAGGTCTTGGAGGGAAATCGCCGTGTCCTCGGTGACGAGCACCCGTATACCCTCTCGACGATCCTGAATCTCGCGCGGGCGCTTCTGGCCCAGGACAAGCCCGCTGAGACGATCGGATTGCTCGCCACCGCGGAGCCGGCCGCTCGCCGCGTTTTCACGGGCGGTTTCACATCGCGAATGTACAGCTGGCTCAGCATGCTTGGTCGCGCCCGCACCAAGGTCGGTGAATTCGGCGAGGCCGAGACAAACCTCCGTGAGGCGAATGAGATTTTGAGCCGCCTTGATCCGGCCAAAGCCCCCGACCCCTCGGGTCTCATGCAAAGTCTTGAAGATCTCTATGCTCGCTGGAACGAGGCCGAGCCCGATCGCGGCTTTGACCTGATGGCCGCCCAGTGGCGGGATAAACTTGCCGCCTGGCAGGCATCAACGCAGCCTGCTGCTGACGCGGCCCCCCGCTGAACGCCCTATCCCGTCTGACGCGCGTTCTCGTTTTGCGCCCGCAGCTTCCCCGCCCTCGACGTAAACCACGACGCCACCAGCTTTCGATCCCGCGTGTGCTCCGCCTTCTTGTGCGCCTTCGGCTTCCATGGACGGTCATTTTTGAATCGCGGTAACTCGCCCCTCGCAAAAAGCCGCTGCAGCTCCAACGCGATCTCTTCGGCTCGTCGCTCCCGCCCGGACCGCACCGCGACCGCCCGCACGACGCACGCCATCGCCGCCGTGTTCCGCACCAGCCCCTCGATCGCCGTCTCCGTCTCCCGATAGATCTGCCGCAGGCATTCGCGATCAAACTCGCTCCATCCCGATTCGTCGGGCCGCCGCATCGCCTCCGCGTCGCGCTGCGCCCGCGTCAGCCGCGCCCTCGCCGCCGCTGCATATTCTTCGCTCTGGTCGATGCCGATCCCGATTCGCCCCAGCTTTACCGCCGCTGCCGTCGTCGTACCGCTGCCGATGAAGGGATCGACGACCACGTCGCCCGGCTCGCTGCTTACCCGGATGATCCGCGACAGTAGCGCCTCCGGCATCTGGCATCCATGCCAACCTTCCCGCTCCTTGAATGTCCCGCAGACGCGCGGAAACTCATCCCATACGTCGCCCGGCACGCGCCCCTCCGGCTTCGCTCGCCGATCGCCATACTCGGTATGCCTCGAACTCGGAAACCGCACCTGGTCTCCATTGAAAACATACTCCTTCGCGTCCCGAACGAAGTAGAGAATATGCGCATGCGCCCGAGTGAATTTGTCCCGAGTCGCCTGCCCGAATTGGTAATGCCAGATGATCCAGTTTCGAAGCGTCAGGCCCAGCTCGCGCCCGATCACGCGCAGCTCGGCTGCGTACTCATCCCCGATCGCGATGTACAGCGACCCGTCCGGAGTCAGCGCCCGGACCGCCGTCTCAATCCACCGCCGCGACCACGCAACGTAATCGTCGTACCGCCGCGCGTCGTCGTAGCCCTTGTATCGATACCCGATGTTGAATGGCGGGTCGGCGAATACCAGCCGCGCGAACCCCTCGCGGGCCTTCCCCAACAGTTCGATGCTATCCCCCTGGTAGATCCCGCTCCGCGACTCGTCGATGCGACTCATCACACGAGTATATCACGCTGGCCGCGCCGCCCCCGACCGGTCAATTACCGCATTTCACATACCCATGCCGCATCGCCCGGGACTACGCGCGCCGCGTACCGCGCCTTCTGCTCGTTCCGCGCCGGTTCGCGCGATGGCGCCGGCGTCTGCGGCTTTATCCTCTGAGCATCATCGCGTGGGGCCGCCGGCTTCGTGCAGCCGGCTACCAACACCAATACCCCCGCTACGAGCTTCAACGCTGGCTTCTCGGGTCGCATGACGTCAAAATCCATTCTCGCCGACGCCCGGCGTCACCGTGTTCGCCCACACCTCGCCCGTCTTCGGGTTGTAGCACCACCCGCCACCCGCCCCGGTCACACTTCCCTTCACCCCGTCCGCCTCCATTAAATCAGTCTCGCGCCCGCTTGCCGAGAATGGATTCACCGGCACCGAGTCGACCAGCACCATCCCGCACATCTTCAACTCCTCGAGCGTCGGATATGTCCCCGCTCCCTCGCCGCGCTCGGCCTCCGACCGCGCATGAAAGTTCGCTATCGCCGCTCGCATCGCCCCGACCGCGCCCCGACAGGCGGTCCGCCGCGCGTCGGCCTTGTAGTCGCTGTACGCCGGCAGCGCCACCGCGCACAAGATCCCCAGTGTCACAACGACCGTGATTCCCTCGGCAAGCGTGAATGCCTTGCGGTTCATGAAGTGGTCTCCGGAGCATTGCATGACGGGCGAGCACCTCGATCATCGGTCCGCCCCGGCAGGCAATGAACTTACGATCCGCCGCCCACCACTCCCGCCAACTCGACAGCCGCGCAAATCTCGACTACCATCCCTCCCTTCGTCCGGTAACGAACGCCGGGCGCACGGTTTGCGCGAGATTCCAAATGAAGCGGCGTGTTGTCATTACCGGCTTGGGCGTGGTCAGCCCTATCGGTCTCGGTGTTGAAGCCACCTTCGACTCCCTCGTCGAAAAGCGCAGCGGCGTTCGGCGAATTCAGTCTTTCGACCCCTCCCGCTTTAGTTCCCAGATCGGCGGCGAAGTCGTCGATTTCAAGGCAGCCGACTACGTCCCCAAGAGCTACCGCAAGGCCATCAAGGTCATGGCCCGCGACATCGAACTCGCCGTCGGAGCCGCCTACCTGGCCGTCCGCGACGCCGGCCTCAAGACCAAGTGCATCATCGAACGCGGCGAAGCCGATGGCGCGACAACCCCCAACATCGACCTCACCCGGTTCGGCGCCAACATCGGGGCCGGCATCATCTGTGCCGACCTGAACGAACTCGCCGGTGCCCTCTTCAGCGCCGTCGAAGATCAGTCCGTCAAGACCGACCGCGCCTTCAGTCTCAAGCGCTGGGGCCGCGAAGGCATGAGCAACCTCACTCCCCTCTGGCTTCTCAAGTTCTTGCCCAACATGCTAGCCTGCCACGTCACCATCGTGCACGACTGCCAGGCCCCGTCGAACACCATTACCTGCGGCGAAGCGAGTTCCCACCTCGCGATCGGCGAGGCCTTCCGCACGATCCAGCGCGGTGCCGCCGACATCTGCATCTGCGGCGGCGCCGAGAGCAAGCTCAACCCCATGGGCCTCATGCGACCCTCACTGCTCGGCCGCCTCGCCACCGACGCAAACGACTCGCCTGCGACCGCCGTCCGCCCCTTCGACAAATCCCGCAAGGGCACGGCCATCAGCGAAGGCGGCGGCCTCATCATCATCGAAGAACTCGAACACGCGAAGCGCCGCAACGCCCGCATCTACGCCGAAGTCGCCGGATTCGGCGCAAGTCAAAATGCCGCCTCCTGGAGTCAGCCCAGTCCCGTCGGCCGGCCGGTTCAGCTCGCCATTCAGAAGGCCCTTGCCGATGCCGG
>CAZONT010000034.1:13248-27869 GCA_964581285.1 uncultured Planctomycetaceae bacterium | reverse complement strand
TCGCCGAGGCCCGCGAGTCCGGCGAAGTCGACTGGCTCAAGCCCGACGGCAAGAGCCAGGTCACGATCGAATACAAGAACGGCAAGCCGCACCGGCTGCACACGGTCGTCATCTCGACCCAGCACGAGGCCCGCAAGGACCTGCTCGATCGCAACGGAAACGTCAACGACAAGTTCCGGAAGATCATCATCGACCGCATCATCAAGCCGGTCGTCCTGAAGGAAGACAAGCGCCTATGGAACCCCGGCATCAAGTTTCACATCAACCCGACCGGCCGCTTTGTTATCGGTGGCCCGCACGGCGACACCGGCCTGACCGGCCGCAAGATCATCGTCGACACCTACGGCGGCCGCGGAGCCCACGGCGGAGGCGCGTTTTCCGGCAAAGACCCGAGTAAGGTCGACCGCTCGGCCAGCTACATGGCCCGCCACATCGCCAAGAACATCGTCGCCTCCCGGCTGGCTGACGTCTGCGAGGTCCAGCTCGCCTATGCCATCGGCGTCGCCGAGCCGGTCAGCGTCCTGGTCGACACCGAGGGCACCGGCCTGATCAGCGAGGACGTGCTGTCGAAGCTCGTCCGCGACCACTTCGACCTCACGCCGCGCGGCATCATCGATTCGCTCAAGCTCCGCCGGCCCATCTACACCGAGACCGCCGCCCACGGCCACTTCGGCCGCCCCGGCTTCACCTGGGAAAAAACCGACAAAGCCGACGCCCTCCGCAAGGCCGGAGCACGCTGGATCAAGAACTGACGGCGCATGAAGCAAGCCGCGCCCCAGGCCGCGGCTTGCGATCAATCACGAATTATCCTCGCTTGCCATTCCGGCTCAGGAGGCCAGCAGCGCGTTCACGATCGGCTGAATGTCGTCGCCGTTGAACTCGTTGTCGCCGTTCACGTCGCCGGCGGGTCGGCCGGTGTAAAGCATTTCGACGCTTGTCGTTGAGACACAGCCCGACACGTCGCCGCCGATGGCATAGACGAAGTCGTCGCGGCCCAGAACTAGCCGATGCTGGCTTCGCGCCTCGATCATCGACTGCCAGAGTTGCACCGTGTCCGTGCCCGAATTGAGGCGAATCACGCGGTTTGTCCAAGAGCCGACCCAACCACCGGCGACGTAGACTTGACCATCCGCGCCCATGGATGCCTGATCGTCGTTCGACGCCGGCTCGGGCAGTGACTCGGCAAGCACTACCCACTGACTGGATCCGCAGGGATCGATCCGCTCTACTGATGAGAGGTGCGCACCGCCAGCCCCAAACCCACCCGTCACGACGATTCTTCCCTTTCTGTCGATAACGCAGCCAAACCGGGCGCGAGGGTTGTGCATCGATGGCCCCGTTTGCCATCCCAATTCGGGGCGGGCCGGGTCGAATATGTCAACCGATGCAAGCGCGTGCAAATTGTACTCGGCGACGTCCTGCCCACCGATGTGCCAGATCCGTCCACGCGAATCGACGATCGCAGCGCCATCAAACCTCGGTGTCGGAGTTGGCGGTACAGCCGTATCGCTCCAGGTTCCGCTGACGAGATCGTACCGATCTACGCCGGCCATCGGGACTTCACCGACTTTCCCATCCGTATTGTCAAGTCCTCCCAGCAAATAGAGAAACCCTCGCGAGACAACCACCGAGTGAAAATAGCGTGGCGACGGCAGAGTAATCGCCGTAACCTCCCATTGATTCGAATAGGAATGACCGCCCCAAACAAGCGTTTCGATGTTATTTACCAATGGTCCACCACCATTGCATCCGCCGTTGCGGTTCCACCCCCCGACAACCCAGATGTTGCCGCATTCGTCAACTGCCGCGCCAAACAGCTCCCGCGGAACATTGAGAGATGGGGCAGGCGTCCAATTCGCTCCCCAAGTTGGTTGAGGTGCCACAGCGACGAGAATGATGACAAGTCCAGTACACCGTCGATAGGCGATCGTCATTTCATTTCCTCCGATTAGAATCCGAATGTCCGCAGATACATGCGTCAGACGTCGAGCGAATCGGCAAACTCGCGGGCGAACTTTGCGGACTGCTTCTTAAGCTTTAGCCCTTGAATGGGATACGCCCGATCTGAGATAATGAAAAATTGTTCGGAACCTCGCATGGAACCCATCGGTGGGGAGACGCACGCTCTAACAAATCTGCTCGGGGCGTCCGCGCGCGGCGATGTGGCGGCGCGCGAGCAGGTGTGGCAACTTGTCTACGCCGAACTCCGCCGGCTCGCCCAGTCGCAGATGATCCGCGAAGCCCCCGGCCGAACGCTCCAGCCGACGGCGTTGGTGCATGAGGCCTATCTGCGCCTCCTGGGGGCCCGGAATGGATTCGAGAATCGGCGACACTTCTTCGCCGCCGCCGCCCGGGCCATGCAGGAAATCCGCGTTGATGACGCACGTAGACGTAGCCGGCTCAAGCGCGGCGGACCGGGCGTCACCGTGATGGGCGGCGGCCGACCTCCGAGTGGGCCAACGTCCGGCCGGAACGCCGGACGCTACGAGCGCGACGAAACCGCTGCGTTCGACCAAGACGCCGACGAGGTAGTGGCCTTGAATGACGCCATGGCTGGGCTGGCGGAAGCGCACCCGGAGGCGGCGGAGGTCGTGCGTCTGCGCTACTTTGCCGGCATGGGCATGGAGGAGATTGCCGACGTACTCGAGCTTTCGGTCCGCACGGTCCACAATCGCTGGCGCCTGGCGCGGGCGTGGTTGTTCGACAAGCTCGACGAAAGCGATGGCGCGTAGTGGCCGACCTCCGAGTCGGCCCGCCTCCGACCGGGACACCGGACTCTACAAAACATGGTCCAGGACCGAATTCAGCGAATCGAAGCCGTCTTTGACGCCGCCCTCGCGCTGCCGCCGAAGCAGCGAGCCGCGTTCGTCGCCCGCGAGTGTGCCGGCGACTCAACGCTGCGAGCTGAGGTCAATCGACTACTCGAAAACGACTCCCGCGCCGGCGACGGCTTTCTTGCACCTCCGCCACCCGACCCGCGCCTCGCCCAGATCATCAAATCCGATCACGAATCGCTGTCGCCTGGTACACGGATCGGCGCGTACACGATTCAATCGTTGATCGCCCAAGGCGGCATGGGTACGGTCTATCATGCGACGCAGGACAGCCCGCGACGAAACGTCGCCCTGAAGGTGTTGCACGGCGGCCTCTGGTCGGCCGCGGCGCAGCGCCGCTTTGAGCACGAGTCCCAAGTGCTCTCGCATTTGCAGCACCCTAACATCGCCCAAGTCTACGAGGCGGGCCGCGCTATTCCCTGTACCCCCCAGGGAACGGGCGGGGGTGAGGTTCGGAACCTCCAGCCGCACCGGTCGGCAACGTATTCACATCCGCTCGCGTTCTTTGCAATGGAATATGTTCCGAACGCGCGCCGCTTCACCGACTTCGCCAACGAGAATCACCTCGACATCCCCGCACGGCTGGCGCTGTTCTTGCAAGTCTGCGACGCCATACAGCACGGCCACGGTAAAGGCATCATCCACCGCGACCTGAAACCCGCCAACATCCTTGTTGGTGGGGACGACGTAGCGGCCGACCACCGAGTCGGCCGACGTCCGATTGTGGCGCCGGACATTACAGTCAGGGTCATCGACTTCGGCGTCGCCCGCGTAGTCGACAGCGACGTGGCCATGACCACCATGCACACCGAGACCGGACAGCTCATCGGCACGCTGGCCTACATGAGCCCGGAACAGTGCGACGCCGATCCCCTCGGACTGGACGTGCGGAGCGACGTCTATTCTCTCGGCATCTTGCTTTACGAGCTGCTCTGCGGCCGGCTGCCGTACGACGTGTCGAAAACCAGCATCGTGGCCGCCGCCCGCGCCATTCGCGAGGCCGAGCCAATCCGCCCAATCGTGCGCAGCGGCCGGCATTTCGCTGGCCGAAGTTTGCGCGACCTCGAAACCATCCTTCTCAAGTCCCTCGAAAAAGACCGATCTCGCCGCTACGCCAGCGTCGCCGACCTCGCCCGCGACATCCGTCATTGTCTGAACCGCGAACCCATCGACGCCCGACCGCCCACGGCATGGACAAAGGCAATTCGCTGGACTATCCGACGCCCCAGGACCGCGACGGCAATCATCGCGTGCTGCATTGCGGCCATCGTTTTCGTCGCAACGGCGTTTTCCGTGTGGTGGGTCAATCACCGCCCACACCGCCTCGTCTTGACCGACCGAGGGCACGAAAGCATCGCCGGTGTCCCGGTTCGACAGGGGGATCGCTGCGTGCTCTACACTTTCGGGGGGCGACCGCTCAAGGAATGGTCTACCGTCTTAGGCGGCATCGCGTTTTCCAGCATGACTTATCTTCCGACGAAACTTGGCGGCGGTCGCGTGATTCTCATCGGCTTTCGCGGCGATAGCGACACATACGCAGGGAAGTTGTGCGCCTTCGACGCCGACGGGCCGTACGAATCGCCGATTTGGACCAGATCAATCGAGAAAGACGACATGCCCGCGTCACTTCGGGACGCGGAGCCCAGCAGGTGGAACTTTGGCGTGGCCGCCGCGTGGCTCATGGATGTCTTTCCCGACAAGCAAAGCCCGGGCGAAGAGATCGTCGTTGTGTTCGGCCACCCATACTCGCAACGTGCTCTGAGAATCTATGCTTTGAACGGCGACTTGCTCTATCAAGTATGGCAGGACGGCGGGATGGAGAACGCACATTGGATGAGGGATGCTCGACTTTTGGTCTTCGCAGGCGGTGACGAGGCTGTGAAGCACCGCATTCGCGATGCTCGTGTCGTGAACGTTCTCTTCTCGATTCGTCCGCAGTTCGGCTTCGTCTCTACCGCGTTTCTTGTGCCGGCGCCCGGTCCCAGTCCACTTCATCACGTGTGGTATCGCTACATGCACCCTGCGGCGACGCTTCAGTTGCCGTGGACGGCAAGTCTGGATCGCTGTCTTGGATTGCGGGCTGCCGGTAACTACGTTGATGTCAGAGTCGAAATCAATGTTCCCGACGGTCCGCCCGCAACGCTTAGATTCACGATTGATAATTCGGGAAAAGAATTGAACGAACCACGCCGGCTAGCCGACACATGGAACAAATGCCCATACCCGCTGCCTCCAGTTGAGATATTCCAACTCCGCGACGACCCACCAACCGACGTCTACCGTCCGCCCACCCGCCCGCCCGCCGCCCCGCCGCCCGCTACGACCCGGCCAGCGACTCCGCGAAATCTCTGACCTTCGGCGGCTGCTTGCCCCTGCCCGCCTCGATCGAGATTCCTTCCTTTCGCAGCTTCGCCGCCTGGGCCGCTGCCCCGCCCGGATACTTCTCATTCAGCCCGCCATCGTCGCGAACCGTCCGCCAGTACGGCGTTATCCGCGCCCGCCCGGCCCGCCGATCCTCCTCAGCCGCCTCGGCGGCGATGCGGATGAAAATGCCAGTCGTCAGCGGGCACGCGCAGTCCGCACCCGCCTTGCGCGCAAGTCGTTTGCGAATCTCCGACGTCGTGATCAGCCGCCCCTTCTTCACGCTCCGCATGATTGCGTCGACGTCGCGCGGCCGCGGAATCAGCATCGTCCCCGACCCGAACGCCTTGCGCATCTTGGGCGGCACGCGGACGACCTTGCCGTGACTGGGGTGGTCCTGCTCCAACTTCGTCCGCCAGGTCTTTCCCGCGGCGTTTTTCCATTTGATCGCGGACATGGGCGGCCTCCCGCGTTTTGTTTCCGTCAGCTGGCGCATCATTCTACCGCTAGGGCAACATCGAGTTCCGACTTGATTCGCCTCGCCGATTCCGGTCAGAATATCCTCCTTCGGCGGGCCACCGTGAGCAATTCTGTGAGGCTTTGACATGGCATCCAACAGTAAGTCGCGCCAAACGGCCGGGATCGGCGATGATGCGGTGAAGTCAGCCACAGGGCGAACCTGGCCCCAGTGGCTCGCCCTCATCGACAAGGCAGGCGGTCGCAAACTCGACCACAAGGCCATCGTCGCCATCGTCAACAAGAATGGCGTTGGCCCGTGGTGGCAGCAGATGGTCGCCGTCGGCTACGAGCAGGCCCGCGGCCTGCGCGACAAGCACCAGAAGCCGGGCGGATATTCCATCAGTCGCAGCAAGACGCTCGCAATTCCGGTTCCGAGTTTGTTCCGCGCCTGGAACGACCGGCGGACGCGTGCAAGCTGGCTGAAAGACCCTGCGTTCACGATTCGAAAGGCGACAGCGAACAAGTCGATGCGAATCACCTGGGTCGACGGCCAGACCAGTGTCGAGGTGAATTTCTACTCCAAGGGCGTCGGAAAGAGCCAGGTCTCCGTGCAACACGACAAGCTGCCCGACGCGAAATCCGGCGAGCGCATGAAGGCCTACTGGGGCACGGCCCTCGATCGCCTCGCCAGGGTCACTGGAAGCGCGTAGCGGCCGGCGCCCTCGCCGGCCGGCTCAAACCCGGAGGAGTCACCATGCCGAAAACAATGAAGCCGAAACCCGCTAAGTCGCTCTACTCGGTCCACCCCGGCGTCGAAATGATCGAAGATTGGATCGAGACGCTGAAAACGAAGACCGGCCGCTCCCTCGACGAGTGGCTGAGGTTCATCAAGAAAGAAGGCCCGAAGGTTGAGACCGCCTGTCGCGACTGGCTGAAGTCAACCTTCGAGCTCGGCACAAATACGGCCTGGTGGCTCGCCGAACGCGCCGCTGGCAAGGGCAACGACGAAGACACGCCCGATGGCTATCTCAAGGCCGCCCCGCGCTACGTCGACGCCATGTTCGCCGGCCCGCGCGCCGCCCTCCGCCCGCTCTATGACAAGCTCCTCAAGCTCGGTCTCGCGATGGGCAAAGACGTGAAGGCCTGCCCCTGCAAGACCATCGTTCCACTCTACCGCAACCACGTCTTCGCCCAGATCAAGCCGGCCACCAATAAGCGGATCGACATGGGTTTCGCCCTCGGCGCAATGAAAGCGAAGGGTCGCCTCATCGATACCGGCGGCTACGCGAAGAAGGATCGCATCACCCACCGCATTCCAGTCGAGACCGCCGCCGACATCGACGCCGAGGTCAAGCGCTGGCTCAAGACCGCCTACGACCTCGACGCCTGATCGCTCGCATCAAAGCAGCGCCGCCACAAAGCCCTGAACATCGCGGCCGTCGAGGAGGCCGTCGCCGTTCATGTCGCCGCGCAAAATGGCGCAGGTTGGATGCCCCGCCGCATAGGCGTCCGGGTCGATCTGTGCCTGCACAAATACCGCGACATCCGCCGCATCGAGCGCCCCGCTGCAATCCATGTCGCCGCTCACCGGCACAAGCGCCGCCTGCGCCGCCGCGATGGCCGACTGAAACAGCGGATCGCTCGGCTCCACGTCCTTGCCAATGAGCAGATAGAACGTGTCCGACGTCGCCGGCCCGCTCGACGTCAGATTGAGTGATATGGCGTAGACGCCGGCCGGCCCGTCGCTCGCAGTCACCCCGTCGCCCAAAAGCGTGTACGACAGATGCGAGTGATCCCCGATCTGGTTGAATGTGAAAAAGTTGAAACCCACGACCGGCCCCAACGCTGTCGCGCGCGAAGTCGCTCCGAGTGAAATCGCCAACTGCGGCGCCGGTGGTCCGAACATGGCTTCCGTTGTCGGGAAGTTACTGTTCGTTTTGTCGAAATAGAGCGCCGGCCCGGCGATGTTGAACCCAAAGGTCGTCCCCGGCGAGACATCGCCGCCCGTCCGCCGAACCTCGTAGCCGGGAAAATTCGTGGTGTAGATTCCGGCGACATTCTCCATGTCAGTCGCGAACAGGCGCGACGGCGTATAGACGCTCGGCGCGAGGTCGTTGTCGCTGACAAACGTCGAAACTCTTCCACCGACGTTGCCGATCCAGATTCGAGGCCCGGGATGTGCGAACGCCGACGTCGCGAATGCCAAAGCAACACCGATGGTAATCTTCCAATTCTTCATTTCACTCCTCAAATGACAACGGCCCGCAATGAGCCGACCGCATTCAGCGATCGACCTGTCGCGTCGCCGCGTCGGGATCAAAAAGGTTGTTCGTCGGATCGGTATAGACCTGCCGAATCGCCAGCGACTCGGCGTGGCCGTCCAAGAAACTGAAATTGAGCACCGCGTCCCACGATTGCGGCTTGCCCCCGTGGCGACCCAGTGCCATCTGCTTGTCGATCAGTCCGATCGTGATCTGCGGCGCAACAGCCAGGTAGAAGTCCTGCACGTGAACATGGTCGCTCCCCGCGTACGACCCGGTCTCAGCCAGTTCCACGAGGTGAATCACGGTCGATGAGCGCCCGACCCGCGTGAGATTGCGGATCGGTTCGACGCCGAACGGCGCGTGCGTCGGCGACACGTAGTTGTTGATTCCGTAACTCGTCGTCCTCATCTGCGGCGGATTCGTTCCGGGAATCGGTTCCGCGAAGTAGGCGCTCCGATCGGCCGGGCACCGTCGCACCGCCGGCATTGCGCCGTACGTCATCAGCGAACCGATCCACGAGCCCTGCTCGGTGCCGTCACCCGCCGCCAGGATCTCGTCGTCGTTCGCCGTCGCATAGGCGACCTGCGCCATCTGCAACTGACGAATGTTTGACGAGCACTGCGTCCGGATCGCCGCCTCGCGGGCCCGCGACATCGCCGGCATCACCAGCGCGATCAAGACGCCGATGATCGAAATAACGACAAGCAATTCGACCAGTGTAAACGCACGCCGGCCGCCCGATCGAACAATGTATTGACACATGTCGCCACACTCCGTCTGGATGTACGGAAACGCGCAGTTGCACCGCAGCGCGTTCTCCGCGCGCGATGCAATTGGCTACGAACGTGTATCAGGAGTTCAGGCTCGGGGAGGCGGGATCGACGGCTTCAGTGATCGAGTGAACGGGAAGACCATTGCTTGCGTCAGGACTTCGTCAACAGCAGTCGGCAAAGCAAGGGACGCCAACGCTTCGGGTCGGCTCAGAACGACGCCACATGAGACCCACGACAACTGCAGGCCTTTGCAGCCAAGCGCGTTGATCGCCGGGCTGACGGGCCTGGCCGATTGCTTCTGATCGATTGAACAGGTTGCGCCGGCACCCGATGCACAGCAGTCACCGGCGACCGCTTTCGTGATGGCCCGTTTCGCCTGATACCCGCAGCAACACTGCGTGCGGCACATTTCCGCATCGAGGCAGCCACACGCATGGTCTCGGCAGGGGTAATCCTCGTGGGCGTGCTTCCCAGCAACCGCCGGACTCGTGGAATCCGGGACGGGGAAGCCGATCAGGGCAGTGACGAAAGCGAGCAACGTGATGCCGGCGATGATGCGAGGCATTCGGCCCATCATCGTGGTGGGGGCTTCCGATCGTGTCAACGGGGGCCGACGCATAGGCCCGAAAATCGCCCCTAACGCCTGTCGCCGCCGCCGCAGGCCGATATTTCTTGAACGACTGCTGGGCACTGCATACCCTTAATAGGTCAACGCAGCACGTCCGGCGTGACGTCGTTTCCGCCGGGACCGCTGTCGGAGTGGGAATTTTCACGGATGCGATCCTCCTGCATCACGCGTCACCGGACGCTTGTTGTCCTTGCCGCGCTCGCGCTGCCGACCTCCGCCTTCGCCGGCAAGGACGTCAGTCTCTTCGACTTGAAAGGCCTCACCGAGTTTGCCCGTGACGGCGCCTACCCCGCCGGCCAGGTAGCCGCGTCCTGTGAGACCGTTGTCTGCAATCTCGGCGATCAGGTCGTCAACTGGCAGGCCGCGATGAACCCCGATCACCCCTTCATCGCGTACTCCGTCTACCGCTTGAAGGACGGCCGCTTTGAACAAATCGGCCGCTCGTGGGCCAAGCACACCTTCTTCGTGCAGTCGCAGTTCTTCTGCGGTTCATGCATACCGGCCGGCAATCAGGCGCTCGGCGTCGGTTGCGCGGACACCTACACGAGCACCCACAACGCCAACCAGTTCAATCTCGGCCCGCGCGAAGAGATCGACCCTTACACGGGTGCCTGGCAGCCATGCGGCTCCTACTTCGACGGCTCACCCCAGGACTGCCTGCGAAACGGACCGAGCGGCCTCGGGCCGCTGGACCATCGCTGCGTTATCTCCGACGCCGACCTGGGCAACGCCTCCGCCGCCTACTCCTTCGAAGCAATTTATGTCGTCGGCGGCGACGTCGACACCGGCAACAACATCGGCTCGCGTGGCTGCTCGATGATCTGGAACGGCTCGAACTGGTTCTTCATCACACCGATCGACGGCAATCCGCTCGTCTACGGCCCAGCTCTTGCAAATCGCTGGCTCACCGGCGGGGCCAACGAACAACTCGCAACGATCTCCGACCCCGGATCGGTCTACGTCGCGTCAAAGGCGACCGAGTTGGGCGGTGGCAATTGGCACTACGAGTACGCCGCTTACAACTACAACTACTCGCGCCGTATCCGCAGCTTCGCCGTCCCGGTTCCGTCTTCCGCAACCGTCTCAAACATCGAATTCCGCGACGGCGACGCCGACCCCGGAAATGACTGGACCGCCGCCATCGACACCGGCTGCGGCTCGATCACCTGGCAGACCGCCACTTACGATACGAATCCGTCCGCCAACGCACTCGTCTGGGGCGTGCTTTTCAACTTCCGGTTTGACGCGAATGTACCCCCCGGCTCGGGCATCGTCGGCCTCGATCCCTTCCTCCCCGGCGGCGGCCTCTCGCATCTGAGTACGACGCTCGTCACGCCCGACATCGGCTGTGTGAAGGGCGATGTCAACGGCGACGGCTTGATCGACGGCCGTGACATCCAGAGCTTCGTCGAGGTGATTCTCAACCCGCCGTGCGAGCAATCCCGCGCGTACTGTGCGGCCGATGTCGACGGCTCATCCGGATTCGCGGCGACAGACGCGGCCGGAATAGCCGACCTGATCCTAGTCCCCTGAGCCCGCAACCTCAGCGGCTGAATCGCAGCCAGAGCAACCCCAACCCGATCACCGACAAGAGTGGGAGCATTCCAACCCCGCACACCGGCGCACGAAAGAGTGTGCCGACAATGATCGAGCGCACGACGCGCTCAGCGAGATCGGCGTTGTCCGGTCCATCCGGACGCGGCGGCTCAGTGCAGGTCGATCCGCTATCCCGCTCGTTCTCGTCGCCCGCACTCGTCGGACACGAGTCCTGACAATCGAGCACACCATCGCCATCCGAGTCGATGTCGGGCACGCCGCAGCCGCAGACCTCTGCCGAAAGCTTCGACGCATCCGCCGGACAGCCGTCCACGCAATCCGGAACGCCGTCGCCATCACCGTCCGCATCGGCCACCCCGCAACCGCAAATTCCTGCCGCCGACTTGTTCGGATCACTCGGACAATCGTCGACACAGTCGAGCGTCCCATCGCCGTCGGAATCAACATCCGGTGTGCCCGGACACCGATCGTGGCAATCGACAACGCCATCGCTGTCGGTGTCGCTGTCGGGAACGCCGCAGCCGCACACACCTGCTGCGATCTTGTTTCCGTCGTGCGGGCAGCCATCATTGCAGTCCGTTGTCCCGTCGGTATCGCTGTCGACGTCGGCCACGCCGCATCCGCAGATACCGGCCGTGAGCTTGTGCGGATCACCGGGACAACCGTCGTTGCAGTCCGGCGTTCCGTCGCCATCCGAGTCCGAATCCGTTGCTCCGCAGCCGCAAATGCCGGGCTGAGTCTTCGCCGCATCCAGCGGGCATCCGTCAACGCAGTCGGCCGTCCCGTCGCCGTCGCCGTCGGAATCGGCTGTGCCGCAACCGCACGTCCCCGGCGCGGTCTTGTCCAGATCATTCGGACATCCGTCAACGCAGTCGGGCGTTCCATCGTGATCACCATCCGCGTCGACCACTCCGCAACCGCAAACGCCCGGAGCCAGCTTGTTCGGATCGCCCGGACATCCATCCAGGCAGTCCAACACACCGTCGCTGTCGAAATCCGTATCCGGCGCGCCGGGGCAGTGATCATTGCAGTCCGGAATTCCGTCCGTATCGGAATCGATATCGGCGACGCCGCACCCGCACACGCCCGGCATCACCTTCGACGAATCGCCCGGACAACCATCAAGACAATCGGGGGTTCCATCGCCGTCCGTGTCGGTGTCGGCAGCGCCGCAGCCGCACAGGCCGGGCGCGATCTTGCCCGGATCGGTCGGACAGCCGTCGATGCAGTTCGCCGCGCCGTCACCGTCGCCATCCGTATCGGGCACCGAGCAGCCGCAGATGCCCGCAGCCGTCTTCAGCGGATCAGCCGGGCAGCCATCCGTGCAATTCGGAACGCCGTCGCCGTCAGAATCAGTCTCCGCGACTCCGCAGCCGCAAACGCCGGCGGCGATCTTGCCCGGATCGCCGGGACAACCGTCATTGCAGTTGGGAGTTCCATCGCCGTCGCTGTCGGTGTCGGCCACGCCGCACCCGCAAACGCCGGGAGCTGATTTGCCTGGATCGCCCGGACAGGCGTCGTTGCAATCCGGCGTGCCATCGCCATCGCCGTCGCTATCCGCGACTCCGCAGCCGCACTCCCCGGCAGCCAGTTTCAGAGGGTCGAGCGGACACCCATCGAGGCAATCGAGCACGCCGTCGCCGTCCGTGTCAATGTCTTGCGCAGCCGGACACTGATCGTTGCAGTCGGCCACGCCATCGGTGTCCGAGTCGGTATCGGCGACTCCGCATCCGCAAATGTCGGGATGAATCTTCGCCGGATCGTTCGGGCAGCCATCAACGCAATTCGGCGTTCCATCCGAGTCGCTATCCGTGTCGGACACACCGCAACCGCACGTCCCCGGCGCAGTCTTCCCCGGATCGTTCGGGCACCCGTCATGACAGTTCGCGGTACCGTCCGAATCGGAATCGGTGTCCGCGGCCCCACATCCGCAAACGCCGGGACTCGTCTTGTTCGGATCGTTCGGACAACCGTCGATGCAATCCGGCGTTCCGTCGCCATCGTTGTCGGTCTCAGCCACACCGCAACCGCAATCTCCGGGGCTGATCTTCCCCGGATCGTTCGCACATCCGTCGTTGCAGTTCGGCGTGCCGTCCCCATCGTTGTCTGTGTCAGCTACCCCGCACCCGCATGCGCCGGGACTGATTTTGTCCGGGTCATTCGGACACCCGTCCAGGCAACCCGGCGTGCCGTCGCCATCCTTGTCGGCGTCGGCTACGCCACACCCGCACGCGCCGGGCCCGAACTTGTCCGGATCGCTGGGGCAACCGTCATTGCAATCCGGCGTTCCGTCATGATCCGAATCCGTATCCGCAATGCCGCACCCGCAGATGCCCGGATTCGTCTTGCCGGAATCACCCGGGCACCCGTCGTTGCAATCCGGCGTACCGTCGCCGTCGCTGTCTGTGTCCGCGACGCCGCATCCGCACACGCCCGGGTTCGTCTTCCCCGGATCGCTTGCGCAGCCGTCGTTGCAATCAGCCGTTCCGTCGCCATCGCCGTCAGTATCGGCCACACCGCAACCGCATGCTCCAGGGCTGATTTTTCCGGGATCGATCGGACACCCGTCGTTGCAATCCGGCGTGCCGTCTCCGTCGCCGTCCACATCCGCTACGCCGCATCCGCACGCGCCGGGAGCCACCTTGTCCGGATCGCTCGGGCAGCCATCAAGGCAATCGAGCGCTCCGTCCCCATCACTGTCGACATCCGGTGCGCCGGGGCAATGGTCGTTGCAGTCCGGGACCGTGTCCCCGTCGGAGTCCGTGTCCGCGAGTCCGCATCCGCAGATGCCGGGGTTGGTCTTGCCCGGATCGCTCGGACAACCGTCGACGCAGTTCGCCGTTCCATCGCCGTCGCTGTCCGTGTCCGGCACACCGCACCCGCATGCGCCCGGACTGACCTTGTTCGGATCGCCGGAACAGCCGTCAATGCAATTCGGCGTTCCATCACCATCGCCATCGGTATCAGCCACGCCACATCCGCAGACCCCCGCCGCAATCTTGTCGGGATCAGTCGGACAGGCGTCGTTGCAGTCGGGAGTCCCATCGCCATCGCCGTCGGCATCCGACACGCCGCACCCGCAAACACCTGGCGCCGTCTTGCTGGCGTCGGCCGGGCAGCCGTCGTTGCAGTTTGGCGTCCCATCGCCGTCGCCGTCTGTGTCCGACACCCCGCATCCGCACGTCCCCGCCGCAATCTTGTTCGGATCCGCCGGACAGCCATCGCTGCAGTCCGGCGTCCCGTCGCCGTCCGAGTCCATTGGGGGGTGAATGCACTGACCGCCGCTGCAACTGTCCGCCGTGCACGGATCGCCATCGCTGCAGTTCGAGACAAACGTCACCGTGGCCTGCGCGCAGGCGGCGCTCGTACAACCCGTCGTCGTATTTCGGGCCCGTGCGAAGTACGTCGTCGTCGCACCGGGGCTGACGACGATCGACACCCCCGTGCCGGCAGCGGTGCCGCCGCAGCTACCGGTGAACCAATCCACCGTCTCGCCGCCGCCCACGCTTGCCGAGAGCGTCGTCGATCCGCTGCAAATCGATGCGGGAGTCGCCGTCGCGCCGGTCGGCGTGCTCGGACGTGAGTTGACCGTCACCGTCACGCTCGCGCATGCGGCGCTGATGCAGCCGGTCGTGGTATTCCGGGCCCGTGCAAAGTACTGCGTCGTAATCGTCGGGCTGACGCTCAGGCCGCTGCCGGAACCGACGAGCGTCCCGCCGCAACTACCGGTGTACCAGTCAATGGT
>CAZONT010000034.1:0-13148 GCA_964581285.1 uncultured Planctomycetaceae bacterium | reverse complement strand
CTACCGGTGTACCAGTCAATGGTTTGCCCGCCGCCCACGGTCGCCGACAGCGACGAAGATGATCCGTTGCAGATCGTCGCCGGCGTGGCCGTTGGGCTCGTGGGCGTGCTCGGCAGAGCGTTGACGGTAAGCGTCACGCTCGCACACGCTGTGCTGGCGCAGCCGGTCGTCGTGTTCCGCGCCCGGGCAAAGTACTGTGTCGTAACCGTCGGACTGACGCTCAGGCCGCTGCCGGAGCCCACGAGCGTCCCGCCGCAACTGCCCGTGTACCAGTCGATCGTCTCACCGCCGCCCACCGTTGCCGACAGCGACGAAGATGAACCGCTGCATATCGTCGAAGGCGTCGCCACAGTACTCGTTGGCGTGCCTGGCAACGCATGGATGGCCACCGTCGTACTCGCGCACGCCGAGGCCGTGCACGGCGGATTCTCCCACCGCGCGTAATACGTCGTCGTCGTCGTCGGTGCCGCGACCGTCAATGGTGTACCCGTCCCGACCGCCGTGCCCCCGCAGCTACCGCTGTACCAGGTCAACGTGCCACCGGATCCCCCCGTGGCCGTCAGCGTGATGTTCCCCGTCGCCGACCCGCAGAAACTCGACGGGCTGCTCGACGCCGATGTCGGTGCCGTCGGGGCGGCACAAACGACGATTGCATTATTCATCGTATAAGTCGCGCTCGACGTGCTTCCGCAGTTCGCGTTCGCCGACGCCCGAAATGTGACCGTGTAAGTGCCGGCCGTCGCGGGCGCGGAGAAGCTGAACGTCTCGCTGAATGAGCCGTTGCCGTCATGGTCGGGCGTGTCGACGCAGGTGTTGGACGCAATCGACCAGCGCGTGCTGCGCCAGTTGCTTCCCCCGGTGTTTGTTTCGCTCACAACCGCCGTGATCGTCGCACTCGGTGTGACGTTGACCGTCGACGCCCCGTTGAGTGTCACCGACGTAATCGTCAAAGCCGCCTGGGCCCTGCCCGCGACCACCACTGTCACAAGCGCGCAGACCGCTCGAACCACCCCCTTTGGAATTCCCCGGTTCACGTTTCCCTCAGCTCCTCTCGATCACGTGCGCCGCCACCGGCATTGGCCGATTGACGTCGCGTTGAAACGTTTTTCCCGACGCTGTCGGACCGATTTCCGACTCACCGTGTCGGTCGTTCTGTATCGAAAGTGGGACGATTCCGGGTGAGAAAACTTTGCAAACATTATCAAATCGCACCGGGTCGGTGCGGATGAGCGGTCCGAGAACCGGTTCAGCGGCCGATAAGGTCCATCGGGATTAATCGTACTATTTTTGTCTTGATCTGGCGCTGTGCGAATGCACCCAATCGCGGAGTGCACCAATTCCAGCCGGCGAAAAAATTATTTCGCGCCTTCCGGGCCGCCCCACCCGCCCCGCCGTCGCGAATCCTCAGGCCTGCTTGCCCGCCAGCGCTTCCATTTTTCGCGCCAACTCGAAATCCAGTGCGGTGACGCCCCCCGCGTCGTGAGTTGCCAGGTCAATGCGAACGCTACGGTAGACATTGAACCACTCGGGATGGTGGTTCATCGCCTCAGCCACGAGCGCCGCCCGCGTCATAAATCCGAACGCCTCGATGAAGTTTGCAAACTGGTACTCCCGGTGCAGCTTGCCGCCCTCCAGGCGCCAGCCCGGCAGCCCCGTCAACGTCGTCCGAATCTCGCCGTCGCTCATCTTTACCGGTCTTGCGCCCATCTCACCGCCTCGATTCCAGCCGGCAGTCCGTCCGGCCGACCGCGCATCGTAGTCCCAGCCCCGCCGTCCACAAGCCGCGCCGCGCTCGGAATTCCACAACCAGCAATGCCTCAAGACGATACAATCATCCTGTCAGCCGAGAATACTCCGGCTGGAATTGGATCAATTGTGATCTCTCGCAAGCTTGCGATCGGCGCATTCGCCGTTCTTGTCTGTCTGGTGGCGTCAGGCACCGCCTACGCTTGGGGTCCGCTTACCCACGTCCATTTTGCCGGTGAAGTTCTCTCGCAGCTCTGGATGCTTCCGGCCGGCGTCGCAGCCCTGCTCGCCCGCCACGCCCGCGAGTACGTCTTCGGAAATATTGCCGCCGACGTCGTCCTCGCCAAGAAGCTGAGTCGCATCAAGCAGGTCTGTCACCGCTGGAATACCGGCTTCGCCCTGCTCGATCACGCCGAGACCGACGCCGGCCGCGCCTTCGCCTACGGCTATCTCTCTCATCTCGCGGCCGACACCGTCGCCCACAACAAGTTCCTCCCTCGCCAGATTCTCTCCTGCGGCTCGACCATCTCGTTCGGCCACATCTACTGGGAGATCCGCGCCGATTCGCTACTGCCCGCCGGCTATTGGCCCCAGCTTCAAACCTCCCTCCGCCGACGCTACGACGAACCCGAGAAGCTGCTCTCAACGCACCTCACGACGACCTTGCTGCCGTTCGGAATGAATCGCCGCATCTTCAAGCGCATCAACCTGCTCGCTTCCGCCCGAAGCTGGCACCGCTCGATCGGCTTGTGGTCGTTGGTATCGCGCTGGCCGCTCGATTCCGAACTGGTCACCGACTACCACGCCGAATCGGTCGACCGCATCATCGACGTCCTCGACGCCGGTCGGAAATCGCCCGTCCTCTACGAAGACCCGAACGGCAACCTCGCCCTCTCCCACGCCCGGATTCAGAAACCCCTGTTAAAGCAGATGCGACGGGCGAGTCTTCCCACCGACGCCGTCGTGCGCGAAACGCTCCAGCATCAGGCCCCGCGGCCGCGCAACGGCTCCAACGGCCGGTCAGCCCGCCCTTCGCCCGACGCCAGCCCCGATGCCGTAGATGCCTCGGGAAACATCGTCATCTGATGCTTTTCGAGAATGAACTTGTGTACCTGTGCATCAACCGGCATGGGATACTGCCCCGAAAAACACGCTGTGCAGTACCCTGACGCCCCCCCGCGCGCACATTCCAGCATCCCCTCCAGCGAAAGGTACGCCAGCGATTCGACCCCAAGATACTGCCGAATCTCATCGACGCTGCGACTCACCGCGATCAACTCCTTCCGGCTCGGAAAGTCGATCCCGAAATAGCACGGATTGCGGATCGGCGGGCACGCAATCCGCATGTGGATCTCCTTCGCACCCGCCGCCCGCAGCGCCCCGATTTTGCCGCGCGTCGTCGTCCCGCGCACGATCGAATCTTCCACCACCACCAGCCGCTTCCCGCGCACCGTCTCTCGAATGACGTTCAATTTCATTTTCACGGCCAGGTCGCGCGCCGGCTGCGTCGGCATGATGAACGACCGCCCCGCATAATGATTCACCGTGAACCCGCGGCCATGCGGAATCCCGCTCTGATGGCTGTAACCCATCGCCGCGCAACGCCCGGCATTCGGAATCGCTACCACTACGTCCGCGTCAGCCGGCGCCTCAATCGCCAGCCGTCGCCCGGTCGCAACCCGGAACTGATGCACGTTTTGTCCGAACACGTCGCTCGACGGATCGGCGAAGTAGACATGCTCGAAAATGCACTTGGCCTGGCGAATCTGCTCCGGCCCGACAAAGAACCGGCTCGACAGCCCCGCCGCCGATATCGTGACGATCTCCCCCGGTTCGACCTCACGCACGAACTCCGCCTCAACGATGTCCAGCGCACAGGTTTCGCTCGCCGCGCAATACGCCCCGTTCGCCAGCCGTCCGATGACCAGCGGCCGAAACCCGAACGGGTCGCGAATGACCTCGATCCGATCCGGCGACAGCACGAGCAGGCAATACGCTCCCTGCAGGTGCGTCAGGATATGCGCCAGCGGATCCGGCCGTGCCTGGTGCCGCGGGTTGGCCAGCAGGTGAACGATGATCTCCGTGTCGCTCGACGTCTGAAAAATCGCCCCCTCGGCCTCATACTGCTCCCGCAGCAGCGCCGCGTTCACCAAATTTCCGTTATGCGCGACGGCCACCTGCCCGCGCGAATATTGAATCAGCAACGGCTGGGCGTTGACTACGCTCGGCGAGCCGGTCGTCGAATAGCGAACGTGTCCGATCGCGTGCGGTGACCGCAACCCCTCCAGCGTCTCCGGCTTGAACGCCTCGGTGACCAACCCGATGTCCGCGTGCCTTCGCAGCACGCGCCCGTCGGAGACGCAGATGCCCGCCGCCTCCTGCCCGCGATGTTGCAACGCGTACAGCCCGCGGTATGTCAGCATCGCCGCGTCGGGGTGACCGAAGACCCCGAACAGTCCGCAGAACTCGCGGGCCTCCTGGCTGCCTCGAATTGACACGCAGTCGCTCCACCGCCAAGCGCGATCATTCGCCCGGAACAAACGGACAATAGTGCGCAACGCCGGAAGCCGCAACGCGGCCAGACGCGCGCCGCGTGACTAGAATCACAGGCAACGGAGTGCCTATGGCTGAACCGATCGAAATCGTCGTCATCGGCAGCATCAACATGGACTTGGTGTTGCGCGTCGCCCACCCACCCCGGCCGGGCGAAACCGTCCTGGCCCGCGACCTCGTCACGATTCCCGGCGGCAAAGGCGCCAATCAGGCCGTCGGCGCGGCACGGCTCGGCGCAAAAACCGCAATCGTCGGCCGCGTCGGCGACGACGAGTTCGGCAGCCGCCTGCTGGCCGGCCTCAAGACCAACCACGTCGACACCCGATTTGTGACGATTACCGAAGGCGCCTCCAGCGGCATCGCCGTCATCACGGTCGACGACCAGGGCGAGAACGCCATCTGCGTCTCCAGCGGCGCCAACTTCCGAGTCGCGCCCGCCGACGTCGACGCCGCATCCGGCATGATCGGCCGCGCGAAAGTCTGCTTGCTGCAGCTGGAACTGCCGATCGACACGGTGACTCACGCCATCAAACTATGTCGCAAAGCCGGCGTCGAAGTCATTCTCGACCCCGCCCCGGCGCCGATCGACGCACCCGACGCCTTATTCGAGGTCGACGTCATAACCCCGAATCTGACCGAGGCCGACACGCTGACCCACAAATCACCGCGCAACCACGAACGCGAAACCCGCGCCGTCGCCGCCGCCCTCACCGCCCGCGGCGCCCGCAACGTCGTCCTCAAGCTCGGCGAACGCGGCGCCCTCGTCTGCGACGGAGACACCTGCGAGCACATCCCCGGCCGCAAGATCAAACCCGTCGACACCACCGCCGCCGGCGACGCCTTCACCGCCGCCCTCGGCTTCGCCCGCGTTCGCGGTCAGTCGCTGATGGAGGCCACCAAACTCGCCAACGCCGCCGGCGCAGCCGCCTGCCTAAGATTCGGCGCACAGCCGTCTCTCCCAACGCTCGAAGAGATTACGAAATTGTTTTCTGCGTGAGTAGGATTCTTCATGCGACGACCGAATCGCCCCGTCGCGATCAAATTCGTCATTCCCGCGTGTTAATCGCCTGTTCCGTCGCCGGTATTTGCGATAGACGCCGCCGCTGTACCATGCGATACCGCCGCTAGCCGCTCCGCCAGTGCGGCAAGCTCAGTCAGCTCCGACTGCGTGCGGACGTATTGCGGGGCGATCTCGATCGCGGGCCGACCACCCATCCCGTACAGGACAAGACTGCGCGCAAGGCGGTGTGACTCGACGCGCCCAACCTCATGCCAAAGAACCTGCCGCAAGTTTCCATCTAGTTCGCAGCACATGACTCCCGTTGGCGACACCAACAGGAAGCTGCGGCGGTTCTTCAGCCAACCTCGCAGGAGCGAACTATTGACGACGACCATCAATGCCCCGAAAGCGTAGTAAAGCCCCGCTCGGCCCGCGCTCTCCTCCCGGAGCCCTGACACTAGAAACATCACGCCGATGGGATACCCGGCGACGAGCGAGAGATACCCCACGCTCTCCAGCACGCTGCTCTTCGCCCGACGGCAAAAGTATGCCGACGGGCAAACCAGCCCGCACTCCGGGCACCGGGAGCCCGGTGAGTGAGCTCGCAGATCATAATTGCAGCGCGGGCATCGTTCGAGTTTCCGTGGCTCCGCCGAGATTGGAATTTCGATGCGACCCACAGCGACCGCCAATCTCTTGCAAGGCTTCAATCCACGGCATCTGCCCCAACACTCATGACGCAAGATTCGCGCCGAAGCGCGCGGCAATCAGTCGGCACGCCACAAGCACGGCTCAAAACTTGTTTTTCTCCCCCCCCGCCTTTAAATACGTCTGCCGCGCCGCCGCATACTCATCCGCCGTTTCCGGCAGACCCGGCACCGTCGTCCCGTCTTCGTACTGCTGCTCCGCCTTCACCTCGTTGTAAATCTTCGTCAGAATCGGAATGCACCAGCCGCATCCCGTCCCCGCCCCGAGACACTCCGACATCTGCGATGCCCGCACCGGCTTCGTCCGCCGCGCAAAGCTCATCAGCTTCCGCAGCGGCACGTGATAGCAATAGCAAATCTGGTCGTCGAGCTTCACGGCAAATCCTAGTTCGCGGCGTCGCGCTCAGCCGCGCATCCGCTCCCAGTCCTCGAAAAACCGCGGATACGTCTTCGCCACGCACTCCGCATCCCGAATTGTCACGCCATCCAGGCGCAACCCCGCCAGCGCAAAGCTCATCGCGATCCGATGATCGTCGTACGTATCAATCGCCGCCGCGCACGGCGACTTCGCGGGAATCACCGTAAGTCCGTCCGCATGGATCTCCACCTCCGCCCCGATCCGCTGCAACTCCGTCGCCAGCGCCGCAATCCGGTCCGACTCCTTGATCCGCAGGTTGGCAACGTTCCGAATCCGCGTCGGTCCATCCGCAAACACTGCCAGCACCGCCAGCGTCGGCGCCGTGTCGGGCATCTCTCCGAGGTCCACGTCGACGCCGCGGATCGCCCCCCGGCTCGGCCCGCTGACCGTCGTCGCATCCGGCGACACCGCCGCGCGGCAGCCCATCTTCTCCAGCACGCGAACAAACCCGGCGTCGCCTTGAACGCTTCCGGATCCCAGGCCCGCCACCGTCACCCGCCCGCCCGACAATGCTGCCGCCGCGAAAAAATACGACGCCGCCGACGCATCCGGTTCGATCTCGATCGTCTGCCCCGCGTAACGCTGCGTCGCCGGCACGACAAACTTCCGCAGCCCCTGCTCCACGACAGCCGCGCCGAACCGCCCCACCATCTCCACTGTCATCCGCAGATACGGCCCACTGACGATCGGCCCCACGATCTCGATCATCACATCGCTGTTCGCCAGCGGCGCACCCAGCAGCAGCGCCGAAACATACTGGCTCGAATCCGAGGCATCGATCCGAACATTCCCGCCGCGCAGCCCATGAGCCGCGATCTGGAGCGGCAGCGAACCCTCCACCGACCCGTACGCGATCTCCGCCCCAAGGTCGCGCAGCCCATCTACCAGCGGGCCGATCGGCCGCTGTCGCATCCGCGCCGCCCCATCCAGCGTGTACTGCCCTTCTCCGACGCAAACCGCGGCCGTCAGAAACCGTGCCACCGTCCCCGCGTTTCCGCAGTAGAGTGCCGCCTCGCCCGACGGCCACCTCCCGCCGCAGCCATTCACCACGCAACGACACTGCCCCTCATCGCTCGCGATTCGCACCCCGAGCCCCCGCAGCGCATCGATCATGTACCGCGTGTCATCCGCGAACAGCACGTTGTGGATATGCGACACCCCCTCGGCCATCGCCGCCAGCGGCAGAGCCCGATTCGTCTGGCTCTTGCTTCCCGGCGGACGGACCGTGGCGTCGAGCGGATGATCGAGCGATCGCAGGACAACGTCCGACATGGCCCGATTCTATCGGTCGCACCGTCGTCTCACGAGCGATCACCCCGCCTTCGCTTGAACCCCGCCGCCTCGGGTGTACGATTAAGAACGGGCCCGCAACAGCCGCCCGCCGACCTGCGGAAGGACCGCACTCCCATGAACCAACCGCCTAACAACCCTCCCGAGCGCCTTGCCCGCACTTTCTTCACGCGCCGCCGGGTCCTGATGGTCGCCGGGCTCATCGCGGGGCTCACAGTTGCGGCAACGCTGCTCGTCGCCCTCGGCCGCCTGAAGGCGGGCGCCGCGCTCGATCTCTCGCTCCTCGCCGACCTCGCCCTCGGCTTGCTGCTCGGCATTGGCGTCGCCGCGATTCTCGTTGCCCTTTCGTCGCTCACCCAATTCACCGAATCCCTGATCATCCGCGTCGCCGATCTCGAACGCCTCTCCGCCGGCATCCACACCGCCGCCGCCGACTTGGCCCGCCACGCCGCCCAGTCGCACGTCGAACCCGGCGGCGAACAGGAGGAAGTCCTCGCCCGCGTCCGCGCTGCCTGCGACGAGATGCTCGTCATCCTCCGCGATGTCCGCGACAACTCCCTTCTCTCCGACGAGCAGCGCCGCGAAAAGGCCGTCCGCGTCGAGCAGCGCGAACTCGCTGAAGCAAACGCCCGCATCGAAAAGCTCACCGCCGATGGCGACTTCTCGCGCGCCTCGGAGCTGCTCGACGAATGCCGCCAGCGCTACCCGGATCGCCCCGCCCTGCTCACCATGAACGAACGCATCGCCCAGCGCCGCGAACAGCGCATGCAGGCCGACATCCGTGAGTTCAACCGCCGCGTCGACGACTTCATCAACATCTCATCGTGGGAACGCGCCCGCGGCGTCGCCGAAGAACTTCGCCGCCGCTACCCCGACCAGCCCGCCGTCGCCCAGCTCGAGGCCCGCATCGAACGCGAGCATCAGGTCTACGAAGACGCCCAGTGCCGCCAGATGTATGCCGAAATCCAGCGCTACGTCTCGCGCCGCCGCTGGAACGAGGCCCTCGCCGCCGCAGAGACATTCATCGAGCGCTTCCCCCGCCGCAGCGAAACCGAGGCCCTCCAGGTCCAACTAACAACCCTCTCCAACAACGCCGAGGTCTCCGCCCGCCAGGAAATGGACGCCGAAATCACGGAGCTCGCCAAGCGCGGTCAATACTCCGAAGCCGAAACCCTCGCCGACCGCCTGATCCGCCGCTGGCCCGATTCGCCCCAGGCCGAAGTCCTCCGCAGCCAGCTCCCCCGCCTCCACGAACTTGCCACCAACCCCAACGCCCCGCCGCCCCGCGTCCGGCCAAGCAGCGCCTGAGCGTCCCAAGTCGGGAACCGAGCCCTCGGATCAACGTCAAACCCAGGCGCGCCGACGATTCCCGTCCGCGCCCCGGAGACGAAACCATGCGAAAGCAAGAGAGACCGGACGAATCAGGCAACCGCAATCGAACGTTGGTGATCGCCTCGTTGGCCTTGCTGACGGCCGCGGGAGGATGGTGGTACATCCAGCGCCCGGTCGATCCCGAAAGAGAAATGTCTCAAAGATTCATGGCGGCGCGAATGACCGCAGATCAGGAAGTGCTGAAGCCGATTGAGCCAATCGCTGATCCGTCGCCCCACCAAATGGACCCGGGTTCGAACGTGATCGTCGATACCCAGCCCGCCAACACCCTCAGGCGAACCGCGACCCGGGCTCGCGCGTCCGCGATCCCGTAGTCCCGCGAACTACGCAGCCGCAGTCGCCGCAATCAGCGGCTCCAGCGCGTTTGCGCCGATCGTCGCCGGCATCGGCAGCGCCGCGCTCCGGGTCTGATCGGCCGGCTTCGGCTGCGTCACGCCGCGCGTCAGCCAGCCCGTCTTCCGCAGCGAGACCGCCGCATACGGCATGATCCACGCCAGGCAGGTCACCCAGAACAGCTCGTAGAACAGCAGCCAGATCCAGTCGCTGTCGCGCTCGTTGCGGTAGTAGATCGCCGCCATCGTGAGCCCGTAGACCACGACCATCCCGGCATGTCGTAACGCGTAGTGCCAGTTCGTGAAAATGAGCGCCCAGCTGTTGCTGATGAGCAGGTACGGCACGAACAGCGTCGCCAGCACGAGCACCATGTTCAGCCGGAACGACGCGAGATAGCGCTTGCTCTTGCGGAACGGCGTGAACAAGAACCGGTTGAGAGCGATCGTTTCACGGATATTGCTCCGCGCCCACCGCAGCAGCATCTTGGTCATGCCGACGTAGTTCGTCGGCATCTTGCTCCAGACCCGCGCGTTCTCCTGGTACGAAGTGAGCCACCCCTCGCGCAGGATCAAGTTCGTCATGGCCCGGTCTTCACCGATCGTGCAGGGCATTCCTAGAAACGTCTGCTTCAGCCACTCGTCCGCGACCTTCCTTACCACGCTGCCGCGATAGATCGAAATCGCACCGGGCGTGCAGAACACGCCCCGAATCTCGCTCTGATACGCCCGCACAAACTTGAACGACAGCGAAAACGTCGTCTTGAGGAATCGCGTGAAGACGCTCTCCGACGGGTTCAACACTTCCACGCAACCCGCCACCGCGCCGATCTCCGGCTCGCGCACGAGCGGCGTCACGCCGTTCCGCAGCGCCGCCGGTTCGAGAATCGTGTCCGAATCGACCGTCACGATCGCCTCGCCCGTCGCGTGCCGGAATCCGTCGTAAAGCGCCCGCCGCTTGCCCATGTTGCGGGCATGTCGAAGCGTCATCACGTTGATGTGATCCGGCAGCGATGCCACCGCCGCTTCAATGTGCTCCCACGTGTCGTCCGTGCTGCCGTCATCGACGATGATGATCTGCAGCTTCTCCGCCGGATACCGGTTGTTGGCCACCGATCGGATCGATTGTCGCACCAGCGCCCCTTCGTTGAACGCCGGAATAATGACCGTCACGCTCGGCAGCTTCGCGTTCGAAACCGATTCCATCGGCCGGTAGCGCAGCCACAGCCGCACGCGCCACACCAGCGCCGCATAACAAATCGCGCCCCACGCGATCGTCATCCAGAAAAAGCTCTGATGCAGCGAGTTGTTGCGAAGATGACCGAACGACGTAAACAGAGCCCCGGACTTGATCGCGTACCCCAGCGAAAATGCAGAGAAAATCAGAATGCCGACCTTCGCTGGCAGATCCCAGGCGGGACGCTCCGGTGCGGAACGCTGGCGGCTATTCAACGCGGGCACGCGCGGCGCGGACACTACACGCGACATGGAATTTCGACTCCTACCGTACATCCGGTTCAAACGCAGCCAGGCGGGATTTGTTTGACAACTGCTCGTGTTTCCACAGCCGCCGAAAGAGCGGGGCAAAGTACCAACTTTCTGCCCGGGCTGTCAATCGGCCGGGCAGTTTGCAACTACTGCCCGTAGCATGATTTCGCCGTGTTTAGACACTCGAAATCGCCGGCGGTTAGCGTGAGATTGGCCCCGCACCGCCTCGATCTGTAATTGGCTCAGTCCGCAGACGTTCGGCCTTATCTTCTGTATTGATAACCCCTTGCATCGGCCTCCCCCATCAAGTATGACCGCCGCCAATGGCGTTTCAGGACCCATCCCCGGCATATCAGGGTCAGGCTCCGCCGGCCTGGACCCACCGGGCCGCCGGCTCGGCCTCGGGGGTGCTGTTCGTGCTCGGACTGGCCGCCAGCGTCACGACCCTGACGACCGGGTCTCTCAATCCGTTCCGCCCTGCGTCAACGCCCTCGATCATCGTCGAGCATCGCCTCGATCCAAACGTCGCTGCAGCATGGGAGCTCGACCGCATCCCCGGCGTCGGATTGGCGGTTGCTCGGCGCATGGTTGACGCCCGCGGCCCATCCGGATCTCACGTCGCCGCCGCGCGCTACCTTGCACCGCGGGATCTGCTCAACTTGAACGGCGTCGGACCCGCCATGCTCGAAGCACTGACGCCCTATCTCCGCTTCCCGGCCTATCGGCCGGCGCCACGTTGACAGGACCCCCGTCGCCCCATACCCTCCGCCCCGCCGGCCGCGAACGAAGTCGCCGGATTCTGGAACGCAACATGGCAATTCAGGACTGGTCCGAGCGAATCGTCGTTGTCGAGCTCAACGACGACCCGCAATTCACTGACGATCTCAACGCCTTGATCGATCTGATCGAGAAGCGGAACGGATCGGACGTGCTGCTCAATTTCGCCTCGGTGAATTTCCTCAATTCGTCCAACATCGCCAAGCTCCTGAAGCTCCGCAAGCTGCTCCACAGCACCTCCCCCGGAAAGCTTCGCCTCTGCGGTATCAACAACTCGGTCTGGGGCGTCTTCCTCGTCACCGGCCTCGACAAGCTCTTCGAGTTCTCCGACGACGTGGCCAGCGGTCTCGCGACCCTGCAGATGCAGCGCTGAAACTCGATCGCGCCGCAACGTTCCGTGCCATTCCGTTCCCATCGATCCGCCCGTTTAGCGGTACAATTCCATCAATGTCGCGCGCCTTTCTGAATCGACTCCGGAAGCTTTGTCTCGCACTCCCCGGTACAAAGGAAACCCGCACCTGGGATCACCCCAACTTCCGCGTCGCCGACAAGATCTTTCTGATCCTCGGCGACGAGCGCAACAAGCCGGTCCTCTGCGTCAAAGTCGGCAAACAGCGCCAGAAGGAGCTCATCCGCGACCCGCGTTATGCCATCGCCCCCTACGTCGGACGCTTCGGCTGGGTCAATCTCGCGATCGGCGCAAAGCCCGACTGGAACGAGATCACCGACCTCGTCCTGCTTTCCTACGGCCTCATCGCCCCGAAGCGGCTGCTGCGGCAAATGGAAGAGTGAGATTGGCGCCCCGATCAACCAGCACTTGTTTTGAACGAACGATGGATTACGGCGGTGAGAACGTCGGCGGCGCGGGCTCAACAAACGAGTAGTCAACCCGGAAGCCCCCGGGCGACATCGCGTCCTGCTCAAACGCGAACACAAGGACCCCGGAGCACAGGTAGTCAACGCCGTCCTGCAGCACCATCGCGTTCGCCGTGCCTTCGGTCGGCGCGGCGGCCAGCGGATCGTTCGCCGGCGCCGACGAGAAATAGATGTCGTTGTGCAAAACCGGCTGGTCGTTCACCGTGAGATTCTGAACCGTAATCAGCCGGATCAGCTCCTCGCCACCCAGCGAAAACGTCCGCCGGCAGCCCTGCGTCTGCGTCGCCGCCGTGGTATTCCCAGCAACTCGCAATTGGCCGAAAATGGGTACCGTCGCCGAATCGGTCACGTCGTAACCGCCAAACGTGAAATTGGCCCGGAACGGCGTGTTATTGACAAACCCGATTTGAACATTGTTTCGGCGGGTCGATGTCAGGTTGAGGAATGCCGATGGAGTGCAGCTTGCCACCAGGCAAACGACCCCTGCGAGAACCGCCGAACCGATGCCTCGTCGAAACATGACCCGATAACCTTTCGGAGCCGAAGACCCCATCGTTGCTATGATCGGCAGA
>CAZONT010000033.1:0-29139 GCA_964581285.1 uncultured Planctomycetaceae bacterium | reverse complement strand
GATCGCGTGCTGGTGTCGATCGGGCGGCGGCCGAACAGCGACGGCCTTGGCATCGAGAAGACGAAGGCGGTCATCGACGAGCGCGGATTTATTCGAGTCGATGCGCAGCGGCGGACGGACGACCCGCGGATCTTTGCGATCGGCGATGTTGCGGGCGAGCCGATGCTGGCGCACAAGGCGTCGGCCGAGGGAAAGGTCGCGGCCGAGGCGGTCGCGGGCAAGCCGACGGTGTTCGAACCGGCGGCGATTCCGGCGGTGATCTACACCGATCCGGAAGTGGCGTGGTGCGGCGTGACGGAGAAGCAGGCGAAGGAGCAGGGGCTGGACGTGAAGATCACGCGGTTTCCGTGGGTCGCGTCCGGGCGGGCGGTGGCGATGAGCCGGACCGAGGGACTGACGAAGCTCATCTTTGACGCGAAGAGCAAGCGGATGCTGGGGGTCGGGATTGTCGGGGCGCACGCGGGTGATTTGATCTCCGAGGGCGTGCTGGGGATCGAGATGGCGGCGGTGGCCGAGGATGTGGCGCTGACGATTCATCCACATCCGGCGACGAGCGAGACGATCATGGAGGCGGCGGAGGCGGCGAGCGGACATTCGATTCACGGTCCGGCGGAGCCGGTCGCGAAGGCGGCGCCGCGTGGGACGCCGTCGGCGGCCGCGGCGAGCTGAGGCGGCGGATTCGTTTGGGGCGCGGGCGCTGGGGGCGTTTGACCGGCGCGAGCGGGTCAGATGCGTCGGTTGGAATCTGATCGGGCACATTTTTTACGAGAGAACCCGAGAAAACCTGATAATGGTCCGTCGAGGTCGGCGCGGAGATTCTCCGATGACGCGGGGGACGGCGCTACCGCAGTCGCACGCGAACTCTCCTTCCCTGTGCGCGGGGACTTCCCGCGCTTTTCACTTCGTAGACGCAGCCGGTGTTCCACAGTGGGTGAGCGATTGGCTGTAAGCTGTTAGGCGTATGCCAACTGGAAATGAGTGTACGACGTCGCTCGCGATTTTCGGTTGATCCGCGAAACATGGCGCGGATGTGGGTCGTCATTCTCTGACCGACGGACTCAGCGTAAGCAACGGATCGTTCTTGGGTGAGAACTTGCCGGAAAACTCTGAAGCAGCGATCTTGTTCTCGTTTCGTAACTCGCGAACAACATCGTTCAGTTGGGGCTCACGCCAAATCTCAGTGCGTATCGCATCGATAAGGGACTGCCAGCGCATTGGCGCCGTTTGAAGTTTTTCCACAATCCATCGTCGCAACGGAGCCAAGTCCGGTGCCGGTTCGATTAGATATGGCTGATGAGGGTTATCTGCGAATCGCGCGTAGAATCCGCCGTCGGGACAAACCCTCCACAGGCAGTCTTTCATGAGATCTCGACCCGCGTCGTGATTTGTGAGATGCAATAGCAGGTATCTAGTCGCGGCCGTCTTTCCAAGCATGCGGATAGAGGTCGCCCATTTTGCCCCCGTCAATTCGCGAAACACACTAATCGCTTGCTCTGCACGTTCGTCGGCGGTATCCGCGTTGATCTGATCCCGCCACGCTTCTCCATTGAAAAGACTTGTAAGAGTTGCCGCCATTCCTGGCTTGTCGCCTTGCTGAATTGCCATATCGAGTTCGCGCCACATGATGTTAACGAACAATTCGACTCGCTCGAATTTCATTAGGTCCTTGAGTACCGAACCAGGCACCTTGAAACCGTACGGGTCGATAAACATGAAGGCGGGTGCCATCGGTTTGTTTTCTTTGCGGAGATGGTTAACGAGCTCCCGAAGCACGTTGAAGCAATCACCCGCGTATGTCTGGCATTTCACTCCCGCCGGCAGTTCGCCGCGCGCAGCGATCTCGTCCACGAGTTGCCGACGGTTCTCGGCGTCGTGTTCGATGAAGAAAAACACGACCTCGGACTTTCTTAGAATGCCGTCCCTAGCCCGATGACTTAAGAAGCGTTCCAAGGCTATCAACGGTGAGCCAAGCTGGCCTGAGAGATGTTTGCCGCGGCCGGCGTGCGTATCCAAGTACAAGATGCGGCCTGCCCAAAGTCCCAGCTTTGGGAACCAGCCATCGCAGTATCTACCGATTAGTTCGTGCTTGACACGTTGGAGGTTGGTGTATTCCTCCCAGTACTGCGGATTAAAGTCGACGCTGTCGGCGCTCACGAAACCCCCAGTTGCGACACCACCGCCCCGACAGCACATTGCGAGCGGACTCGCAGAAGCGGCATTTCATCCCAGGCCCGGCCATCGAGATCACGACCTGCGGCTTTTTTGTTTGTGCCGCCCCATTGCTTGAAGAAGAAGGGGACTTCGCTTGCGAGGCAGCGGTCGCGAATCTGGGTGGCCCATTCGCGCTGCATTGTTCGCGCGCCGGGGCCGGATTCGCCGCCGACGATGACCCAGTGGATCCCGGATAGCGGGAGCCGGGGGATCGGACCGAGCAGCGGTTCTACGGAGAGGAAGCGGACCTGAGCGGGGACGCGGCGCAAGTGCGCGATTCGATCGACGACGGTGGCGTCTTCGACGCTGGTGCCCATCCAGATATTGGGCGTCCAGATCAGTTGCGCGGCATGTCTGGCTGTGTTGTGCGGGCGCTTGGTCAGGACCTGGAACGTATGCTGCGGTGAGCGGTTCATGACGGCAAAGACGCGCTGGATGAAGTCGAGCGGGACTTCGTCGTGGAACAGGTCGCTCATCGAGTTGACGAAGATGGTGCGAGGAAGACGCCAGCCCAGCGGGTCGTCGACGGCCGCGTCGTCGAGATAAACGCGATTGTTCCAGCCGTTGCGATTGGTGACATGGGCGTAGTTGGCCGTGCGGCCGGGATTCGCACCGCGATCTTCAGCGGCGCGGGCCATCGCTGCGAGTCGTTTTGCCATGCGCTCGGCGTAGCAATGGCGGCAGCCCTCGGAGACTTTTGTGCAGCCGACGACGGGGTTCCAGGTTGTCTGGGTCCATTCGATTGTGGAGGATTGTGCCATGATGTTTACTAACTTATACCTAACTATCGGGCGAACATCAAGCTCCTCATCAGTTTAGCGGCGTAACCGAAATGACCGGGTCAGCAAATCCACATGCCAAAGGCAAGAACGTAGCCGCAGACGGGGTCGCGCCAACTCACATGAGGCGATTCTTGGCACCAGGAGCTATTTGTCACTAAGGACGTCGGCGTGGCCGTCGGCGACGGCTGGGTGGGGGTAGCCGGGGTGGTTGTTGCCTTCGACGAGGGTGTCGGTCGGCTTCGTGTCATCGAGTAACCGGCCGGCCGCGGGGTAATCGAGGGGCTGGCCGCCGGGGCATAGCAGCATGGATTCTTCCATACCTTCCATGCCGCGAAGGTCGGTCAGGGCGGCGGGAAGCTTGCCGTCGTGCGCGGCGGCGTATTGGGCGAGAAGGCCGGCGAGGCCGCGGAGCTGGGTGATGCACTCGGTGCGTGCGCTGGCGCCCGCGAGGAAATCGGCGGCGATGATGGGGGCGGTGGCGGGCGGCTTGAAGAAGTCGGGGCCGAGGGTCTTGGGATCGGGATAGTCGAATATCTCGACCACGCGGAATGGTTTCTGTTCGTTTTGCGGCTCGATCCAACGCTCGGCGCGAATGACGCGTTCGAGCTTTGGGTCGATATCGACGACGACGGTCTTGTGACGCGGGAGTTCAGTGGTCAGACGGCGGATGGTGCGGCCGTTCACCTCGATGACTTCTTCGCGGACATTGCCCTTGGCGCGGAGTCGCTCGTCGATACAGAAGTCCGGGTTGTACCGGACGTCACCGCGGCGGAGGTACTCGATGATCAAGGTTCCGTCGTTGGCGCGTTGCGACGTGAAGGGGCCGTCTTTGGTCGGGCCTTCATAGGATCGTCGATCGGCTGCTGAGTACATGGAGACGTGCGAATTCATTTCGGTGCGATGGCCAACGGCGCGGGCGGCCCAGTAGTCCCACTCTTCCTTGACGGCGGTGCCGTTGCCGTCGTCGACCTGGACGTGGACGTGTACGGCGTCGATGCGCGCGGCGGGCTGAGTCGCGGCGGGTGGGTCGGCGCGGGCGATCTGCAGCAGCGAAAAAACGCCGATCGCGACAAGCATGAAGAGGCCGTGCGTTCGTCGGTGGGCGATCATTGTATTACCTCCGAAGCATGATTTTTCGTTTGCGTGCACGGCCAAGGCTTGAGGAGTGAAAGGCCGTGAGACGCTGAAAGCGTAGTCACACACATCGGAGGGGTCAATCGATCGGCGCTGGTGAGCGGTCAGTCGCAGCCGGGGGACGGGTAGTCGAGGGGGTCGAGTTCGGCGGGTTGGGTGGTTGCGCGAAAGCGCTCGGTCCGGCGTTGGAATTGGGACTTGCGGACGTGGTCGAGCACGGATTGAGGCAGGCGCGCGATTCCGATGGCGAAGCGAAGTCCGCCCGGCGGCTGCGCATCCCCGATTAAGCCCACTCTTACTACGACGCCCCAGACTCGAATGTTGCCGTTTGCATCGACCACGGCGGCGGGACCGCCAGAACAGCCGTGGTAATCGCGCCATGGCACCTCAATCCAGATCAAGTTCGGGCTGGAATCGCCGACGACGGGGCCGATGACATGGCCGACGAAGAACTCCGGTGAGCGCTGGGCGTGTCGAACACCATCAAATCCCTCCTTACCGGAAATGGCCGGGTAGCCTCCGAAATAAACTGCGTCGCCGCGCCGCAGGACAACAGACGTATCGATGAGATTCGGGTGAAACTCCGTACGGGTTGGGTGGACGAAAACAAAGTCGCGATCGTGAGCCAGCTTATTGATGTAATCTTTGGAATAGACACTCGTCGTTGCCGGCTCGCCGCGGACGGCCACCAGGGCACAGCTCGCAGAGATGCAATGCGCGGCGGTTACCGCAATTTGTGAATTGATCGGGAAACAGGAGGACGCGCCGTCGTCATAGAATGGCAGCGCCACGAGGCGCTCGCGAACGGTTTGAAGGGCGTCTCGTTCGCCGGGTAACGAAGGCAACGGCGGAGGAAAGAGGCAACCGCACGAAAACGGACCCGGTATGAGAAGCAAGAGGAAAATCGAAGCTGTCGGATGTTTCGTCTGGTTCACGGGATGATTTCCCGGATCGGCAACGCGGCGAGGATCGAACGGTGTTCGCCGGCCGAGGGAGCGCGCCGCGATTGAAACATGACGACCGCGACCACGCAGCGGGGACGGCCCGGCGGGGCGACGGCTACTGGGCCGCCTCGAAAGGCGGAATAGTCGCCTAGGGGGACGGATAACCAAATCAGGTGTTGATCTGATGGACGGCGACAGGGTTCAACGCGCGGCACCACCATTGCGGGGACTTCCACGGGCTCGGCCGAGAGAAAGGCGGGCATTGAAGCGGTCGTCGCATCGAGAAAGTAGCCGGTGACGGTCAACGATTGGCCGGGCACAAGAGAAACGTGCGGGCAGAGTGTATTTCCCACGCCCGTTTGGAAATTGTCATGAAAGATCCTCGGGACTGGGAACCGCGCCTCCTGTTCCAGGCGAGGCAGAGTGGGAATGCCTTTCAGCTTGGGCGTGAGAACCATCGGTACGCCATCAATGACAAGGTCGCCGGAGTCGGCGTCGCTCCATTCGAGCAATGCGATGCATTCGCCGCCGCCGATTGCGGTGGCGGCACGCAATCCCCGGTTGCCGCAAACGTGCAGTACTCGCAGTTTGTCGCGCGAGCCTGTGTCGCGCGCGACCGATGCGTGATGACTGCAGCCCGCCAAGGCGAACGCCAGAAGGGCGCCGGACACGGTGGACCGCGCGCGGCGACGGCCACTGCGGCTGTGGTCAACGAAGTTCACTCGTCTCCACGGCATCGGCAATATCGTAAATCAACGCGAAGGTGTTTGTCTCGCGGTCGACGTCACCATCGCGCAGTGATGTTTGGCGATGCGGTTACTTTGCCTTGAAGGCCCAGACGTCCTTCACGTTCCTGGCCTTGTCGAGCGACCAGCATTGTTTGAGGATGGCCGCTTGCGTCTTGTCGTTGATGACGCCCTTGGCGAGTGTGCGGAACTTGTATTCGACTTCGTCGTCGGTCATGGGGTTGCCGGCGTGGCCGCGGGGGAAGTCGACGCGCTTTTCGAGCTTGCGGCCGTCCTTCATCGTGACGATGAGGCGGTTGGGGATGCCCTGGGGGTACCCGGCGTTGAGGTCGTCGGACTCGCGGATGCGGCAACGGTCGAGCAGGCCGAGGACCTTGGGCTCGGTGAAGCGCTTGGGGTCGAAGGTTCTCTTGGTGACGTCGCCGTCGTAGAAGGCGGCGCAGACCATGTAGCCCATCGAGTGGTCGGCGGTTTCGCGGCTGGTGGGACGCCACTTCTCGGGCTCGCTGCCGATGATGCTGACGGCGGCTTCGAAGCTTTCGATGACGATTTCCTGGATGTCGTCGGCGGACTGCTTCGCGGCGCGGATTTCCTTGCGGAGCTGCAACGCGGCGTCGATGGCGGACTGGGCGTGGTACTCGGCAGGCCAGAACTTGATGTAGGTCTTGTTGATCATGTAACCGGCGTGCTTGTCGCCGAGTGACACCGTGAACGGCGTCTTGGTGAGCATGTTGAAGACGCCCTTGGGGCCTTCGAAGATTGCGTGCGGGCCGGTGAAGCCTTTGCGTGCGAGTTCGGCGGCGAAGACGGCGTTGCGGGCGGCGTTGGAGAAGGCACAGGCCTTCCACATGGAGATCTGGCCGGTGCGGGTCTGACGGGTGGCGATGTTGCAAACTCCGGCGAGGCCCTGGGCGTGGATCATCTGGTCGGGCTTCATCTTGAGGAGCTTGGCGGCGCCGAGGGCGGCGCTGAACGCGCCCCAGACGACGTGATCGAAGCCGTGCTTGCGGAGCGAGGCGGCGTCGCAGAGGGCGCACTGGATTTCGTAGGCGATGACGGTGGCGAGGATGAAGTCCTTGCCGGACGCGCCGGTGGACTGAGCGACGGCGAGTGTGGCGGGGATGTTGTCGGAGGGGTGGGCGGGCTCTTTCGAGAGATAGGTGTCGTTGTAGTCGAGGTAGCGGACGTGGGCGCCGTTGCAGAAGGCGGCGAGGTCGGGCGTCGTGCGCTTGTTGGTGCCGATGATGACGGCGGCGTTCTTCGTCGCGGGGCGTTCGAGGGCGGTGGCGCGAACGATCTGGGCGGCCTTGCTGGAGTAAGCGCCGAGGGCGGTGGCGGTGGAGTCGATGAGGCGGCGCTTGACCTCATGGATGGCGGCAGGGGTGAGGTCGGCGTACTTGAGGGCGTGGGTCCAGTTGGCGAGTTTTTCGGCGAGGGTCATCGCGGCTCCTTGGTGCTGATTTCCATCCCCTGCATCCGGCAGCGGGGCGGCCATTCTAGCGAGCGGGGTTGCGCGTACCAGTGACGCGATATCGGAACTGAAAGCGAAAGTGGCGGAGGCCGACGGCCGACGAAGTGCGGGCAGAGATTTCGCGCGCCACGCGGACGATGCGGTATCGGACGCCACGCGCATGCGTTCGAGGGGGCATCTTATTGGAAGTAATAGATGAAACCCCGGGAATCGAACGGCCGGAGTGATTGGGACGTGGAAAGCCGCGAAAAATGGCGCATACTTTCGACTCAAGGGGTCGGCGTGCCGCGCCCGCGGCGCGAGGGGGAACGAACGACCCCGGGGGAAATGGGGGACACAGACTCGCCGCGAATGTGGTCGGCGGGGACTGAGTCCGGGGGGAAGCACATGAAAATTCACTATCGATCCGCCGGTGTCTGGTCTGCGCTGGCATGCATCGTTCTTGGCGGCGCGACGATCGCCGCGCCGGCATCGGCCGCACCGATTACGTTTAACGGAGCTGCGGGAAACCTGGCGGCATCGGCGACGTTTGATGTGACGGGGACAAACCTGATCATCACGCTGTCGAATACGTCGCCGGAGGATGTGCTCGTGCCGGCGGACGTGCTGACCGGCGTGTTCTTCGATTCGGCGACATCGCTATCGCTCACGCGGATCAGCGCCGTGGTTCCCGGTGGTTCGAGCGTGCTGTTCGGTGGGACCGATGCGGGCGGCGTTGTGGGCGGCGAGTGGGCTTATCGCGCGCTGAACATCGCGAACGAGCCGAACCGCGAGTATGGCATCAGCTCTTCAGGGCTCGGTCTGTTCGGGCCGGGCGATCGGTTCGCCGGAAACAACCTGCAGGGACCGACGAGTCCCGGCGGTTTGGAGTACGGCATCACGTCGGCCGGCGACAACCCGGCGACAGGCAACACGCCGGTGACCGGGACCAACGCACTGATCGATAACAGCGTGGTGTTCACGCTCTCGGGATTGCCGGTGGGGTTTGATCCATCGACGCAGATCAGCCATGTGACTTGGCAGTATGGAACGTCGTTGAGCGAGCCGCACCTTCCGGAGCCGGCGACCCTGGCGCTCGTGGCGGTTGCGGGCCTCCTCGGAACGCGACGGCGGCGGTAGCCGGGCGGCGATTCGTACCCGTTCTTGAAATTATCATGATTGGTTAACACGGCCCCGCGCAAAGCGGGGCTGTTTTGTTTCCAGCCACGCGATTATCGGGATGGTAGATCACCCGAACGGGTGATGTGATTCGTTTGCCGTGCTGGAATCCGCGGCGGCGACTGTGGTATGATAATTGTTGACCCTGTGGTTTGTTTGCGCGCCGCGCGACAAACCAACCACCGGGAGGGGTGGAGCCGCACCCAAAGAGCCGACGGAGGAGCATGGGCGAACGGTTCGCGTTTGCCGATGCGCGGGAAGCGGAACAGATGCAACGCAACGCCGACAACGATCGATCGATGGCGCGGGCCCGGCCTGCGCGATGGGTCGCGGCGCTGATGGGCGCGGTCCTGATCGCGGCCGGCGGCGAGGTTCGGGCTGCGCCGTTCAACTTCAGCGCGCTGCTCGGCAATCTCCAGGCGTCGGTGACATTTGATACGTCGGGCACGGACCTGATCGTAACCTTGCGAAACATTTCATTGTCGGATGTTCTGATTCCGGCCGAGATTCTCACGGCTGTGTTCTGGGATGTGAACGGGGCGGGCTTGAGCCTGACGCCGGGCAGTGCGGTGGTTCCAGCCGGATCGAGTGTTTTGTTCGGGACGACCGATCCGGGCAGCGTGGTCGGCGGTGAGTGGGCGTACAACGGTGCGCTTGATGCCGGAAACGAACCGTTCCGCGAATACGGGATCAGCTCGTCGGGGCTCGGTTTGTTCGGGCCGGGAGATCGGTTTCCGGGGACCAACCTGGAGGGGCCGGATAGTCCGGATGGTTTGCAATACGGCATTACGTCGGCGGGGGATAATCCCGCGACCGGGAACCAGGCGGTGACGGGCGGCAACGCACTCATCAAGAATGTGGTTGTGTTCACTCTCCCTGGATTGCCGGTTGGGTTTGACCCGTCGACGCAAATCAGAAACGTCTTGTTCCAATACGGCACATCTCTCGACGAGCCGCACTTCCCGGAGCCGACGACGCTCGTACTGCTCGGGGCGGGGGCCCTGGTCGCGCTGCGCCGACGTCGGGCGTAGTCTTTCCGTTTCTTCGATCAACTGACAATTCGTGAGCGGTACGCTGCGGGAATTCTCTTGTAGAATACACACTTATCGGACTCACCCGAATGGGTTGTATTCACAGCCCCCGTACGGTAGAATGGAGCGACGGAGCCGGGGAGTTTTTCCTCGTTGGGGAACGAAGTGATTCTGCAGCGGACTAAGCCGAACGGGCGAGTGCTGGCGACCAGCGTGTTTGCGCTCGTTATCGCATTTGCCGCGAGCAGTGCCAGCGCGGGACAGAGCTTCACCTGGAACATGAGCACGCCGGCCGGGCCCGTGGCGAGTCCGCACGTCTATCCCGACATCTCCAACACGCACAACCTGATCGCGTATGGATTCCGGACGAGCCAGCCGTCGCCGTTTTTTCCCGGGACGGGGACGACGTGGGGACCCGGTGGCGCGTTCGACTTCAGCACCGGGACGGTTTCGTCCAACCCACTGTACGGGAAGGTTTCGACACCGGGCGAGACCGGTCTTGGACTCGACGGACTGAACCCGGAGCACGAGATCGAGGCGGCGTCGTTCGTGCAACTCGATCTAAATGAGGTGATCCAGGCCGGCCTTGTCAACGTCGTGATGACGATCAAGAGCGTCGGTTTCCTCCAGGGGTATTACATCTGGGGAAGCGACACCGTCGGCGTGCCGGGCACGCTGATGAAGCAGGGGTTCAATCCGATCACCGGGTTCTCGAATCAGACATTCCTGATTCCGCAGTACGGCACGTACCGGTACCTCGGCGTGAGCGCGGCGCCGATCGGCTTCTCGTCGTACGCCGCGGCGGCGAACAACGACGATGATCATGACCATCATCACTTCACGAGCAAGATACTGATCGGCGAGCTTTGTGCGACATTCCCGGAGCCGGCGACGCTCGCGCTGCTGGGCCTGGGCGGCCTGTTGGCGCTGCGACGACGGCGGGCGTAGGCCACCCTCACGTCATCACGATCTAACACTTCAAACTTACGTGCGCTTGAATTGCCGCTCGAGGTCCTGGAGCGAAAGACTGAGCGTTGTCGGCCGGCCGTGGGGGCAGTTGCTGCTGCGGTCGATGAGGTCGCGCTGGTCGAGGAGGGCGGCGATCTCGTCGGCGGTGAGCGGGTCGCCGGCTTTGACGGCGGCCTTGCAGGCCATCATGTCGAGCAGTTTGTGGACGAGGGTTTCGGAGTTTTCGACGTGGCCGGCCTCAGCGAGTCGGTCGAGCAGATCGCGTGCAACTTCGCGGATGTCGACGCGCGAGAGGAGTGACGGAAAGGCCTGGACGGCGAGACTGGTGGGGCCGAACGTACTGAACTCGACGCCGAGGCGGGCGAGCAGATCAGCGTGGTGCTCGGCGGCAATCCGCTGGGTGGGCGAGACGTCGATGATTTCGGGGATGAGCTGGCGCTGCGACTCGAGCGGGCCAGCCAGGATGCGTGTGCGGAACTGCTCGTAAAGGACGCGCTCATGGAGGGCGTGCTGGTCGATGATGATGACGCCTTCGGGCGATTCGACGACGAGATAGGTGTTGTGAACCTGGAGCGCGCGGGTCGGCGCGTCGACGGCGTGGGCCGTGGTAACGGGCGACGATTCGGATTGCGCGGGCGCTGACTCAGCTGTTGGCGATGCAGCGGATCCGAAACGAGGAGGCATCGCGGCCGGCACGCTTGCCGGAGGCCCGCTTGCGCGCGGGGCGTCGAACGAACGACGCGGCGGCGGCGGGAAGTCGAGGCGGCGCGGGGTTGGCGGGGCGGAACGGAGATAGTCGGCAATGGCCTCGCGGACACGCGTCGCGCGCTCGGGGTCGACGGTCGATGACTGCGTTCGGAGCGTCGGCGTGAGGTCGCGCGAGAGGAGGGCTTCGCGGATGACGGCCAGCACCTGCGACTGGACGAGGCCGGCGTCGCGCCAGCGGACTTCGATCTTGGTCGGGTGAACGTTCACGTCGTACGCCGCGGGGTCGATGGTGAGGAAGAGGAAGACGACCGGGTAACGGCTGGGCTCGACGAGTCCGCGGTAGGCCTCGCGGATGGCGAAGTTGATCGAGCGGTCGTTGATGAAGCGGCCGTTGAGCAGGACGTATTGCCACTTGGATGTCGCGCGAGCGGAGGCGGGGGGAGCGATGAAGCCCTCGACCAGCAACTCGCGTTCGCGGGTCGTAACGGCGAAGAGGTCGGCGGCGAGCTCGGGGCCGTAAAAGTCGGCGATGCGGGCGCGGCGGTCGCTGGTCGCGGGAAGCGAGCGGACTTCGCGGCCCTGCTGAATCTGGCGGAAGGCGACGTTGGGATGAGCCAGGGCGAGGCGGGCGATCTGCTCGGTGATGTGTGCGGTCTCGGTGGCCGGCTGGCGGAGGAACTTGCGGCGGGCCGGGACGTTGAAGAAGAGATTACGGATTTCGACGGTGGTGCCGACGGGAGCAGGGCATGGAGTCGGTCCGTCGAGGCGGCCGTCGGCAGCGCGGAGATCGGCGCCGGCGGGGGCATCCGGGGTGCGCGAGACGATGTGCATCTGCGAGACGGCTGCGATGGAAGCGAGTGCCTCGCCGCGGAAGCCGAGGGTGCGGACGTGGAAGAGGTCGTCGATGGTGGCGATCTTGCTGGTGGCATGCGCGGCAACGGCGAGGGGCAGGTCGGAGGGAGCAATTCCGCCGCCGTCGTCGGTGATGCGAATGAGGGACGTGCCGCCGTCGGCAAGTTCGATCTCGATGCGGCGGGCCCCGGCGTCGATGGCGTTTTCGAGGAGTTCCTTGACGACAGAAGCGGGCCGCTCAATGACTTCGCCGGCCGCGATCTTGTTGACGAGGGCGGGATCGAGGCGGCGGATGGGGTTCATAATTGGGCGATTGTAGGGAGGGGCAAGTGGACGGGATACGGGAGCTGTGAGTGATTGATGCATGGGGCTGTGAGAAGTGATCGTCGCCCGCGGCTGATTTGCTGATTATTGCGCCGGGTCGGTCGGATTGGGAATCAGGTACGAGGCAAGATGGTGGTCGAGCTTGGCGAGCGCCGCGGCGTCGGCGGTCGCGAGGCGAAGACCGATGTGGCCGTCGGGTCGAATGAGGACGAGGCCGCCGTTGGGCAGGCCGGCGCGGATCGGGTTGAGCTTCGGGTCGTGCACGATTTGCAGGCAGAGGGACCAGCGGCGCGCGATCCGTGACAGCGCGTCGGCATCGCCGACGGGCCCGAAGATGAGCACGTGGTGGCAGGGTCCGCCGAGATGGGTCCAGTCGGGGTAGCGGCGTCCGGGGCGCGGGCCATCGTCGTCGGCTTCGGCGGGTCCGTGGTCGACGACGAGCGGACTGCCGGCGTAGTCGACGTCGATCATCGCGCGGGCGTTGCGAAGCAGGGCAGCAGCCATCGGGTCGGTCATAGCCGGTTGCACGACGCGTCGCTGGCGAATGGCGGCGGCGATTTCGACGATCGAGCGGTGGATGTCGTCAGAGACGTCGAGAATGTGGCGGTCGGCGATGGAGCGCTCGACCGAGTACGAGTCGAGCAGCGCGCGGCGGGCGTGGCCGCGGAGGACGAGGGCCAGCTTCCACGCGAGGTGGTAAGCGTCCAACAGGCCGGCGTTGAGGCCTTCGCCGCCGAAGGGGCTCGAGAGGTGGGCGGCGTCGCCGATGAGGAAGCGGCGGCCGTCGGCGAAGCGGGCGACGATGCGGCGGTGCATTCGAAACGGAGAAAACCAGGCGACGTCGGTGGGGCGATGCTTGCGGCTGAGCCGTGTTTCGACGCAGGCGATGACGTCGGCCGCAGCGACGGATTCCACCGATTCATCGAGATCGAGGAAGGCAATCCAGCGCCCACCTGGGAGCGGGTTGAGCAACAAGAGCCCATCGGGGCCACAGACCACGCCGGCCTCGCCGCGCGGGAACGGGGGGCCCATCGCGATGTCGGCGGCGAGGAAGCAGCCCTGGTAGGTCGCACCTTCGAGCGATTCATGCATCGAGTCGCGCGTCGGGCAGTGCGCGCCGCCAGCGCCGATGACGATGCCGGGCTGAACGACTTCGATCGCACCGTCGGCGTGCGTGAGTTCGACCTGGACGGCGTTGCCGTCGATCGTGACTTTCGTCGCCATGACGCCGCGTTCGACCGAGCCGCCCTGGGCATGGAGATGAGAGATGAGAATCCGCTCCGTTTCGTACTGCGGGAGACTGCAGATGAAGTCGCAGCGGCAGTCGATTCCGGCGTAGGTCATGGAGCGGAGTTCGGACATGCCCGGACCGTAGATGCTGGAGCGGCGGATGTGCTCGGCGGATTCGATGAACGGCTGTAGCAGGCCGACAGATTCGAGGATCTCGAGGGTGCCGGGCTGGATCGCCGTGGCGCGGGCTTCGCGATGCGGCCGGCCTTCGCGTTCGACGAGCCGGGCGTGGACGCCGTGTCGGGCGAGTTCGGCGGCGGCGAACAGGCCGGATGGTCCGGCGCCGATGATGAGGATGTCGTTTCGCGTCATACGATCACGCCGCGCGGCCGACGGTGCGAGTTTGTGGAGTTTCGAACCCCAGAGCCGGCCCGATTCGCATTGTGACATTCTACTTTGTGGCTGGATTTGCGCGCGGTCGCGAGATCGGATTGGCGATCGTTGGAATGCGGGCCGGGGCGAGGCGACCGGGCTGTGAAAAATGGTCGGGACGGCGCGACTTGAATTTTTTTCTGTTGTGGATAGGATTAATAACCGAATCCAATAGAAGAAGGACTGCTACGACTCCGCGGGTTTTGCGGTCCTGTTGGGTTTGCCACTCGGCTATCGCATCGATCAAACAGTCCATTCTGGATGGCCGGTTGTCGTGTGCATGCGCGGTTGCTGCACGCACAACCCGGGGCACGGGTGGTCGAAAGTCCATTTTCAGAGGAGAACATGTACAGAGAAATGGTTGTTGAAGGGAAGTCGCGCTACGAGATCATCGTTCGCGCGAAGTTGAGCTGGAACGAAGCCGGGGCGCGGACATCGCAGCGCGATTGGATCAATCGTGAGCTGGCCGAGATCGGCATGACGCCACTGACGGATGATGAGATGCGGACCCATGGGGTGGCCGCGTCGCCGCGACTCCTGTAACACTCTCCCTCACATCTTGAATCGACGCCGTGTCCCAGGACACACCCGGAGCGGGTAATTGGGGCGCGGGCGGGGAACTTCCGAGAAATTCCGCAGTGCTCCAACGGGGATCGCGCGGAGGGTCCGCAAATCGATTTGTTTCACAGGGTCGGTCACGCTAAAATCGGAGGTCAGGAGGAGGCGGAAACGAGGCCGGGGCGATCTTCGGCGAGCCATTGCGCCCAATCAATCCTCACAGCCCGCAGGTTTCCGTGCGGCAACGCCTCCGGTCGTTTTGCGACGGACCCTTTTCCCAACGAGGTGGACATTGAGCATGAGACCGGCCCGGGTTGCATTGACGCTGTGGTTGACGATCGGGTTTGCGGCGAGCGCGTCGGCGGCGACGCCGCTGAAGGCACGGCGGGTCATCTCCGGAATTACAAATCCGATTTATGTGACGGCGCCGCCAGGGGATGCCAGCCGAATCTTCGTCGTCGAACAGCGCGGCAATCCGAACGCCACGTCGGCGCGGATTCTGGTCTACTCGATCCCGTCGAACCCGAACACGGGGACCTACGCGTTGCTGGGTACGTTCATGACCGTGACGGGCGTGACGTCGGGGAGCGAGCAGGGGCTGCTGGGGATGGCGTTCGATCCGCGCTACATGACGAACGGCGTATTCTACATCGATTTTACGAACAGCAGCGGCACGACGACGATCCAGCGGTTCGTCGACTCTGATCCGACTGATGCGACCTACACGGGGCCGGCGGGGGCGCTCATCCTGTCGCTGGCGCAGCCCTTCTCGAACCACAACAGCGGCTGGATCGGCTTCAGTCCGATCGACGGATACATGTATATCCCGCAGGGAGATGGCGGATCGGCGTGCGATCCGAGCCAGCGGGCACAGAACTTGAACGTGCTGCTGGGCAAGATCAACCGAATTGACCCGGACGGCCCGGACAATATTCCGGGGAACGCGGACGACGACGAGTTTCCGTTGGACCCGAACAAGAATTATGCGATTCCGCCGACGAATCCGTATGTCGGGATCGCGGGCGAGGACGAGATCTTTGATTACGGCGTCCGGAACCCGTGGCGCGACAGCTTTGATCGTTTGACGGGCGATCTCTACATCGGCGACGTGGGGCAGAATCGCAAGGAAGAGATTTCGTTTCACGCGGCCGGCGACCCGGGCGGCAAGAATTTCGGTTGGGATTGCTACGAGGGATTCGACTGCGCGAACCTCTCGTCGCAGTGTGTGGGCACAACAAACGGCTGCACATGCACGAACCCAAATCCGCCGCCGGCGGGCATCGTCATGCCGATCCACGATTATGATCAGACCATCGGAACGCGACAGGCGGTAACGGGCGGATACGTTTATCGAGGGCCGCGCATCCCCGACCTCCAGGGGACCTACTTCTTCGCGGATTACGCGTCGGCCGAGATCTGGTCTTTTGTGTACACGGGCACGGTGAGCCCGCCGGTGACCGTGCGGCAGACGGAACTGGCGCCCGGGGGCGGCGTGACGATCAACCTGGTTTCGTCTTTTGGCGAGGACGCTGATGGCGAACTGTACATCTGTGATCTCGGGGGCGAGGTCTTCAAGATTATCGTCGATTGCGCGGGTTCGTCCATCGCCATTAATCCGCATCCCGCCAACCAGACGCTGTGCGTTGGCGATACGCTGAATCTTTCGGTCGGCGCAACGGGCATGCGCGGTGCGGTGACGTACGCATGGAGGCGGGGCGTCACGCCGGTCGGCGGGAACAGCCCAAACCTGACGATCAACAACGTGCAACTTTCGGACGCGGGCTCTTACACCTGCGACATCAGCGATCAGTGCAACACGGTGACGAGCAATGCGGCGGCGGTCGTGGTCAACGATGACCCGGGGATTTCCGACCAGCCGGACGGCGCGACGGCGTGCGTCGGTGCGAACGTGTCGTTCACGGTCGTCGGCTCGGGCGGGGCATTGAGCTATGACTGGCGTCACAACACAGCGTCGCTCGGTGCACCGAACAGCCCGACACTGAACCTGAACAATGTTCAAGTCGTTGACGGGGGCAATTACGACGTGATCATCACGAACAACTGCGGAGTCACGACGAGCGATCCCGCGACACTGACAATCGTGCCGGCGCCGCCGGCGGGAGACGTCAGCGGTAACTGCGTCCTTACGGCGCTCGATCGAACGCTGTTCGTGAACGTGTTGCTGGGCACCGACAGCGATTCCGGCCATATCACGCGATCTGACCTCAACAACAGCGGCATTGCGGACGGCGATGACATTCCGTTGTTCGTCGCGTTGCCGGTTCCGCCGTAAGAGCTGCGTTTCGCCAAGTGAGCATTGAGACGGCGGGTCGCGTGCGGCCCGCCGTTCTTATTTGAGGAGCTAGCTACGCCGCGGAGATTACACCCGGATCAGGCGGCCGCCGGCTTGGCGCCTTTCTTGGCTTTGGCGGGCTTGGGTGGCTTGGGCTTCTTGGGGCCGGAGGGCTTGCCGATCATCCAGCCGACCATCCAGGCGATGCCGGCGAGGAGAATGGTTCCGCCGGCGAAGATGTAGAGATTGGTGCCCGAGTCGATCAGCCGCATGAAGCCGGGCCAGACACCCTGTATCTGACTGGTGGCGGCGAGGCCCGCGATGCAAAGCGTCGCGAGGGCCACGACGGCCAGGCCGGTGAAGGCCGGCGAGAGCGGGTCGTAGGCAACCTCGCCCATGGCCATGACCGGCATCGGGATTGCGGCGGCGGCTCCGGATTCGTCGGAGTCGGCGGCATATTCCCCGGCGGTCGAGGTTTCGACGGCTTCGGCTTCTAGGGTTCCGGTGTCGCTCTCGATCGGCTCGGCGGCGGTTTCGGTTTCGGAGCCCTCGCTCGGGGAGATGACGTCGAGCAGTTCGGCACCGAGACTGGTGTCGTCGCTTTCGCGCGTGAGGTCGAGCAGGCCGCTTCCGCTGCCGACCGAAGCCATCTGCAGCTCATCTTCGGCAACGGGGGAGATCTGTGTCTTGGCGAGCGGATCGGCGTCGGAATGGATGTCGGCGTCGTCAAAGACGCTGATGCTCGTGCCCGCCTTGGTTCCGGCCTTGCTGCCGGCGGCGTCGCGGCGCGGGGCGGAGGGCTTTTCGACGGATTCGTCGAGGGCGATGACGTCGGACGCGGACAGGCCGATGTCGAGTTCGCTTGAATCGGCGAGGCCGATGGTGCTGCTCTCTTCGGCTGCGACGAGGTCGGGCTCGCGCGTCGCGCCCTTGGCCGGGGGCTTGGCGGGGGCCTTTGCGGGCGGCTTGGGCGGCGTCGTTTCGATTGCGGGCGACGGGCCGAGGTCGAGATCGATGCTGGATTCGTCGAGGCCGAGGAGATTGATGTCGGAGGTCGGCTCGGGAACGGAGAGTTCGATCGGCTCGGCGGATTTGGGCTCGTTTTCGGTGATGGCGAGATCGACGATCGAGCTGCCTTCCTTGGCAACGATGCGTTCGACGTCTTCAATGCGGAAGACCGTGCCGCTGCCGGAGTCGAGGGCCTGAAGGCGACCGTCGCTGATCATGGCCTCGACGTCCTTGGTGCTGATGCCCATGACGTCGGCGGCTTCTTCGAGCGAGTAAAATTCCTTGGCCATAAGGATGCTCCCGATTGTCCCGGCAGGCCGGGGTTCGAGTGTTATCGCGGTTGCCCCTGATTATTCTTCGTCGGGTTCTTGTGAGTTTCAACTCCGGCCGGCGAATCGGATTCGGACTCGTCCGGGATCGCGTCGGCGTCTACTTCATCGACATCGTCGCCGGCGGCCGGCGGAGGAGGCGGATTGCCCGGCGTGGGGGCGACCGGCCGGGCCGCGCCGGTTACGGGCGGCGTCGGACTGGCAACGGGACTCGGACGGGCCTTGTCGCTCTTGATGCGGGCATCCCGCTGACGTTTGACCATTTCCTCTATTTGTGCCGGCGATGTCTGATCGTCGTTGTTGAAGTCGAGGAGGTAGCGATCGTAGGTGAAGTTGCGGGCGCAGACGAGCTTGAGGCGTCGCTTGAGCGGGGTGTATTCGTAGACCCAGACGGTGCCGTTCTCGGTGTCCATCATGAAGAGGCCGTAGTGGTCCTTGTCGAGCTGGCCTGTGAAGGCGTGGACGCCGCCGGAGCCGGTCAGATGATTCTGTGCGAAGGCCGCCCCGAGCATGGGGAGATCGGGGCGATGGACGACTGCGGTCGCGATGACGGAGAGGGCAATCGCGATGATCCAGGTCGCGGTTTGGCGCGGCTGGACCTGAACGAGGATCGTCTGGGGATCCGACGGCGAGCGATCTGTCATGGCTGAACCCTTGTGCGCCCCCCGCTGCGAGGGATTATACGATGCCATCGGTCGTCCACAAGCCGCACAACGGATGGCGCATGGCGGTTAGAATCTTTGTCCATGCGGACCTCGGTACTCACATCGCCTGACCGTCGGCCGGACCACTTCGAGCCGATCGTCCGATCGATCGAACCGCCGCGCGACCTGGCGGCGGTGCGAGCCGCCGTGCTCGCCCGGCCGGGCGGATTCGCGCTGGAATCGCTCGGGGCTGCCGGGCCGTCGGGCAGCGGGCGATTCAGCTACTTCGGCTGCGAACCGTTGCGGGTCGTCGAGGCAAAGGCCGACGCGGACCCGTTCGGGATGCTCGCCGAGGCGGTCTTCGCAACGCGGTCGGGCGACGCGAGGACGCAAACTCCACTTCCGTTTATCGGCGGTTGGGTCGGATATCTGGCATACGAGGCAGGCGGATGGTTGGAGCCGAGCGCGCGGACGCGGCGGGTCGTCGCGGGCCTACCATCGGCATGGTTTGCCTACTATGACGCAGTTCTTGCCGCCGACGTCGCGACAGGCCGGTGGTATGCGGCCGGCGTGCAAATCGGGTCGGACGAAAGTCGGCTGAATCGGCGCATCGAGGCGTTGGAGGGGCTGGCGCGGACGCGAGGGCGATGCGAAAGTCTTGCGCCACGAGTTGCAGAGCCCGAGTCGAAGATTGCCGCCGACATGAGCCGGGCGGAGTACCTGGCGAAAGTCGAGCGAGCGCTGGAGTACATCGCGGCGGGGGACATTTTCCAGGTGAACCTGGCGCGGCGGCTCACGGTTGAGACGCGGCTGAACTATGCGGAGCTTTACGAGCGACTGTGCCGGGCGAATCCGGCAAGCTATGCCGCGTACGTGAGCGGCGGGAGCGGGTGGGCGGTCTTGTCGTCGTCGCCGGAGCTTTACCTCGAGGTGTGCGGCGAGCGGCTGGTGACGAAACCCATCAAGGGAACGCGGCCGCGCGGAGCGAACGGGGCGGCAGATGCAGCGGCACGCGAAGAGCTGGCACGCAGTGCGAAGGACGCGGCGGAGCTGGCGATGATCGTCGACCTGGAGCGGAATGACCTCGGACGCGTGTGCCGGTACGGAAGCGTGCGCGTCGAGGATGCGGGGTCGATCGAGACGCTGCCGACCGTGTTCCATCGCGTGGCGACGGTGGCGGGAGAATTGCGGCCGGAGTGCGGGGTGATCGATGCGATTCGCGCGACGTATCCCGGCGGGTCGGTGACGGGCGCGCCGAAGGTGCGGGCGATGCAGATCATTGACGAACTGGAGAACTCGCCGCGCGGTCCGTATTGCGGGGCCATTGGATATGTCAACGTGAACGGCGATGCGATGTTCAACCTTGCGATCCGAACGCTCGTGGCGACGCCGGGGCGAGTGGAGTTGTCGGTGGGGGGCGGGATCGTGGCGGACTCGGAGCCGGCCCGGGAGTATGACGAGACGGAGGCGAAGGCGGCCGGTATGCTGAAGGCGCTGGGGATTGCGAAGGAAAAATGAGCGAACTGGTCTATTTGAACGGAGAGATTGTCGAAGCGGAGGACGCGCGGGTGGGCGCGTTCGACGGCGGGCTGACGCACGGGGCGGGGCTGTTCGAGACGATCCGGGTCTACAACGGGAACGCGTTTCTACTCGACGAGCATTTGCGTCGGATGCGGCTGTCGGCGGCGAAGCTGGCCGTGCCGCTGCCGGTCGATGATTCGGAACTGACGCGGGCCGTTTCGCGGGTGTTACAGGCCAATGAGCTTCGCGAGGCGCGGATGCGGCTGCTGGTAACGACCGGCAATGCGCGGGCGGCGGGGGCCGAAGACGGCGAGCCGCATCCGGCGACAGTATTCATTGCGGCGCAGAAGTTTGAGCCGTATCCGACCGAGCTGTACCGCAAGGGGATGACGATCTGCGTCAGCTCGTACAAGCAGAGCCGGTTTGATCCGACGGTGGGGCACAAGACGACTTCGTACCTTCCGCGGCTGCTGGGGCTGCGCGAGGCACACGGAAAGAAGTGCGGCGAGGCGCTGTGGTTTACACCGGAGAACAATCTGGCCGAGGGCTGCGTCAGCAATGTGTTTCTGCTGCGGAATGAGCAGCTGTTCACGCCGCCGCTCGACACGCCGGTGCTGCCGGGGATCGCGCGGGGCGTGGTGCTGCGGTGCGCGGCGGCGCGGAAGATGACGGTGCACGAGCAGCCGTTGACGATCAACGACGTGCTGGAGGCGGACGAAGTCTTCCTGACGAACACGATGATGGAGGTCATGCCGGTGTGCCGGGTGGAGCGGCACGCGGTCGGCGACGAGAAAGTGGGCGACACGACGCGGGCACTGCGGGATGCGTACGCGGCGGTGGTGGGGCAGGAGTGCCGGATCGGTGGCTAAGGCGCGAACTCGCACGAGACTGACGGCCGGCGATGCGCTGCGCGTGCTCGAGCGCGTCGCGCCGCGGCGGCTGGCGGCCGAGTGGGACAATGTCGGACTTATTGCATGTCCCGGGGAATGGCGGTGCGGACGAGCGCTGGTGACGGTTGACCTGACGCCGGAGGTGTTGGACGAAGCGATTCGACTGAAGGCCGATCTGGTGGTTGCGTATCACCCGCCGATTTTCAAACCGGTCAAGAAGTTGAAGACGTGGCGGCTGGACGCGGAGGATCTGGCGGCGGAGGCGATTTCGCGCGGCATTGCGGTCTACTCACCGCACACGGCATGGGACGCCGCGGCGGGCGGGACAAATGATGTGATCGCGGCGATGTGCGGGATTCGCGAAACGCGGCCATTCTCATATCCGCCGGTCGAGCCGGGACGCGAATGCAAGATCGTCGTGTTCGTGCCGGCGGAGCATGTGGAGCGCGTGGCACAGGCGATGTTCGCGACGGGGGCGGGGCGGATCGGCCACTACACGCATTGCAGCTTTCGATTGCCGGGACAGGGGACATTTTACGGGACGGACGACACGAATCCGCGCGTGGGGAAACGCGGGCAGCTCGAACGGGTCGACGAAGTGCGGTTGGAGGCGGTGGCCCGGACGCGGTGCGTGCCGGACATCGTGGCGGCGATTCGGCGGACGCATCCGTACGAGGAGCCGGCTTTCGACATTTACCCCCTGGCGGAGCATCCGCGAAACCGGGAGGGTCCCGGACGGATCGGACTGCTTCCGAAGGCGGGCAAACTTGGCGCGCTGGCGACACTTCTGAAGCGCGCGGCCGGTGCGACGAACATCGCGGTCGTTGGACGGTCGGTAGAGAAGATCGAGCGGGCGTTCATCTGCGTCGGAGCGGCGGGGTCGCTGCCGTTCGAAGCGGCGGCGACGATGTGCGGCACGGGCGACGTGGTGATTACGGGCGAGATTCGCCATCACGACGCATTGCGGTATCTTCGTATGGGCGCTTCGGCGATTGCGCTGGGGCACTGGGCCAGCGAGCGGCCGGGAGTGGCGGCGCTGGCGAAGCGATTACAGAAGGAAATGCCGGGTGTCGATGTGCGGCTTTCGCGGGCGGACCGCGATCCGTTCGGCGCGGTTTGAGGGGATGTCGTGAGCGGAATCGGGAAGACGATCATTGCGGCGGCCGTCGCGGCGACACTCGCGGCCGGGTGCGAGCCGCGCGAGAAGAAGCCCGAGGTGACGATCGGGCAGGCGTGGCAGTCGCAGCGTCAGGCGGAGATGCAGGCGGCCACCGAGCCGCCGCCGCTGCCGCCGGCCGAGGAGCCGACGAGCGGGACGGACGGAACGGCTGTGTCGGCCGATGCGGGATCGACAGCGGGCGCGGCAGCCGGGGCGCCAGGTGCGAAGGCGACGCCGGGGGTTGCGCCGCCCGCGGCGAATCCGGTTCCGCGCACGGGCGGGGTCGAGGCGATCGCGTATGTCAACGGCAAGCCGCTGGAGCGCAAGGCGGTCGTCGACGTTCTGATGGAGGGCTACGGGCTGAACGTCCTTCAGCAGCAGATCGCGCTGGAGGCCGTGAAGCAGGCGGCGATCAGTGCCGGCGTGCGGGTGCGGGATTCGGACATCGAGCGCGAGTATGACAACACGCTCCGCGGCGCGGAGAGCGATGAGCCGCTGAGCCCGCTGCGACGGGCGGAGTTGATCGAGCTGTGGCTGAAGCGGTCGGGCGTTTCGGCAGCGGAATTGCGGATCGCCATGACGCGGCAGGCGTACCTGCGCCGGATGGCGGAGCCGACCGTCGATGTGAGCGAGCGGCTCGTGACCGAGGAGTACGAACGACAGTACGGCGAAAAGGTCGAGGTGCGGCATCTGCAGGTCGCGTCCATGCGCGACGCGGAGCAGGTGCGGCGGCGGCTGGCAAACGGGCAGAGTTTCGAGTCGCTGGCGGCGCAGTACAGCCAGAATCGCATGACGGCCGGCGAGGGCGGCATGCTGCCGCCGTTCACGGCGGGCGACCTGCGGTTTCCGAAGACGCTGCGCGAAGCGGCGTTTCAGTTGCAGGTGGGGCAGACGAGCGATCCGATCCAGTTCGACGGGCAGTATCACATTCTGCTGCTGGTCCGGAAGCTGCCGCGCGGCACCGTTCTGCTGGAGCAGGTACGGGCGAAGCTGACGAGCGACGTGCGGGCACGGCTGACGGCGGACGAGATGGACAGGCTGGCGCTGGACATCGTGCGCAAGGCAAAGATCCGCATTGAGGATCCGCCGATGCGGACGGCGTACCAGCGCGAGCAGAACGCGGGGCGCACGACGGGGCCGCCACTGCAATGATCGAGCCGCCCGCAACATCGACAGCGACAGTAGCGCCATCCGACGCATGGGCGTTCTGTCATCGCATTCTGCCGGATGTTTCGCGGACGTTTGCGTTGAACATACCCGTGCTGCCGGCGCGACTGCGCGATGCGGTGTGCTGCGCGTACCTGCTGTGCCGAATCGCCGATACGATCGAGGACACCGAGCCGCTGGCGGCCGAGTTGCGCGACGAATTGTACGACGGCCTGTACACAGCGGTTGATCCGGCGCGGCCGGCGAACGCGAGCCCGTTCGGGGCGGAGTGGGCGGCCGCGGCATCGGACGCGTACGCGCGACTGGTTGCGGGTACGCCGCTGGTGCTGGCGGCATTTGCGAGTTTGCCGCGCGAGCAGCGGGTCGCGATCGCCGCGTGCGTGCGCGAGATGATTGCGGGGATGCGGATGTTGGGCGAGCGGCCGCGGATCGGCGGCGTTCGATTTGTGTGCGACGACCTCGTGGGGCTCGATGGGTACTGCCACTACGTGGCGGGGACCGTGGGAGTCATGCTGACGCGGCTGTTCGCATCGGAGGGGCAGCGAACGATGGAGGCCGCGACGCTCGAACGCGGGCGCCGCTTTGGGCTGGGTCTGCAGGCGGTGAACATCATCAAGGATTACGCGGACGACGTGGCGCGGGGGACGTGTTTCGTGCCTCGTGACTGCGTGATGACGTCGAATCCGCCGGCGATTCGCCCGGAGGCCCGCGGGTTGCTGATTCGACACGCCCTCGGACACATCGATGAGGCGATGCGTTATGTGCTGGAAATACCGGCATCGGCGGAGGGAATCCGCTTGTTCTGCATCTGGGCGCTGATGCTGGCGCTGGGGACGCTGCGCGAGGCGGCCGGCGGCGGGGCACGAGTTCCAAAGGTGGGACGGGACGAGGTCGCTAGAATCCTGACCGACAGCCGCCGGGTGGTCGGCGACGATGAGCGGCTTGCGGGTTGGTTCGCGGAGTATCGCGAGCAAGTGACCTCGGCGCTGGCGCGGAGCGGAACAGACGGAGCATCAACGGCATGAGAGTCATACTGGCCGAGCCGCGAGGGTTTTGTGCGGGCGTCGAACGGGCGGTCAAGATCGTCGAGCTGGCGCTGGAGCTGTATGGCCCGCCGGTCTACGTGCGGCGCGAGATCGTTCACAACAGCCACGTCGTGCGTCGGCTGCGAGACATGGGCGCGGTGTTCATCGACGAAGTTGAGGAAGTTCCGAACGGGGCAAACGTGATCTTTTCGGCGCACGGCGTCGCGCCGGGAGTGTTCGACGCGGCCCGCGAGAGGTCGTTGAACATCATCGACGCGACCTGTCCGCTGGTGGCGAAGGTGCATCTCGAGGTGGAGCGATTCGTGCGACATGGCTATCACATCGTGCTGATCGGCCATGCGGGGCATGACGAGGTGGTCGGAACACTGGGTCACGCGCCGCACGCCATTACGCTTGTGTCGGACGTGGAGCAGGCGCGAACGGTGACGATGCCGCCGCACGAGAAACTGATCGTGCTGACGCAGACGACGCTGGGGATCGACGACACGGCGGACGTGCTGGCGGCGCTGCGGGCCCGATTCCCGCACCTGGAGCTGCCGCCGTCGGATGATATTTGCTACGCGACGCAGAATCGGCAGAACGCGGTGAAGGCGATGCACGACAGCCGTGTGGATGTCGTGCTGGTGGTCGGATCGCGAAACTCCTCGAACGCGCAGCGGCTGGTCGAAGTGGCGCGGGCACGTGGAATGAACGGCTACCTGATCGACTGTGCGGCAGACATCGATGCCGCCTGGGTGGAAGGGGCGGCGACGATCGGCGTGACGGCGGGGGCTTCGACACCGGAGGCCGTCGTGCAGGACGTGCTCAAGCGGTTGCGGGAGTTGGGCGGCGACCAGGTCGAACTGCTGACGACGGTCGAGGAAGACACGGTCTTTTCGTTGCCGCCGGGGCTGCGGCACGTGGCACTGAATGTCTCGCCGCGGCTGAGTGAAATCGCATCCGGCAAACGCTGAAGTCCTATCTCACCACGAGCATCATGTCGCCCTGCTGCGGCGGACCGCCAGAGACATCGACGCGGAGGACGCCGACGGCCGCCTGTTCGCCGGGCTTCACACGCGAGAGTGCGTGGCCCAGGGCGTCGAGGGTGTTGACCGGTGAACGACCGATGCGGGTAATGAAGTCGCCGGGCGAGAGGCCATTGGCGGCGGCCTGCGAGCGGGGGTCGACGCCCGCGACGACAAGGCCGAGCGGCCGGGCCACTCGCAGGGACCGAATTTCGTCGGCGGTCATTTCGCGGACGTCGATGCCGAAGCGATCGACCATGAGCTTCGAACCGTAGGGCTTGGTGATCGCGATCATCGTGACCGATTTTTTTTCGGTCTTGCCATTGCGAACGACCGTGACACCGAACGGTTTGCCGGTGGCGACGTCGCGGAGGACCGAGAAGGCGGCCATGAATGTCGGTGTGGGCTTGCCGTTGATGGCTCGCAGAACGTCGCCAACCTTGAGGCCGGCGCGGGCGGCCGGAGAACCCTCGTCGACGCGATCGATGACAACGCGGGCGCCGCCTTCATAGGATTCGCCGATCTGCTCGGCGAGGTGCATGCCAAGTTCGACGCGGCGGATTCGTTCGATGTCGAGATAGACCGGCAGATACTTCCGCAGCTCGTCGACGGGGATGGCGAAGCCGATGTTCTGGGCGTCGCCGCGGATGGCGGAGGTGACGCCGATCAGTTCGCCATTGATGTTGAGCAGCGGGCCGCCGGAGTTGCCGGGGTTGATCGAGGCGTCGGTCTGGATAAGGCCGTCGAATTTGAGGCCGCGCGGAAAGATGAGGTCGCGATTGAGGGCCGAGATGATGCCGGTGGTACAGGTGTGCTGAAGGCCGAGCGGATTGCCGACGACGACGACGGTCTCGCCGATCATGAGGTCGTCGGAGCGGCCGAGCGTCAGGAACGGCAGGGGCTTGGAATTGTTCACCTTGAGGATCGCGAGGTCGTGCTCCGGATCGACGGCGATGGCGTCGGCCGGCAGCTTTGTGCCGTCGGCAAAGATGATGGTCTGCTGGACGGCCTGGGCGAGGACGTGGGCGTTGGTGACGATGAAGCCGGCCGGGTCGATGAGGAAGCCGGAGCCGATGGACTGCTGTTCGACCTGCTCGGGCGGGGGCAGAAGGAAGCGGTCACCGAGCATAATGTCGAAGGGACCGGCTCCGCGCTGGATGAGGAAACGGCGTGTGGTGGAGATGTTGACGACGGCGGAGCGGCACTTGTCGACGACTTCGACGACGGGCGTGCGACGGCGGATGCGGGCCGCGGAGTCGTCGGCGCCAGCGGGGGCGGCTGACGCCAACAGAAGCGAGAGCGCCAAGAACCGGATGACCCGGGTTGAAAAGACTGCACGCTCAGGCGTTTCATGGAACGTCGAGCACGTCATAGAGCTTCTCCGTGTAAGTCGAACCGATGCAGGTGGCGGTCAGGTCGCCGACGCGGACGGATTTGCGGCGGTGGGCATGGCCGCAATAGACGTCGCGAACCTGCGGAAAATCCAACAAGACTTCGCCGAGCAGCTCGCTTCCCATATACGCCTCGGCGAAGGCGAAGTTCGGGTGGATGGTGCGAGGCACGAGCTGATGGAAGGGCACATGATGAATGGCGGCGACGACGCGATCAATCCGTGCGGTCGCCTCGGCGAGATGCGTACGGAGCCGGGCGGCCAGCAGGTGCGTGTATTCGACGTCGGACAGGCCGAGATTCGCCCGCACGCCGTCCATCCAGCGGACGAAGATGCTATCCGCGCCGGCCGGGATGTCGTCGTAGCCGGTAACGAGGTGGCGCAGTGACTCTTCGGCGGCCGCGCGGCCGGGGGCGACCTTGTGCTGGTAGAAGCGAAGCGGAATCCGCAACGGCGCTGAGCGAAAGGAATAATCGTACCAGCCGACGCTGCCGACGACGGCGAGGCCGGACTCGACGAAGGGCGCCGCATCGAGATAGTGGTAGCCGGCACGCTTGCAGACGTCTTCGAGTTCGACCTCCCAGCGACGAAACGAATCGGCGCCGGGCGCGACCCAGAGTTCGTGGTTTCCGGCGACGAAGAGGCGTCGACCATTGAACGCATCGAAAAGAGAGAGCAGTCGCTCTAGAATGGCGAGATCGACGGCGGCCGAGTCGCCCACGAGGACGAGCAGATCGCCGCCGGCGGCGACGATCCTGCGGGCAATCTCCTCGGTAGGGGCCTTGCTTCGCTGCACGTCGTAGTGCAGATCGGACGTCAGGATGATCCGCATTTCGATCATTCTACGGCTTGTGCGGGACGATGGCGACGGAATGGAAGGGCACGCGGCGGTGAAACGATCGGGAGCATGAGCGATCTTGTTGTCGTCAACGCGCTGCACAAGCACTACCGGCTGGGGGCCGAGGACGTTCACGCGCTGCGCGGCGTGAGCCTGACGATCCGCAAGGGCGAATTCGTCGCGATCATGGGGGCAAGCGGATCGGGGAAGACGACGCTGCTGCACCTGATCGGCGGACTCGACCTGCCGGATGCGGGGAGCATCCAGATCGGCGATCAGGACATCACGCGGATGTCGGACCGGCAGCGGACGCTGTTCCGGCGGCGGAAGATTGGCATCGTCTTTCAATCGTACAACCTGCTGCCGACACTGACGGCGTTTGAGAACGTGATGCTGCCGCTGATGGTCGACGGACAGGCGCTGCCGGCGATCGAGGCGCGGGCGAGGGAGTTGATTGCGCAGGTGCATCTGTCGAATCGCGAGAATCACCAGCCGTCGGCCCTGTCGGGCGGCGAGCAGCAACGCGTGGCGATCGCGCGATCGCTGCTGATCCGGCCGGACCTGCTGCTGGCGGACGAGCCGACGGGAAACCTGGACCCGGCGGCGTCAGCGGAGATCTGGAAGCTCCTGCGAAACCTGGCGAACGAACACCAGGCGACGATCGTGATGGTGACGCACGAGGCGGCGGCGGCGGCGAACGCGGACCGAGTCTTCGTGCTGCGCGAGGGGGAATTGCGCGGGTGCATCGACTCGCAAGGAAGCCAGGATGCGGCATTGGTGGCAAGTCGGTACGCGGAACTGGCTCGCTAAGCCGGTTCGAACGCTGCTGGCGACGGCGTCGATCGCGCTGGGCGTGGCCCTGGTCGCGTGGGTGACGAATTGCTACGAATCGGTGCGGCGGAGCGTGACCGACACGGTTGTCGAGTGGATCGGGCGGGCGCAGGTCTCGGTCGAGAGCGTCGCGGGGCGTTGGGCGCTTTTTGATGAAAAAGTGGCGGAAGGGCTGACCGAGCTTCCGGGCGTTGCGAGGGTCACGCGGCGGACGCTCGAGACTGTCGAGATCATGCGGCCGCCGAAGCGCGGCTCGCCGGAGATCATGCGGCTCGACCTGGTCGGGGTCGACATTCCGGCCGAGCTGGATTTTCGCAATTACAAGCTGAGCGCGGGGCGGATGTTGAAGCCGGGCGAAAACACCGGCGTGCTGATCGAGGAGCTGCTGGCGCGGGACTGGGGACTGGAAGTCGGCGACCAGGTCGAGATGCACTACCCGATGCCGGATCACCCGCCGATGAGCTTCGAA